>DASUTU010000151.1:0-43305 GCA_036374435.1 Actinomycetota bacterium | reverse complement strand
GGGCCGTGGGCGCCTCCTGCCTACCCGGATCCCCAGGACTGGTGCAACCCGCCGGGCCGGGGCCTCGGGCCGAGGCCGACCTTGGACACCGGCAACCCGCTGGTCGACGCGTACCTGTGGGTGAAGACGCCCGGGGAGTCCGACGGCGAATGCACCCGAGGGCTCGGCCCCGCCGGTGAGACCGTCGACCCCGAGTGGGGACTGATCGATCCCGCCGCGGGGGCGTGGTTCCCGGAGCAGGCGCTTCCAGCTCGCCGAGCTCGCGAACCCGCCGCTATAGCGAACCGGTTCGGCAGGACGCCGCCGGGCATCTCCCGGGTGCCCGGCGGCTTCGGGCCCCTAGGCCGCGAGGGTGCCTCGGAAGTCTCCGGTCACGGCGAGCTCGAGCACGTCTTCGTCGCCGTCGGCCGAGATCACCGGGACGTGCACCGCGAAGTCGTGCCACCCGTCCATGCCGGGATGCATCGCCAGCTCGAACGTGAGCGTGGTGCTTTGACCCGGGCCGAGCTCACGGTGACCGATCGAGAACGGGCCGGGGCAACAACCGGCTCGAACTTCGGGATGGGGGTCGCCGATCGACACGGTCGACTCCGACGAGTTCAGCAGCGTCCAGGACGGCCGAACCGCCACGTTCAGCGGCACCTGACCCATCTCCCAGAGCGCGCCGCGGACCTCGAGCCCGCCCGCGGCCGCCGACCCCGATACGCCTCCCGGGGTCGCCACCACCGGGAGCCCCATCTCGTTCACCTCGCCGGTCGGGGCCAGATCGAGCGTGGCCTCGTCGCTTCCGGACGGGCGGATGGCCACAAGGGCGATCCCGACGGCGACGACCGTCGCGACGACTCCCACCACCAGCGTCGCCTTCGACCGGAAGGATCCGACGGAACGTCTGGAGGCGGCGGCCCGCCTCGCGGTCTTCGTGGTGCGGCGGTTGGTCATCGGCGATTCCGCTCCCCTCTCACGTTGCGGTGTAGGCGTCCACGATCTCGGCCCGGATCTCATCGGTCGGGAGGCCTCGGGCGAACATGGACCGGAGCATCACGCTTTCGTCCAGGCACACCGCGCAGCCGGCGGCGTGCGGCTCCCATCCCCCCTGCGGGCGGACGAAGCAGTCCAGCAGGGACCGATGCTCGAGCATGGCCTCACACCCGCAGAAACACGGGACCTCCGCGTACACGCCGGGATGTTCGGCGGCGGCGTGATAGTGCCCGGCCACCGAGGCCGGCACCGTGCGGAGATCCAGGCCGGGGTCCGCGGACGCCGTCGCCGCTCGGACAGGGTGTCCGGCCCCCCCTCCGGCCGCGAGCACCGCGACGCCGACGCCCGCCCCCCCGAGCAGCATCGCGGCGGCGATCGCCAGGGCGATGCCGAAGGCCTTGCGATCACTTGTGATGCGCTCCATCGACGACCCTCCTCCCGCCCCCGATCTCGCCGCGGACGTTTGGACAAGGATTCGGCACGGGCGGGGTTGCTGGGTGGGGGCCTTCGGCCCCTCACCGGCGGGCCGAGGGTCCCCGGTCCCGCCATGCGGCGGCGGCCGCCGGCGAACGCCCGGGCGCCCGAGACCCATGCATCGGAACGGACCCGGGTAGGCCGAACGGCGGACGACGGCCGGCCCGCGGTGGGGCAGGATTGCCTGCGTGTCGAGGCGGGGCAAGGGCGAGGGCGAGGGCGAGAAGAGCGTGATGGCGACGGAGGCGGAGCCGAGCACGCCTCGCACCCGGCCGATCGTCATGGCGATCCTGGTCGGGGTGGTGATCCTCGCGCTCACCCTGCTCGCGATCGACTGGGCGCGCAGCGTCCGGTGCCGCAACTACGGGCATGCCGTCATGGTCTTCTACCAGCGGCAATCGGACATGGAGATCGAGCGCGGGATCGAGCTCTCGCCCGTCACCATCCGGGCGGCGCTGCTGGAGAACGTGGGGTACCCGCCGCCCGGCTGCTCGATCCCCTAGTCCCGTTCCCTCTCGTTTAGGCCCGGCCACGCTCCGGGAACAGTCAGACGGACTCGCCGGGCGATGCGTTCGGGAGACCCAGCTATCGAGAGACCACCGGCGCGCACGTGTGTGTGGACGGCCGCGGTGTTGCTCGCAGCCGCGGCCGTTTCGTGCAACGGCGACGCCCCGTCCGTTCTGGACCCCCAAGGGGAGAGCGCGCAGCGCATCGACGGCCTTTGGTGGCTGATGTTGTGGATCTCCCTGGCGGTGCTGGCCGTCGTGGCCGGGCTGATGGCGGTGGCGTTCCTCCGCGGCCGGCGCGAGGGCCTGGAGGTCGACGCCTCGTCCTCTCGCTGGGGCGAGCCGTTCGTTGTCGTCGCGGGCGTGATCGTTCCGGTGGTGATCCTGACCGGCGTCTTCGTCGTGTCCGTCCGCGACCTGAACGCGATCACGCGGGAGGGTGACGACGCCGAGCTCACGATCGAGGTCGTCGGCCACATGTGGTGGTGGGAGGCCCGGTATCCGGGCGGCGCCGTTACGGCGAACGAGATCCACATCCCGACGGGGCAGACCGTTCGGTTCGAGGTCACCACGGTCGACGTGATCCACAGCTTCTGGGTGCCGCAGCTCGCGCCGAAGATCGACATGGTCCCCGGGCGCACCAACGTCGTCGACGTTCGAACCGGGACGCCCGGAACCTACCGCGGCCAGTGCGCGGAATACTGCGGGCTCCAGCACGCCAACATGGCGCTGTTCGTCGTGGCCGAGCCGCCCGGCGAGTTCGAGCGCTGGCTCGAGAACGAGACCGCCCCCGCGGCGTCGCCGGCCGACCAGGCCGGTCTGGACGCGTTCCTCCGTTCGTCGTGCGTCGGATGCCACACCGTCCGCGGCACGGACGCCTCGGGGACGCTCGGGCCGGATCTCACCCACGTCGCGTCCCGGGAGACCCTCGGCGCCGGCACGATCGAGAACACGCGGGAGAACCTCGCCGACTGGATCGCGAACCCGCAGACCGTCAAACCCGGCGCCGTCATGCCGCCGACCGAGATCTCGGCCGAGGAGCTGGACCTGATCGTCGAGTACCTCCAGGGGTTGACCTGATGGTCTCGTACGCCGAACGCCTCGAGGCCGTTTGGCACGAGGGAACGGGGCTCGCCGGGTTCGTCGGAACGGTCGACCACAAGCGGATCGGCCTCCGGTACCTGTACACGGGGTTCGTCTTCTTCGTGATCGCCGGGATCGAGGCGGGCCTGCTCCGCATGCAGCTCGCCGCGCCGGACCTCGAGGTGCTCTCGCCCCAGGCCTACAACGAGCTGTTCTCGATGCACGGCGTGACGATGATGTTCCTGTTCGCCACCCCGGTGCTCTCGGGGTTCGGCAACTACTTCGTGCCGCTCATGATCGGCGCGCGCGACATGGCCTTCCCCCGGCTGAACGCGTTCGGTTACTGGGTGTTCCTGGCCGCGGGGGTCTTCCTCAACTCGGCGTTCCTGGCGGGGCAGGCCCCGGACGCCGGCTGGTTCAACTACCTGCCGCTGGCGAACGCCGAGTTCACGCCGAGCCTGGCGATCGACTTCTACGCGCTGTCGCTGATCTTCCTGGGCGTCTCGACCACCGCCGGGGCGATCAACTTCCTGGTCACGATCCTGAAGCTCCGGGCGCCCGGGATGACCCTCAACCGGATCCCGATCTTCGTCTGGGGCGAGGTCGCGTTCGCGCTGACCGTCGTCTTCGCGCTCCCGGCCCTCACGGTGGCGGCCGTCCTCCTGGAGCTCGAGCGCAAGTTCGGCTTCCACTTCTACGACATCGCCGGCGGCGGCGATCCGGTGTTGTGGCAGCACCTGTTCTGGTTCTTCGGGCACCCCGAGGTCTACCTGATCGTCCTGCCGGCCCTCGGCCTGGTCTCGGCGATCATCCCGACGTTCTCGCGACGGCCGATGATCGGCTACACCTACATCGTCCTCGCCGAGCTCGCCATCTTCGTCATCAGCTTCGGCGTCTGGGTGCACCACATGTTCGCCGTGGGGCTGCCGACGATCGCGATGGGGTTCATCTCGGCGGCGAGCTTCCTCGTGGTGGTGCCGAGCGGCACCCAGATCTTCGCCTGGCTCGCGACGATGGTCTCCGGCCGGCTGGTGCTGTCGACGGCGATGTGGTTCGTGCTCGGGTTCCTCGTCTTGTTCGTGATCGGCGGCCTGACCGGCGCGATGTTCAGCGCCGTGCCCTTCGACCAGGCGACCACCGACTCGTACTTCGTCGTGGCCCATTTCCACTACGTGCTCGTCGGCGGGGCGGTGTTCCCGATGTTCGCCGGCCTCTACCACTGGGGGCCGAAGATGCTCGGCCGGCGGCTCGACGAGCGCCTCGGCAAGATCAGCTTCTGGTTGATGTTCGTCGGCTTCAACCTGACGTTCTTCCCCATGCACGTCGCCGGCCTGCTCGGCCAGCCGCGGCGCACGTACACCTATCACGCGGGCCTCGGCTGGGAGCTGCCGAACCTGCTGTCGACGGTCGGCGGCGCCGTGTTCGGCATCGGCATCCTGGTCACGTTCGTCAACTGGTTCCGGGCGAAGAGCCGCGGTGCCCCGGCCGGCGACGACCCCTGGGGCGGAGAGACGCTCGAGTGGGCGACCAGCTCTCCGCCGCCCGAATACAACTTCGAGACGGTTCCGACCATCCGCAGTCGCGAACCGATGTGGTTCCAGCCCGAGCTGCGCGGCGGGGCGCAGTCGCCCGAAGAAGGGGGCCGCCCGCTGGCCGACGGCCACGCGACGTTGTCCACAACGATCGGCGACGCCGAGCCCCGGGCCGTCGTCCACATGCCGCACGCCTCACCGTGGCCGTTGTTCCTGACGCTCGCCATGACCGTGGCGTTCACCGGCGTCCTGTTCTCGTCCTGGGGTGTGGCCGTCGTCGGGGCCATCGCGTCGGTCGCCGCGACGATGGGTTGGCTGTGGCCTCGCGGGGAGACCCAGGAGACATGACGGTCGCCGAGCGAGACCTCGAGCTCACCGGCCGGCCGGACGAGGCCCTCCCGGCGCACGCGAACGGCCCGGACTCGTTCGCCTGGTGGGGGATGGTGTGGCTGATCCTCACCGAGGCCGCCCTCTTCGCGACGCTCCTCGTGTCCTACTGGTACCTGCGGTTCCGCGCCGGCCCGACGTGGCCGCCGGACGGGATCGACAAACCCGAGCTCGCCCTGCCGCTCGTGATGAGCGCGATCTTGTGGTCCTCCAGCCTTCCGGTCCACCTGGCCGATCGCGCCGTCCGCCGGGGCCGACAGCGGGGGCTCCGGTTCGGGTTGCTCGCCGGATGGATCCTGGGGGCGACGTTCCTCACGCTCCAGTTCGCCGTCGAGTACCCCCAGGTGCTCGAGGAGTTCACGCCCCGGACGAACGCGTACGGGTCCCTGTTCTTCACGCTCACCGGACTGCACGGGGCACACGTCCTGGTGGGCCTTGGGGTCTCGGCCTGGGTCCAGGTGCGCGCGTGGCGGGGGGCGTTCGACGAGCGGCGGCACGTGAGCGTCCAGAACTTCACCATGTACTGGCACTTCGTCGACGTGGTCTGGCTGTTCGTCCTGTCGACGATCTACCTGGCCCCCCACGTGTGATGTCGAGCGCTCGCACCGTTCAGGACTCGCGCGCAGGCACTCGTCGGTCGCCCCTGGGGTGGCTCGGGCTGCTGGTGCCGCCGGCCGCGTGGGCGGCGCAGCTGATGTCGAGCTGGGCGTTCGGCGAGGTCGTCGCGTGCGCGCCCGCCGCAACTCCCACCGGCGTCATCCTCGGTCTGGAGCTGAACGGGTTCCTGGCAATCGTGAACGCCGGCCTGCTGGCCGTGACGGTCCTCGCGGGGGTCGGGGCGTTCGTCGAGCTTCGACGCGTCCGCACGGGTTCGGATCCCACGCCGGGCGAGCGGGTCACGTGGCTGGCGAAGACGGGCGTCCTGTCGAGCGCCCTGTTCGCGGTTCTGATCGCGGTGAGCTTCGTCCCGATCGGCCTGATCGAACGTTGCCGGGAGGCGTTCTAGTGCTCGGGCACACCGCCGTCGGCCTCAACGAGGTGTGGGGCTCGTGGTCGCTCGACCCGCTCGTCGGGTTCGGGCTGCTGGCGTCGGGGATCCTCTACGCGCGAGGGGCGCGACGCCTCACCCGGCCGCGCTCCGCCGCTCGGGCCGCGGCGTTCGTGGGCGGGCTGCTCGCCGTCGCCGCGGCGTTGCTGTCGCCGCTGGACCGCGTGAGCGAGGCGTTGTTCTCGGCACACATGCTGCAGCACCTGGTGTTGATGGTGGTTGCCGCTCCGCTGCTCGTGGTGGGGCGTCCGCTCGCCACCATCCTGCTTGGCCTTCCCCGCGGCGTCCGGCGACAGGCGGCGCCCCTTCGGGCGGCGACGGCCGGGCCCATCCGGCGGCTGCGGCGACCCGCCGTCGCCTGGGTCGTCCTGACGATCCCGCTGTGGGCGTGGCACTCCCCGGCGCTGTACACGGCGGCGCTCGAGCGCGCACCCGTTCACGCGCTCGAACACGCCACGTTCCTGCTGCCGTCGGTGCTCGTGTGGTCGATCGTCCTCCGCGGCCGGCCTCGCGACCTGCACGGGGTGCTCGGCCGCGCGCTGTTCCTCGTGGCGGCCGCGCTCCAGGGGGCGATCCTCGGCGCGTTGCTGTTGTTCGCCACGTCTCCGCTGTATCCGGTGCACGCCGACGGGCCGGATCGGTGGGGGCTCACGCCGCTCGAGGACCAGCAGCTCGCGGGCGCCCTGATGTGGATCCCGCCGTCGGCCGTCTACCTCGTGGCCGCGGCGGCGATCGTCTTCGTCGCGTTCCGGGACGTCGAGGCCCGCACCCCGGACGAGCGGATGGGCGCCGAGGTGGTGACGTAGATGGGTCGTCGCTCCCGGCTCGTCCTCGCCGTCGCGGGGCTCGCGCTGGCCGGCGTGGCGTGCACGACGTCGCAACCCGCTTCGCCCTACCGGCCGCCGGGCGTGACGCCGGAGACCGTCGACGAGCCCACGGGCGCCGTGCTCTACCAGCGCGACTGCGCCTGGTGTCATGGCTCGGCCGGCGACGGGACCTCGTTCGGGCCGAACCTGGACGGCGATCTCGACGGTGGCGCCTACACCTACTTCATGCTGGCGACGGGCCGGATGCCGCTGGAGGACCCGAACGAGGAGGCTCGTCGCGGCGAGCCGCGGTACGACGTGGCAGAGGTCGCCGCCATCGTCGAGCACGTGGAGACGTTCGGCGGCACCGGCCCGGGCGTCCCCGCGCCGGAGCCTGGACGCGGGGACCTCGCGCGGGGAGCGGAGCTCTACCTCGAGAACTGCGCCGCCTGCCACTCCTCGACCGGGGTGGGCGGCGCGCTCACCTCGGGGGAGGTCGTTCCCCCCCTCCGACACTCCTCTCCGGTCGAGGTGGCGGCGGCGATGCTCGTCGGCCCGGGGTGCCCGAACACCAGCCCGACGTGTGGTCCGGGCGAGGGCGCCATGCCGCGGTTCGAGTTCGACGAGGAGGAGACGAACGCGATCGTCCGCTACGTCGAGTACCTGCGGAACCCCGTCGAGGAGGGCGGAGCCCCGATCGGCTTCGTCGGTCCGGTCGTGGAGGGCGCCGTGGCGCTCGGTGTGGGCCTGGTCGCGTTGTTGATCGTGATCCGCTGGATCGGAACGAGGACGGAGCGGGCCAAGGGAAGGGAGCACGGATGAGCGACGACGTTCGCCGCCGCCGGAGCGTCTCGGTCGGGATCGCGTTCGGCGCCAGCGTCGCCGCGTCGCTGGGGCTCGCCGTCGTCTACGTGGCGGGCGGCCAGCCGCAGATCGAGGGGGCGCTGCTGCTGATCTCGCTGGGCGGGATCGGCGTCGGGCTCATCTTGTGGGCCAAGCGGTTCATGCCGGTCGGTCAGGACGAAGAGCCGCGGGAACCGCTGGCGTCCGCCCCAGGGCCGCGTGGGCAGGCCGAGGCGGCGTTCGAGACGGGCGCCGAGCTCGTCGGCCGGCGCCGGGCGCTGGTGCGATTGCTCGCGGCGGCGCTCGGGGCCCTCGGCATCGCCGCCCTGTTCCCGATCCGATCGCTCGGCCGCGCTCCGGGCGCCGCCCTGTACCGGACGCAGTGGCGCCGCGGGCTCCGGGCGGTGACCGCCGCAGGCGACCCGGTGCGGGCGAGCGATGTGCCGCCCGGCACGATCCTGACGGTCTTCCCGGAGGGACACGTCGGCGAGGCGGACTCCCAGACGGTGGTGATCGGCCTGGATCCCGGTTTGTTCCGGCCGCTCCCCGGGCGGGAGGACTGGGCGCCGGACGGCGTGGTGGCCTACTCGAAGGTCTGCACGCACGTCGGGTGCCCGGTCGGCCTGTACCAGCCGAGCCAACACCGGCTGTTCTGTCCCTGTCACCAGTCCGCCTTCGACGTCCTCGACGGCGCGCGCCCGATCGCGGGCCCGGCGGCCCGGCCGCTGCCCCAGCTGCCGCTGTCGGTGGACGCCGAGGGGTATCTCGTCGCGACCGACGACTTCCCCGAGCCGGTGGGCCCGGGGTTCTGGGGGCGTCCGCGTGGGTGAACGTCGCTCCGACGGCGCCCTTCCGCCGTTCCAGGACCGGATCGGCCGGTGGCTCGACGACCGACTGCGGCTGTCCAGGTTCGCGCACGACGCCCTGGGCAAGGTGTTCCCCGACCACTGGTCGTTCATGTTGGGCGAGATCGCGCTGTACAGCTTCGTGGTGCTGGTCCTGACGGGGACCTTCCTGGCGTTCTTCTACGAGCCGAGCTCCGCGCCGGTCGTGTATCAGGGCTCCTACGAACCCGTTCGAGGACTGGAGGTCTCGTCGGCGTTCGCCTCCACGCTCGAGCTGAGCTTCGACGTGCGGGCCGGCATGGTGATGCGGCAGACCCACCACTGGGCGGCGCTGGTGTTCCTCGGCTCCATCGTCGTCCACCTGTGCCGGGTCTTCTTCACCGGCGCGTTTCGCCGGCCGCGCGAGATCAACTGGGTCATCGGCGTGACCATGTTGCTCCTCGCGTTGTTCAACGGCTTCTCGGGGTACTCGCTGCCCGACGACCTGCTGTCGGGGACGGGCCTTCGCATCATGTACTCGATCACCTTGTCCGTTCCGGTCGTCGGAACCTGGATCGCGTTCTTGTTGTTCGGCGGCGAGTTCCCCTCGGACCAGATCCTCGGCCGCCTGTTCGTGCTCCACATCTTCCTCGTGCCCGTGCTCCTGCTCGGCCTGTTGAGCGCCCATATCGCGCTGGTCTGGCACCAGAAGCACACGCAGTTCCCGGGTCCCGGGTTCACGGAGCGCAACGTCGTGGGCTCCAGGTTGTGGCCCACCTACGCCGTGAAGTCGGTCGGGCTCTTCCTCTTGGTGGCCGCGGTTCTGGCCGGCCTCGGCGGCCTGGTCCAGATCAACCCGGTGTGGCTCTACGGGCCGTTCGATCCGTCGCAGGTGACGTCGCCGGCCCAGCCGGACTGGTACGTGGGCTGGCTAGAGGGGGCCCTGCGCCTGTTCCCGAACTGGGAGATCCGGGCCTTCGGGTACGAGATCCCCGAGCCGTTCTTCCCCGCCGTGCTCCTGCCCGGCCTCACGTTCGCGCTCCTGTACGCCTGGCCCTTCCTCGAACGCCGGGTGACCCACGACCGGGGCGAGCACCATCTGCTGGAGCGGCCCAGGGACCGGCCGGTCCGAACCGCGCTCGGCGCCGCGACCTTGACCTTCTACGCGGTGCTGCTGGCGGCGGCGAGCAACGACCTGATCGCCACGTGGTTCGCGTTCGACATCGTCACCGTGACCTGGGTGTTCCGAGGACTCGTGTTCGTGTTGCCGACCCTGGTCGGTTTCGCGATCCACCGCGTGTGTCGCGGGCTCCGCGAGAGCGGAGACGCCCGGCTCACCGAGCTGCCACTGTCCGCGCTGCGGTCCCACCGCCGGGGGGCGGTGCGCGATCGCTCCAGCGGCTGATCGAGACGATCGCCCCCGGCCACGCACGCGGAGCTGGGCGATCGGCCTCGGGCTCGGGGGAGCGGGACGCGGAAAGACGCGACGTCCAGGCGCTCGATCCGCACCCTATGTCTTCAGCCGGTCCAGCTTGTCCCGGAACAGGGTCGACGCGATCGAGGCCCGACGGGGCTGCCCCTTCAGGAACGCCTCGAGGAACGACTTCGCCTGGTCGTACGAGACCTTCGGCGGTACCGGCGGCTCGTCCGCGTTCACCACGACGTCGAGCAGTGCGGGGCCGGGGTGGCGGAACGCCTCAGGCATCGCCGGCTCCAGGTCGCCGGGTTACTCCACGCGGATGCCCAGGCCACCGCACGCCTCGGCCCAGCCGCTGAAGTCCATGTGGGTCGGGAACCGGACGCCGTGCTCCGGATACCCGAGGGCCATCTGCTCCCACAGGATCTGGCCGAGCAGGGCGTTGTTGCAGACGATCACCTTGATCGGCAGGTCGTGCCAGCACGCGGTGTGGAACTCGGCCATCAACATCGCGAATCCGCCGTCGCCCACGAACGCGACGCACTCGCGCCCGGGGTGCGCCACCTGGGCCGCGATCGCGTAGGGGAGCCCACAGGCCATCGTCGCCAGGTTGCCGGACAGGTGGAACTGCCGCTCTCCGCGCATCCCGATGTGCCGGGCGGCCCACGTGCTGACCGTTCCCGAGTCCGACACGACGATCGCGTCGTCGGATGCCGTCCGGTCGATCACGGCGGCGAGGTACTGCGGCTGGATCGGCTCAGGCGATCAACCGCTCGATCAGCAGCTCCGATGCCAGATTCGTCATGGTGTCCTCCTCGCGCGCAGCGTTCTCGAATGGGTTGTCTCCCTGCGGAGCGCCCGGCACGCGTGCCGCGTGCTCGGTGTGTCGGCCGTGGACCCGAGCCGAGGGGACGATCGCTTCGCCGGGGGATGGTTGGGACGGGCCCTCGCTGAAGGGACGGGGCCACGGCGGATTCGCCGAACCCCGATACGCCCCCGCTCCTGACGGCCCTCCCCGGGGATACTGAAACGGTGGGGACAACCGCGGAGCGGGTCGGCCGGCGGCTCGACCCGGCGCTCGTCCGGGTCACGGGCATCGACGTGGCGCGCTGGCGCAAGGTGTTGCTGGGGGTCCGCGAACGTTCTCGGGAGGAGCGACTCAGCCTCGTGGCCGCCGGGATCGCGTTCTGGGGCACCCTGGCCCTGTTCCCCACGCTGATCGTCCTGGTGACGGTCTACGGCCTCGCTTCCGACGTCGGCGAGGTGCAGGAACAGGTGGACCGGATCCTCGGGTCGGTCTCGCCGGAGGCGCGCACGGTCGTGGGCGAGGAGCTGGAGTCGCTCGCCGGGTCTGGCGGGCTGGGCTGGGGCCTGGCGGTCGGCCTGGTCGGCGTCTTGTGGACGGCGTCCAGCGGCATGGCGAGCGCGATCAAGGCGGTGGCCTTCGCCTACGGCGAGGAGGAGCAACGGCCGTTCCTCAAGCTCCGAGCCCTGGCGTTGGCGTTCACCGCGGCGGCGCTCGCGGTGATCCTGGTGCTCACGGGCGTCGTCGCCGTCCTGCCGCTCGCGTTCGACCACGCCCCGTGGGTCCTCACGGTCGGACGGTGGGTGGTGATGATCCTGCTCGTCGCGGCCGCGGTGGCCGCGCTCTATCGGTTCGCGCCGCAGCGGCGACACGGCGGCTGGGAGTGGGCGATCAAGGCCGCCCTGGCCGTCGCGGTCGGCTGGGCCGCGCTCACCGCGGGGTTCTCCGTCTACGCGCGGAGCTTCGCCAACTTCACCGCGACCTACGGCGCCCTGACCGGCGTCATCGTGCTCATGGTGTGGTTCTACCTGACGGGCCTGCTGGTGATCGCGGGCGCCGCCATCGCGGCCGAGATGTGGCGGGTGGTCGAGACCGGCGAACGCACCGAGTCCGGGTCGTCGTCTCGGTAGGGTGGAGCGTGGTCTCGGTAGGGTGGAGCGCGCAGTCCGAGCAGGCTGAGTGCCGAGGACCGGCGGCTCGCCGGGATCGTCCGGGGGCCGAGTAGGACGTGCCGGCCCCGATCGAGGACTACGCGCTCGTCGGCGACACGCACACCGCCGCGCTCATCTCTCGCGCGGGGAGCGTCGACTGGTTGTGCGTCCCGCGGTTCGACTCCGGCGCCTGCTTCGCCGCGCTGCTCGGCACGGAGGAGCACGGGCATTGGCTGCTCGCCCCGGCGGGCGAGATCCGCCGCACCACGCGGCGGTACCGGGGCGACACGCTGGTGCTCGAGACCGAACACGAGACAGCGGATGGGACCGTGCGGGTCGTCGACTGCATGCCGCCTCGGCGCCACGAGGCCGACCTGTTCCGCATCGTCGAGGGGATCGACGGCGCCGTTCCCATGCGGATGGAGTTCCGCATCCGGTTCGACTACGGCCGCGTCGTCCCGTGGGTTCGCCGGACCGCCACCGGCATCTCGGCGATCGCGGGGCCGGACGCCGTCGAGCTGGTCGCGGACGTTCCGCTCGAGGGCCGGGACTTCGCCACGTATTCCGAGTTCACGGTGCGAGAGGGGCAGTCGGCGGCGTTCTCGCTGACCTGGCATCCCTCCACCGAGGCCCCGCCGCCTCCGCTCGACCCGCGCTGGGCCGTCAAGCACACGGAGCAGATCTGGCGCGACTGGTCGGCGCGGTGCAACTACGAGGGCGAGTGGCGTGAGGCGGTGATGCGCTCGCTCCTGACGTTGAAGGCCCTCACGTATGCGCCGACCGGAGGCATCCTGGCGGCGACGACGACGTCGCTCCCCGAGGCGCTCGGCGGCGTCCGCAATTGGGACTATCGCTACTGCTGGATCCGCGACGCCACCTTCACGCTCTACTCACTCCTGCTCGCCGGGTACGAGTCGGAGGCCCGGGCGTGGCGCGACTGGCTGGTTCGGGCGGTGGCCGGCCGGCCCTCGGAGCTCCAGATCATGTACGGGGTGGCCGGCGAGCGCCGGCTGACCGAGCTCGAGCTCGACTGGCTCCCCGGCTACGAAGGGTCCAGGCCCGTCCGGATCGGCAACGCCGCCTCCCAGCAGTTCCAGCTCGACGTCTACGGCGAGGTCGTGGACCTCCTGCACCAGGCAGCCCTCGGCGGGATCGAGCAGGAGGAGTCGGTGTGGCGCGTGCAGCGAGCCGTGCTGGACTTCCTGGAGGGCGCGTGGCGCGAGCCCGACGAAGGCATCTGGGAGGTCCGCGGGCCGCGGCGTGACTTCACCCACTCGAAGGTGATGGCGTGGCTGGCGTTCGACCGCGCCGTGCGTTCGGTCAAGGAGTTCGGGCTGGACGGCCCCGTCGACCGGTGGCGAGCCATCCGCGACGAGATCCACCAGGAGGTATGTCGGAAGGGGTTCGACGCCGACCGCAACACGTTCACGCAGTTCTACGGGTCCGAGCGCCTGGACGCCTCGCTGCTGATGATCCCGCTCGTCGGGTTCCTCCCCATCGACGACGAGCGGGTCCAGGGCACGATCGCCGCGATCCGGCGGGACCTCGGCCGCGACGGGTTCCTCGCGCGTTACCAGAACGACGAGCAGGTCGAGGGCGTTCACGGTCGGGAAGGTGCGTTCCTACCGTGTACGTTCTGGCTGGTGGACTGCCTGGCGCTGTCCGGGAAGCGCCGGGAGGCGCGCGGGATCTTCGAGCGGCTCCTTGAGCTTCGAAACGACGTCGGGCTGCTCTCGGAGGAGTACGACTCGGAGGCGGGGCGGATGCTCGGCAACTTCCCGCAGGCCTTCTCCCACGTGTCGCTGATCGACAGCGCCCGGAACCTGTCGTCGATGCGCGAGGGCCCGGCGGAGCGTCGCCGCGGTGGCTCGGAGCCGGCCGGGGAGAGCTGAGGGCCTCGCAGGTACCCCTCGACCGGGCCAGTCGCGGTCGGCCGGCCGGTCCGCTCGAGATCGCCCAAGTGGCGGGTTGACAGCCGAGGGCACGCCCGTACACTTGACCGACCATGTACGGGAACGGAGCGTTCGCCGAGCAGCACGTCCTCGTACTTATTAGGTAGGCGCGGCCGGGCCCTCGAGGCCCCGGTCCGCGCCAGATGCCCCTCGCCACGCGAGGGGCTTTTGCTACCCGGGGTTCCCGTTCCAGGCCCGTCCCACCAGGCAAGGAGGAGATCGACATGCGCTACGAGTTCGAGCGAGGCGGGCGCACGGTCGCGCGCGTGTTGTGGGAGGGGCCGGGCCAGGTCACGGTGGACGTCGCCGACCCCGCCGACCGGCCCCAGCTCGACCGGTTCTTCGGCGAGGAGGTGGCCTACCTGGACGCCGGGTTCGACTTCGGCGGCGGCCTGGACGACGCCGGGATGACCACCCACCGACGGGACTGGACCCCCTGGGAGTTCGAGCGGCAGGTGCGGAACCTGGCGCACCGGATGGGGGCGACGGTCCACCGGGTGCCCACCGGGCCGGTGGAGGAGCGGGACGTTCCGGCGGCGGCCCGATGAAGGTCACCGGCGCCCAGGCGCTGTTCAAGGCCCTGGAGGGCGAAGGCGTCGACACCGTCTTCGGCATCCCCGGCGGGGCCATCCTGCCCGCCTACGACCCGCTGATCGAGGCGAACATCCGCCACGTCCTGTGCCGGCACGAGCAGGGGGCCGGCCACGCTGCGGAGGGCTACGCCTGGGCCACCGGCAAGGTGGGTGTGGCCATCGCCACGTCGGGCCCGGGCGGCTGCAACCTGGTCACGGCGCTCGCCGACGCCAAGATGGACTCGGTCCCGGTGGTGGCCATCACGGGGCAGGTCCCCACGCCGGTGGTCGGCAACGACGCCTTCCAGGAGGCGGACATCTGCGGCATCACGATGCCGATCACCAAACACAACTACCTGGTCAAGGACGCCAACGAGCTCGCCGAGACGATCCGCGAGGCGTTCCACATCGCCAGCACGGGCCGCCCCGGCCCCGTCCTGATCGACGTGCCCAAGGACGTCCAGCTCCAGGAGATCACCTGGCGGTGGCCCGACTCGGTGGATCTCCCGGGCTACAAGCCGACCACGAAGGGCAACCTCAAGCAGGTCCGCAGCGCGGTGAAGATGATCCTGGAGTCCCGCAAGCCGGTCCTGTACGTCGGCGGCGGCGTGATCAAGGCCGACGCGAGCAGGGAGCTGTTCAAGCTCGCCACCGACGGGCGCCTGCCCGTGACCACCACGCTGATGGCGAGGGGGGCGTTCCCCGACACCCATGAGCTCGCGCTCGGCATGCCGGGGATGCACGGCGCCTATCCGGCGGTGACGGCGATGCAGAAGGCGGACCTGCTGGTCGCGCTCGGGGCGCGGTTCGACGACCGCGTGACCGGACAGCTCTCGTCGTTTGCGCCGAACGCGAAGATCATCCACGTCGACATCGACCCGGCGGAGATCGGGAAGAACCGCACGGCCGACGTGCCGATCGTGGGCGACGCCCGCGACGTCATCGCCAAGCTCCACGCCGAGCTGAAGCGGCAGCAGGAGGAGACCGGTGGCGTTCCCGACCGGTCCGAGTGGCTCGCGACGCTCGAAGGATGGAAGCGGGAGTACCCGTTCCGGTACGAGCAGCCCGCCGACGGCCCGCTCAAGCCACAGTTCGCCATCGAGCGCCTTTACGAGATGACCAAGGGCGACGCGGTCGTCGTCGCCGGCGTGGGGCAGCACCAGATGTGGGCGTCACAGTTCTGGAGGTTCACGGAGCCTCGGACGTGGGTGAACTCGGGCGGCCTCGGAACGATGGGGTTCGCCGTGCCCGCGGCGCTCGGCGCGGCGGCCGGGCGCCCCGACAAACGCGTGATCGCCATCGACGGCGACGGGTGTTTCCAGATGACCGCGCAGGAGCTGGCCACCAGCCGGACCGAGAACATCCCGTTCATCACGGCCATCATCAACAACGCCCATCTCGGGATGGTCCGCCAGTGGCAGGAGCTGTTCTACGAGGAGCGGTACTCGCAGGTGTACCTGTC
Source organism: Actinomycetota bacterium (assembly GCA_036374435.1). Taxonomy (GTDB): domain Bacteria; phylum Actinomycetota; class UBA4738; order UBA4738; family HRBIN12; genus CALGFI01. The sequence goes on along the minus strand of DASUTU010000151.1, from coordinate 27,465 downwards.
CTACGACGTCCCCGACTACGCGAAGCTGGCCGAGGCGTACGGGGCCGTGGGCCTGCGGGCCGACCACCCCGACGAGGTCGACGCCGTCATCGACAAGGCGCTGTCCATCACCGACCGCAGCGTCGTGATCGACTTCCGCGTCGACTCGAAGGAGATGTGTTTCCCCATGGTGCCGGCGGGGTCGTCGAACGACGACATCATCGTCGGACCCGAGGGCCTTCGTCCCGTGAACGATCCCGAGGAGGCCCCGGTCGCATGAACGGCAAGTACCTGCACACGATCTCGGTGCTGGTCGAGGACAAGCCGGGCGTGCTCACGCGGGTGGCCGGGCTGTTCGCGGCGCGGGGGTTCAACATCGACTCGCTCGCCGTGGGCCCGACCAGCGACGACGGGCTCTCGCGCATGACGATCGTCGTGCGCGTCGACCGCAAGCCCCTGGAGCAGATCACGAAGCAGCTGAACAAGCTCGTGAACGTGATCAAGATCCTCGAGCACGATCCCGGCGAGGCGGTCGAGCGGGAGCTGATGCTGGTCAAGGTCAAGGCCAGCGGCGACGACCGGCCTCGCGTGATGGAGATCGCCACGGTGTTCCGGGCGTCGGTGGTCGACGTCACGAGCTCGACCCTGACGGTCGAAGCGACCGGACGACCCGAGAAGCTCGAGGCGCTCCTGTCGCTGCTCGGGGACTTCGGGGTGATCGAGCTGTCCAGGACCGGCCGGATCGCCTTGGCGCGAGGCGGCCGCGGCATCCGCGAGAAGGGACGCCGAGCCCGGGCCGCCGCCGCCGGGGCCGAGGAGTGGACCGGCGGCGGCGTCTGATCGATCGGAGAGGGGATTCCCGTTGGCGAACATCCACTACGAGAACGACGCCGATCCCTCGGCGCTCGCGGGGCAGAAGATCGCGGTGCTCGGGTTCGGCAGCCAGGGGCACGCCCACGCGCTGAACCTGCAGGACAGCGGGTTCGACGTGCGCGTGGGGCTCCGGGAGGGATCGAGCTCCCGGCCGGCCGCGGAGGAGGCCGGGCTGACGGTCAAGCCGACGGCCCAGGCCGTCGCGGAGGCCGACGTCGTGATGGTGCTGCTGCCGGACACCGCGCAGGCGGCCGTGTACGGGAAGGAGATCGCCCCGAACCTGAAGGCCGGCGACATGTTGATGTTCGCCCACGGGTTCAACGTGCACTTCGGGACGATCGAGCCGCCGGCGGACGTCGACGTCACCATGATCGCCCCCAAGGGCCCCGGCCATCTGGTCCGTCGAACGTACGAACAGGGCATCGGGACCCCGGCGCTCGTCGCGGTGCACCAGGACGCCACCGGCAAGGCCCGCGAGCGCGCGCTCGCCTACGCCGCCGGCATCGGGGTGGCGCGAGCCGGCGTCATCGAGACGTCGTTCAAGGAGGAGACCGAGACCGACCTGTTCGGCGAGCAGACCATCTTGTGCGGCGGGACCAGCGCGCTGGTGCGCTCGGCGTTCGAGACGCTCGTCGAGGCCGGGTACCAGCCGGAGATCGCGTATTTCGAGTGCCTGCACGAGCTCAAGCTGATCGTGGACCTCGTGTACGAGGGTGGGCTGTCGTGGATGCGCCACTCGATCAGCGACACGGCCGAATACGGCGACTACACCCGCGGTCCCCGCATCGTGAACGACCAGACCAAGCAGGAGCTGCGCCGCATCCTGGACGAGATCCAGGGCGGCGCCTTCGCCAAGGAGTGGATCGGGGAGGCCGAGGCCGGCTTCCCCAACTTCCTCCGGATGCGGCAGGAGGCGCGGGCCTCTCAGCTCGAGGACGTCGGGCGGGACCTGCGCCGGATGATGCCCTGGCTGGAGTCCGAGAGGAAGGTGCCACCGACATGAGCGACCCCGACGTAGCCCGCTCGAGCAGCGAACCGGTAGCGGGCACCGACGTAATACGCACCGACCAGGTCCGGATCTTCGACACCACGCTTCGCGATGGGGAGCAGGCGCCCGGGATCGCCCTGACCAAGGCGGAGAAGGTCGAGATCGCGGAGCAGCTGGCCCGTCTCCAGGTCGACGTGCTCGAGGCGGGGTTCCCCATCTCCAGCGACGGCGAGTTCGAGGCGGTGCGCGAGATCGCCTCGAGCGTCCGCGGGCCCGTGATCGCGGCGCTGGCCCGGGTCACCCCCGGCGACATCGACCGCGCCGCCGAAGCGCTGAAGGGCGCCGATCGCTGGCGGATCCACACGTTCATCTCGACGAGCCAGATCCACATGCAGGACATGCTCCGCATGTCGCAGGACCAGGTGGTCGAGGCCATCCGCGCCGGCGTGAAGCAGGCCGTCGGCTACACGGAGGACGTCGAGTTCAGCGCGCAGGACGCCACGCGCACCGAGCTCGACTTCCTGCTCGAGTGTTTCCGCGTGGCCGTCGAGGCCGGGGCCACCACGATCAACGTCCCCGACACGGTGGGGTACGCCATGCCGCACGAGTTCGGCGAGCTCGTCCGGACCGTCCGCGAGGCCACGCCGGACCACGTGGTCATCTCGACCCACTGCCACAACGACCTCGGGCTGGCCGTGGCGAACTCGCTCGCCGGCATGGTGAACGGCGCCCGGCAGGTCGAGGTCGCGGTGAACGGCATCGGCGAACGCGCCGGGAACTGCTCGCTGGAGGAGGTCGCGATGATCGTGCGCACCCGCCGCGAGGCGCTCGGCGTCGGGCACGGGTTGAACCTCAAGGAGATCACCCGGACCTCGCGGCTCGTCAGCATGACCACCGGCTACGGCGTGCAGAACAACAAGGCCGTCGTGGGCTCGAGCGCATTCGCCCACGAGAGCGGCATCCACCAGCACGGCGTGCTCAGCAACCGGGCGACCTACGAGATCATGGACCCGCTCGAGATCGGCCTGGAAGGCAACCGGCTGGTGCTCGGCAAACACTCCGGCCGGCACGCGTTCGCCGACGCCCTGGCCAAGATCGGGATCGAGCTGGACGGCGACCACCTGAACCGGGCGTTCGTGCGGTTCAAGGAGCTGGCCGACCGGAAGATCCAGCTCACCGACCAGGATCTCGCGGCGATCGTGTCGGAGGAGCTCGGATCGGCCGAGGAGGACACGTTCGTGCTCGACTCGGTCGTCGTCGGCGGAGGCACGCACCTCCAACCTCGCGCCACGGTGCACCTCAAGCGCGGCGGGGAGGTGATCGAGGAGTCCGCCCTCGGCGACGGCCTGATCGACGCGGCGATGGGCGCCATCCAGCGCGCGGCGGGCGTCGAGGGACGTCTCGTGAGCTTCCAGGTCTCGGCCGTGACCGGCGGGACGGACGCCCTCGGTGACGTGGTGGTGCAGCTCGACGTGGACGGGCGCCGGGTCACCGGCCGTGGCGTGGCCACCGACGTGGTCGAGGCGAGCGCTCGGGCGTACCTGGCCGCCGTGAACCGGGCGTTCGCGGTCGCGAACCACGAAGAAGCGGAGCCGGTGACGCCGTGACCCGAACGCATCGCATCGGCGTCATCGCCGGCGACGGCACGGGGCCCGAGGTGGTCGGCGAGGGTCTGAAGGCGCTCGAGGCCGTTCGCGAAGGGTTCGACGTCCAGCTCGTCCGGTTCGACCTCGGGGCCGAGCGATACCTGCGCACCGGCGAGGTCCTGCCCGACGAGGAGCTCGCGCGGCTGAAGGCGATGGACGCGATCCTCCTGGGGGCAGTCGGGGACGGGCGGGTCAGGCCGGGGGTGCTCGAGCGCGACCTGCTGCTGCGGGTCCGGTTCGAGCTGGATCAGTACGTGAACCTTCGGCCGGTGGTCCGGTTCCCGGGCGTGAAGACGCTCGTGCCGTCCCATTCGGAGGGCGACGTCGATCTGGTGGTGGTCCGTGAGAACTCCGAGGGCCTGTACGGCGGGGCGGGAGGGTTCCACCGCAAGGGGACCGCGCACGAGGTCGCGGTACAGGAGTCGATCAACACCCGTCACGGGGTCGAGCGCATCGTGCGATACGCGTTCGAGCTGGCCGGTCGGAGGCGCCGAAAGCTCACGCTCGTCCACAAGACGAACGTGCTCACCTTCGCCGGCGACCTCTACCAGAGGGTCGTCGACGAGGTCGGCGCCTCCGACTACCCCGACGTCGAACGGGACTACGTCCACGTCGACGCGGCGTGCATCTACTTCCTGGATCAGCCGAGCCGGTTCGACGTGATCGTCACCGACAACATGTTCGGCGACATCATCACGGACCTGGGGGCCATGATCCAGGGCGGGATGGGCATCGCCGCCGGCGGCAACATCAACCCGGACGGCGTGTCGATGTTCGAGCCGATCGGCGGGACCGCGCCGGACCACACGGGCAAAGGCACGATCAACCCGCTCGCGGCGATCGGGGCCGTGCAGATGTTGCTCGCCGAGCTCGAGGAGCCGGCCGCGGCGGCCCGGCTCGACGCCGGGATCCGGTTCGCGTGCTCGAAGATGGCCTCGATGCGGGCGGGCGAGATGGGCTATTCCACGTCCGAGGTCGGCGACCTGGTGATGGAAGGGGCGCAGTCGTGACGTCCGTCGAGCTGTACGACACGACGCTTCGCGACGGCGCCCAGGGCACCGGGTTCTCGTATTCGATCGAGGACCGGCTGCGAATCCTGCACAAGCTCGACCAGCTCGGCGTGCCCTACATCGAGGGCGGGTGGCCGGGCGCGAACCCGCGCGACACGGAGTTCTTCCGGCTCGCCACCAAGGAGGAGCTCGAACACGCCATCCTCACGGCGTTCGGCATGACCCGAAAGGCGGGGGAGCGGGCCGAGGACTCGGCGGTGCTCCGTGATCTCCTCGAGGCCGGCACCGAGGTGGTCTGCCTGGTCGGCAAGTCCTGGGACCTCCACGTCATCGAGACGCTCCGGACCGACCTTGCCGAGGCCGTGGCCATGGTCCACGACTCGGTCTCGTTCCTGCGTCGCGAGGGCCGGCGGGTATTCTTCGACGCCGAGCACTTCTTCGACGGGCATCGCTCGAACCCCGAGTTCGCCGTGGCGGTGCTGGTCGCCGCCGAGGAGGCCGGTGCCGAACGCCTCGTGTTGTGCGACACGAACGGCGGGATGTTACCGTTCGACGTGGCGCTGACCGTGGATGCCGTTGCGCCGCAGGTCCGGACGCCACTCGGCATCCACGTGCACAACGACACCGGCTGCGCCGTTGCGAACTCGCTCGTCGCCGTCGAACACGGAGTGCAGCAGGTCCAGGTCGTGGTGAACGGGTACGGCGAGCGCACGGGGAACGCCGACCTCATCCCGATCGCGGCCAACCTCGTTCTGAAGATGGGCGCCGACTGTCTGCCCGACGGCGCCGTCGAGCGCCTCACCGAGGTCTCGCACTACGTGGCCGAGGTGGCCAACGTCGCCCCCGACTCCCGGCAGCCGTATTCGGGCCGGTACGCGTTCACGCACAAGGCCGGGCTGCACGCGAGCGGGGTGGCCCGCCTCACCCGGGCGTACGAACACATCTCGCCGGAGGCGGTCGGCAACCACCGCGGGGTGGTGGCGAGCGACCTCGGCGGCGCCGCCACCCTGAGGATGAAGGCCACGGAGTTCAGCGTGGATCTCCCGGACGAGGCCGTGCCGAAGCTGCTCGCCGAGCTCAAGGACCGCGAGGCGGGCGGCTACACGTTCGAGGTGGCCGATGCCTCGCTCGAGCTCCTCATGCGGCGCGTGAACGGCTGGGCGCAGCCCTTCTTCCAGATCGAGAGCTACCGCGTGCACGTGGAGGAGCGGGTCGGCGACGGCGAGCCGCCGCTGGCCGAGGCCACGGTGAAGGTTCGGACCAACGGTACCCGCCACATCGAAAGCGCTGAGGGCCAGGGCCCGGTTGGGGCGCTCGACAACGCGCTGCGGAAGGCGCTCGCGAACGAGTACCCCGAGCTCGAGCACATCGTGCTCGAGGACTTCCGCGTCCGAGTGCTCGACGAGACGCACGGCACCGGCGCGGTGGTGCGGGTGTTGATCGACACGTCGAACGGCCAGCGCGAGTGGACCACCGTGGGGGTCTCGGAGAACATCATCGAGGCCTCCTGGGAGGCGCTCGTCGACGGCTATCTCTACGGCCTGCTCCACCCTCGGGAGGCCGAGGACGCCGCGGCGCCGGGCGCGTAGCCTGGGCGCATGCGGATCCGCGAGGCCGAACCGAAAGACGCGGCCGCGATCGCCGAGATCCACGTCCGCTCCTGGCAGGCGGCGTACCGCGGCCAGCTCACGGACGACTACCTCGACGAGCTGACGGTGGATGACCGCCTCGAGCAGCACCGGCAAACCCTCGAGTCGCCGATGCCGGAATGGCGCACCTGGCTGGCCGAGGAGGGTGGGCGCCCGGTGGCGTTCGCCGTGACCGGCCCCAGCCAGGACGCGGACGCCGACCCGAAAACGGGCGAGGTCTACGCGATCTACCTGGAGCCGGAGCGCGTCGGGACCGGCGTCGGCCGGACGCTGTTCGAGCACGCCGTGGGCGACCTCCGCGGACGGGGGTTCACCTCGGCGACGCTATGGGTGCTCGAGACCAACCAGCAGGCTCGCCGCTTCTACGAGGTCGCCGGCTGGAAACCCGACGGCACCGTCACGACGGAGCGCGTGGACTGCGAGATGCGCCCAACCGTCCGCTACCGCGTCGAGCTCTAGGTCAGCCCAGCGCGGGCAGCCGTGCTGGGCGCGTGGCTTCGTAGGCGGCGATCCGCTCGTCCTGCTTCAGCGTGAGTGCGACGTCGTCCAGGCCCTCGAGCAGCCGCCATCGCGTGTACGGGTCGATGTCGAACGACTCGTTCACGGCGGGGGCCGTGACGCGGAGCCCTTCGAGGTCCACCACGATCTCCGTGGTGGGGTCGTCGGTCACGGCGTCCATGAGGGCTCGGACCGACTCGAGCGGGAGCTCGACCGGCACGATGCCGATCTGGCAGCAGTTGTTGCGGAAGATGTCGGCGAAGCTCGGGGCGATCACGCTGCGGAACCCCGCGTCTTGGAGCGCCCACACGGCATGCTCGCGGCTCGAGCCGCAGCCGAAGTTCGGGCCGGTAACCAGGATCGAGGCGCCGTGGTACTCGGGGCGGTTCAGGACGAAGTCCGGGTCCCTGCGCCACTCGGCGAACAGGAACGGTCCGAAGCCCGTCCGTTCGATCCGCTTGAGGTACTCGGCGGGGATGATCTGGTCGGTGTCCACGTCGGCGCGGTCCAGCGGCGCGGCGCGGCCGGTGTGCGACGAGAACGCCCTCATCGGTCCAGGTCCTCCGGCGTCGCGAAGTGCCCGGCCACGGCCGTGGCGGCGGCCACGGCCGGGCTGACCAGGTGCGTTCGGCCCCCTTTGCCCTGCCGGCCCTCGAAGTTGCGGTTCGAGGTGCTGGCGCTGCGTTCGCCGGGTGCGAGCTGATCGGGGTTCATGCCGAGGCACATCGAGCACCCGGCGTCGCGCCACTCGAACCCGGCCTCAAGGAACACGGCGTCGAGCCCTTCCTCCTCGGCCTGGCGCTTCACGAGCATCGAGCCCGGCACCACCATCGCCCGCAGGCCGGAGGCCACCGTGCGGCCACGCAGGATCTGGGCCGCCTCTCGCAGGTCGGAGAGCCGGGAGTTCGTGCACGAGCCGATGAAGATCGTGTCGGGCCGGATGTCGCGGATGGCGATCCCCGGAGACAGCCCCATGTAGGCCAGCGCGCGTTCGGCGGTCTCGTCGGCCGGCTCGGGGACGACGTCGTCGATCGTGACGGTCTGCGCCGGGTTCGTGCCCCACGAGACGTGGGGCCGCAGCTCGGCCGCGTCGATGACCACCTCGCGGTCGAACGCAGCGCCCTCGTCGGTCGGCAGCGACCGCCAGTCCTCCAGCGCCTCCTCCCACGCCCGGCCGCCGGGCGCGTGCGGCCGCCCCTCGAGCCAGGTGAAGGTGGTGTCGTCGGGCGCGACGAGGCCGGCACGGGCCCCGGCCTCGATCGACATGTTGCAGACGGTCATCCGCCCCTCCATCGAGAGGGAGCGGATCGCGCTGCCCCGGTATTCGACGACGTGGCCGACCCCGCCCCCGGTGCCGATCCGGGCGATGATCCCCAGGATCACGTCTTTGGCCGAGGCGCCGGCCGGCAGGTCGCCCTCGACCGTGATCGCCATGGTCCCGGGCCGCTTCTGCGGCAACGTCTGCGTGGCCAGCACGTGTTCGACCTCGCTCGTGCCGATGCCGAACGCGAGCGCTCCGAACGCTCCGTGGGTGGAGGTGTGCGAGTCCCCGCACACGATCACCAGTCCCGGCTGGGTCAGCCCCATCTGCGGCCCGATGACGTGCACGATGCCCTGGCCGAGGTGTCCGGTCGGGAACAACGTGATGCCGAACTCCTCGCAGTTGCGGACGAGCGCCTCCATCTGCCGGACGCTGACGGGGTCCTGCGGGCCCGGGGCGGTGGGCACGTTGTGATCCATCGTGGCCACGGTCAGGTCGGGACGGCGCACCGCCCGCCCGTTCATCCGCAGCCCGTCGAACGCCTGGGGGCTCGTCACCTCGTGCACGAGGTGGAGGTCCACGTACAGAAGGTCGGGTTTGCCCTCGTCCTGATGGACGACGTGGCGCTCCCAGATCTTCTCCGTCAACGTGCGCGGGGTCATCGGCGGGATCGTGCCAGCCCGGAGGGGCCGTCGTCCAGTCGAGTTCCGTTATGCGGAACCGAGTACCATGACGTGAAACGCATGAGCGACCCGCACCCTCCCGCAGGATCCGGCATCGGCACGCTCGACCGGGCCGTCGAGGTGCTCGGCGCGGTCGAGGCCGGAGCGCACCGGTTCACCGCGATCGTGCGGGCCACCGGGCTCCCGCGCGCCACGGTCCACCGGCTGGTGCGGGCCCTCGAGCACCACGGGTTCCTGGCCCACCTTCCCGAGCTCGGCTACCGGTTGGGCCCGCGGCTCCTCCGGCTGGCCAACGAGGCCATGCGAGAGCTCCCGCTGCCCGTGGTGGCGCATCCCGTGCTCGAGCGGTTGGTGCGGGCCACCGGCGAGAGCGCGCAGTTGTTCACGCGCCTCGGCGACGCGCGCGTCTGCATCGACGCCGTGGAGTCCATGCATGAGCTCCGGACGATCGTGCCCGTCGGTGCGGCCCTCCCGCTGTCTGCGGGGTCGGCCGCCAAGGTGCTGCTCGTGTCCGCGCCGGACCGAGACCGTCACGTCCGCCGGGCCTCGGACCCGGAGCGGTTCGCCCGCGACGTCGAGCTGGCGAGGGCCCGCGGATGGGCGGCCAGCTCCGGCGAACGGCAGGCCGGCGTGGCCTCGGTCAGCGCACCGATCCTGGGGCCGTACGACCTCGTGCTCGCCGCCGTGTCGCTCTCGGGCCCGGCCACGAGGTTCGGGAAGACCGCGGCGCGCCGGTATGCGTCCGCGGTGGTCGGCGCCGCACGCCAGATCGAGGAGGCGCTCGGTCGCTAGACGGCGTCGGCCGGAAGGAAGATGCGGAACGAGGCCCCGCCGCCTTCGCGGTCCTCCACCCAGGCCAGCCCGTGGTGGAGCTCGGCGAACCTGGCCACCAGCGAGAGCCCGATACCACTCCCCGGCGTGGAGGTGTCGGGCCCGCGTTCGAAGGGCTCGAAGATCCCCTCTTTCAGCGGGTCGGGGATGCCCGGACCGTCGTCTTCGACGGCGATGGTGGCCCCGGCCTTGCCGCCCCACACGCGGACCCAGATCCTGGACTCGGCGGGGGTGTGGCGGGCGGCGTTCGAGAGCAGGTTCTCGACCATCCGTTCGACCTTGGGCCCGTCGACGTTGACCATCGCGCGCTCGGCCTTGACCTCCACGGGACGGCCGTGGAGGACCTCCGTCTTGGCCAGGAGCTGCCGGACGAGCTCGGCCAGGTCCACGGGGAACCGGCGGGGTTCGACGATCCCGCGGTCGAGCCGGTCCAGGTCCAGCAGGTCGGTGAGCAACACGTTCATACCCTTTGTCCGGTTGATCATGGTCTGCAGCAGGTGCGCGCGTTCGGTGGGGTCGAGCTGGAGGTCGAGGCGCTCGATCGTGCTGGCCGCGCCCAGGATCGCGGTGAGGGGCTCCTTGAGGTCGTGCGACAGCGTGTGGAGGAGCGTGTTCTTCAGGCGGTCCAGGGCCACCAGTCGCTGCTCGGCCTCCTTGCGTTCGGTGATGTCGTGCAGCAGGCCCTGGAGGTACCGGGGTTTGCCGTCCGCGTCGGGAACGGCGGACGCCTCGTCGAGGATCCAGATCCACCGGCCGTCGCGACGGCGCATCCGGTACTCGGCCCGGAACGGGCGTCCGGTGGCGTAGGACAGCTCCTCGGCCTCGCGTACCACCGCGACGTCCTCGGGGTGCACGAACGCCCCCAAGGGACCCGGGTGGTCGAGCCACTCCCGTGGCGTATAGCCCATGACGCGTTTGATCTGCGGGCTGATGTAGAGCCAGTCCCCTTGGTCGCCGAATTCGCCCAGGTACACGACGGCCGGGATCTGCTCGACGAGGTTCTGGTACCTGGCCTCGGCCTCCTGGCCCTTCCTTCTCGCTTCGACCTCGTCGGTGATGTCCAGGAGCATGCCCTGCCAGACGTGGGCGCCGCTGACCGGGTCCTCGAGCCGAACGGCCTCGTCCCGGATCCACACCACCCGTCCGTCTCTGGCGATCAGGCGGTACTCCATCAAGAACCGATCGCCCGTCTCGTCGCTCCGCACGTCCTCTGCCAGCACGGTCTCGCGGTCGTCGGGGTGCAGGATCTTCGACCACAGCTCGGGGTCGAACAGCCAGTCGTCGGGCGTGTAGCCGAGGATGCGGGTGGTCTGCGGGCTCATGTAGTCGTCCCGGCTGCCCGGCACACCGTCGGTGCGCGGAATCTCCGTGTAGATGATCGCGGGGACCTGCTCCACGAGCGCCTGGTACTTGAGCTCGGTCTCCCGGAGCTCGTGGTAGCGGGTGGCCGTGCCCACCCAGGCGTCCAGGCTGGCCGCGCGCACCACGAGGTAGGGCTCGTCGGTCGTGACGAGCTCGACCCAGACCTGGACGTCCGGGTGGCCCTGGTCCATGGTGATCGTGGTCCGGTAGCCGTCGATCACGCCGCGGTCGAGCAGGCCCTCCCGGGCGCCGGCCGGCCCCAGGTCGCCCCACAGACCGAGGTCGTCCACGTCCGACCCGACGAGCTCCTGCGCGTTCCGGCCTAGGAGCTCGGCGAAGCTCCGATTGACGTCGACGACCACGCCGTCCCCGAGGCGCGCCACGACGATGCCGACGCGGCTCCGATCGAGGATCCGGGCCAGCAAGGAGTCGTGGCTGGGCGCGTGGACGTCGGCGTCCATCTCTCCCTGAGCATCGGCCGTCCAGGGGACCGGATTAACCGTGTCGGAGGGCAATCGGCCGTTTACAGAGGCGCCGAGTGCAGGATCCGGACGATCCGATCCTCGATCGTGACCGCCGTGGACTTCGACAGGCCCGCGCACAGGATCGAGAACTCGATCCAGCTCCCCCGGCTGGCCGAGAAGACCCAGCCGGACAACGTGGAGACCCTCGACAGGGACCCCGTCTTCGCCCGGACCGGGGTTGCCCTGAGCCGCCGCTCGAGGGTTCCCTGGCCGCCCGTCGGCAGGGCCCGGCGGAGCGCCCGGCCCCACACCTCGTCCTCCGCTTGAGTGAGCAGCTCGACGATGCCGGCGGCCGTCACCCGGTTCGAGTAGGACAGCCCGGAGCTGTCGAACAGGGAGAAGCTCGCCCCCCGCTCCGCCACCCAGGCCTGGATCGTCGAGGCGCCTTTGGCGATCGTGCCGGGGGCGCCCCGGACCTCGGCCCCCAGGCCCTTCCCCAGCACCTCGGCGGCGAAGTTCCACGAGGGGCGCAACATCCGGGCGAGGAGGACCCGCATCGGCTTGGACTCGATCGAGGCGATCGCGTTCACCCCGTTTGGGTGACGGCCCGATCCGGGCGCCTTCGTCACGCGGACGCCCCGGCGCTCGAGCTGCCGGGACAGCGCGGTCGCCGCCTCGCGCTCGGGGTTCGCGGCGCCGTTGCCCTCGAAGGTCAAGGCGGTCGGGCGATTCACGTATCGCCGGGCCACCCCGTTCCACCCAGGGGCGTTCCAGTCGCGGTCGAAATACGCGGTGCTTCCCATCACCCGCCCGGCGACCCGTCTCAGTCCCGCCGCCACGAGGGCGTCGGCGAGCCTCCCCATCGCGGCGCGCCCGACGATCGGGTCGCCCCTCCCGAGGATCCACAGGTCGCCCCGCACCACGCCGTCGGAGAAGGTGGCGGCGGCCGCCCGGGTCACGATCCGGTACGCGGGCCCGAACGTGTCGAGCGAGGCCATCGCGAGCAACAGCTTCTCGTTGGACGCGGGCGTCCTCGGGGTCTCGTCGGCCGCCCGGTACAGGAAACTGCCGTCCTCGGACACCGAGACCGAGACCGTGCGGCGCCCGATCGCTTTGTCGATCTCCCGCGCCCAGGCCGGCCTCTCGACCTCGACGGGGAGCCGGGCGCTCCACCCCGTGGCGTTGAGCGCATCCTGCGAGGGCCAACGCACCCGGAAGCGGACCGTCCCGCGGTCCTCCCACCCCACACACGCCGCCGCGCGTCCCCGGCTGTCGCCGTTGAGCGGGTTCGTCTCGACGCTCGTCCACGCTCCGTCGAGGCGCCGCTGGAGCTCGACGTCGTGCCCGGGTTTGGGCGGGGAGACCACGACGGTCACGTCCACGCACGACCCGGCCGCCGCCGTGGCCGTCGCCGGAGAGATCTCGACGAGCACCCGAACACGGACCGCCACCTCGTTCGAGACGGCCTCGGTGCAGCTCCCCGCCTCGGCGAGCACCGCTCGGAACCGGCCGGTATGGGCCGGGGCGTGGGCGAACGACACGACCCCGGCGGGGTCGGTGGCGGCCTGGGCCACGGCGGCGAACGCCGAGGTGCCGGTCGCCCGCCATTGCAGCTCGACCGACCGGCCGCCCACGCACACGGGGGACCCCGTCGCGGTGACGGAAAAGGTCACGGGCCGTCCGTAGCTCGTCGCCGGCGCCGACGAGGCGAGCACGGCGGAGGACGGATCGGCCAGCGCCGCCGGGACCGCGACGATGGGCAGGATGGTGGCCAGCGCGACGAGCACGGCTCGGACCCGTCGCCCGTACGGTCGTCGCGGCGCCGGCGGGGGAGGTGGGAACGGGGGAGGCGGGAACGGCGGAGGCGGCAAGGTGGACACCGGTGTCCGATGAACGTTCACTGGCCGATCCGATCCCCTCACTCGCGCCCCGGGCGGGTCGAGGCGACGGTATCCTCCGCCCCCGCCCGGCCCCTCACAAGCTCATGGGGTCGAACGACCGACGCGGCTCAGGGTTACGCGGGGAACACCCTCCGGCGACGGGCTGCGGCCGCGGACGCACCGGGGCCGTGGCCTTCCACTACGAGCCGCCTCGACCTTGACCAAAGGAGTACGGTGGTCGGATGGAGGCCTTCATCCTGCTTCAGGTCCAGGCCGGGACCGACGCCACGGTGGCCAGGCGCGTGGCCGACCTCCCGGGCGTGAGCGCCGTGAGCGTTGTCACCGGGCCACACGACATCGTCGTCCGGGTCGAGGCCGACAGCATCGACGAGCTCGGGAAGCGCGTGCTTCGCCCGATGTCGGAGATCGGCGGCATCACCCGAACGCTCACGTGCCCGATCATGCGGCGCTGGGAGTGGCTGGAGGGATCGGAAGGCGCGAGCCCGGGCGGAGCCCCGGCCGAGTGACAGCCGGCGCCCCCCACCGGACACTGTGTCGGTGAGCTTCGTCGAATACCGCGCCCGTCCCGAGCTGACGCATCCCGTCGTGATCTGCGCGTTCGGCGGATGGAACGACGGCGGGGAAGGGGCCACCGTGACCGCCCGCGACCTACGCGACCAGTGGGGTGCCCGGCGTTTCGCCTCCATCGATCCGGAGGAGTTCTACGACTTCCAGGTCCACCGGCCGACCGTGCGGCTCGTGGACGGCGAAACCCGCCGGATCGACTGGCCGTCCAACGACTTCTGGTGGGCCCGCGTCGGCGGCCGGGACGTCGTGGTCTTCCTCGGCGTCGAGCCGAACGTCCGGTGGCGCACCTACTGCGAGCAGATCCTGCGCGTGTGCTCCGACGCCGGCGCCTCCGTGCTCGTCACCCTCGGGGCGTTCCTGGCGGATGTGCCGCACACCATGCCCGCTCCGGTCAGCGCGGCCTCGGCCGACCCCACGTGGGCCGCTCGGCCCGGCATGATGCCGGCGCGGTACGAGGGCCCGACCGGCATCGTCGGCGTGTTGAACGACCTCGCGTCGCGGGCCGGCCTGGCCGCCGTCTCGTTGTGGGCGGCCTCCCCCCACTACCTGCCGCAGACCGCGAACCCGAAGGTTGCGCTGGCGTTGATGGAGCGGCTCCGGGACCTGCTCGAGCTCGACATCGACGCCGCCGACGTGGAGCTCGCCTCCCGGACGTGGGAGCGGGAGGTCGACGAGGCCATTCGGGCCGACGGCAACCTCGGCGACTACGTCAAGCGGCTCGAGGAGGCGGCGGAGCAGGGGCTGATGGGCGGGGGCGACCCCTCCGACATCCTGTCCGGCGAGGAGCTCGCCGCCGAGCTGGAGCGCTACCTGCGCGAGCACGGCGCCTCGGACGAGTGACCGCGCCGGAGCCCGCGGCCCCGCGTACGCGTCCCGAGATGCAGCGGCGTCCGTTCGGCCGTACGGGTCTCGAGGTCCCGGTGATCGGGCTCGGCACGTGGAACGTGTTCGACGTCTCGGGGTCGCGACAGGACGGTCCCCGGGCGGTGGTGGAATCGGCCTTCGCCGCCGGCAGCCGGCTCGTCGACACCTCGCCGATGTACGGGCGTTCCGAAGCAGTCCTCGGGCGGGTCCTGGAGCGCTCGGGGCTGCGGGAGTCGGCGATCGTGGCGACGAAGATCTGGACCCGGTCACCGGAGGAGGGGCGCGAACAGCTCGCCCGCCAGCTCGAGCTGTTCGGCGGACGGGTCGAGATCGAGCAGGTGCACAACCTCGTGGCGTGGCGCGAGCACCTCGCGTGGCTGGAGCCCGAGGTCGAAGGAGGCCGCATCGGGATGCTCGGTGCCACGCACTGGGACCAATCCCGGTTCCCGGAACTCGTGGAGGTCATGCGGACCGGCCGCGTGCGCTGCGTCCAGGTGCCCTACAACCCCATCGAGCGCGCGGCCGAGCGCGACGTGTTGCCGCTGGCCGAGGAGCTCGGGCTCGGCGTGATCGCGATGCGGCCGTTCGCCGAGGGGGCGCTGCTGCGCCGAGCGCCCTCCGATCCCGGCCCGCTGCGCGAGCTCGGCCTGGCGAGCTGGGCCCAGGCCCTGCTGGCCTGGACGTTGTCGGACTCGCGGGTGCACGTGGCGATCCCCGCGACCTCGTCCCCCGACCACGCTCGATCCAACGCCGAGGCCGGGAACCTTCCGGCGCTCGACGGCGAGGGGCGGCGCCTCGTGGAGGGCCTGGCCGGAACGCGCTGACGTCGGGTCGCATACTGCCGTCGTGCGCGCGATGGTGCTCGACGGTCCCGGTCGCCTCCTGCGACCGGCCGAGCTGCCGGATCCCGAGCCGGGACCGGGGCAGGTGCGGGTCCGCGTGCGCGCCTGCGGCGTCTGCCGGACCGACCTCCACATCGTGGACGGCGAGCTTCCCGACGCGGCCTTCCCGCTGATCCTCGGGCACCAGATCGTGGGGATGGTGGACGCCGTGGGCCCCGGGGTGAGCGGGCCGGCGGTGGGGGATCGCGTCGGCGTCCCGTGGCTCGGGTGGACCGACGGGACGTGCTGGTATTGCACGACGGACCGGGAGAACCTCTGCCCCCAGGCGCGATTCACGGGCTACCAGATCGACGGGGGCTACGCGGAGCTCGCCGTCGCCGACGCCCGGTACTGCCTGCCCGTGCCCGAGCGGTTCGACGACCTCGACGCCGCACCGCTGCTGTGCGCCGGGCTGATCGGATACCGGGCGCTCCGGATTGCTGGAGAGGCGCGAACTCTCGGGCTCTACGGGTTCGGCAACTCCGCGCGTTTGGTCGCCCAGGTGGCCCGGGCACGCGGCAGCCGCGTCTTCGCCTTCACGCGCCCGGGCGACCGGGCGACCCAGGCCGAGGCGATCGACCTCGGCTGCGAGTGGGCGGGCGACTCGACCGACCCGGCCCCCGAGCCGCTCGAGGCGGCCATCCTGTTCGCCTCGGTGGGCGAGCTCGTGCCGATGGCGCTCGCGTCCGTCGCCCCCGGCGGGAACGTCGTCTGCGCCGAGATCCACATGTCCGACATCCCGTCGTTCCCCTACGAGCTGTTGTGGCGGGAGCGGCGGCTCGTTTCGGTTGCGAACCTGACCCGCCGCGACGGCGCCGAGTTCCTCCTGGTCGCCGCCGAGCTCGGCCTTTCCACGGCCACGACGCCGTTCCCGCTGGAACGAGCCCAGGATGCCCTGGACGCCGCCCGCTCCGGGCGGGCCGGCACAGCCGTGCTCCTGCCCGGGACCTGAAGCACCGGCGGGCGCGAGTCGAAGGGCCCTGTCCGCGGAGACGGTTCGCGGGCACGATCGGCGGGTTGCGAATCCGTCGACGAATCCGCCGAAAGGACGCACCGTGGTCGAGGCCTTCGTGCTCGTGCAGGTCGACGTGGCCGTGGGGCGCCACGTCGGCGAGGAGATGGTCAGGGTGCCGGGTGTGCAGCTCGCCCAGGTCGTGACCGGTCCTTACGACGTCATCGCCCGGGTCGAGGCGGACACGATGGAGGCTCTTGGGGCGATCATCGACGGCATCCAGGCGATCGCCGGAGTGACGCGAACGCTCACCTGTCCGGTGATCCGCGTCTGAGCAGGGCTCAGCCGGCTCGGTCCGCGAAGTCGTCCATGAACTCGCGCAGGGCCCGAACGCCCTCCGCCGGCATGGCGTTGTAGATCGATGCCCGGATCCCGCCGACGGTGCGGTGCCCCGTGAGCTCGACCAGGCCTTCGTCCCGCGCCTCGGCCACGAACCGGGACTCGAGCTCCGGGGTGGCGAGCCGGAACGTGACGTTCATCAGGGAGCGGGCCGGGGGCGAGGCATGCCCTCGGTAGAAGCCTTCGCTCGCGTCGATCCCGTCGTATAGCAACGCCGCTTTCTCGCGGTTGCGTTCGTGCATCTTGTCGAGCCCGCCGATCTCGTCCCGGAGCCAGCGCGTGACGAGCATCAGCAGGTCGATCGCGAACACCGGCGGCGTGTTGTACAGGGACCGGTTCTCGACGTGGGTCCGGTAGTCGAGCATCGAGGGCAACCCGTCGGGGATCCGCTCGAGGAGGTCGTCGTGGAGCAGCACGACGGTCACCCCGGCGGGGCCGGCGTTCTTCTGCGCCCCCGCGTACAGGAGCCCGTACCGGTCGATCGGCAACGGTCGCGACAGGAAGTCGCTGGAGGCGTCGCACACGAGCGCAGGCCCCGAGGCCGGCTCGAAGCCCTCGCCGAACTGCACGCCCTGGATCGTCTCGTTGGAGGAGACGTGCAGATAGGAGGCGGTCCCCGGGAGCTCGAGCGCCCGGAGGTCCGGCACCTCCGTGTACCCGCGGTCGCGACCGTCCCAGGCCACGTCGACCCGGCCCTCCTTGCGCGCTTCCGCGAGCGCCTTCGCCCCCCACGTGCCGGTCACGACGTACGCCGCGGGTGCGGAGCTGCCGCGGAGCAGGTTCATCGGCGCCATCGAGAACTGGAGCGACGCGCCGCCCTGAAGGAACAGGACGTGGTGGCTCTCGGGGACGTTCAGCAGGTCGCGGAGGTTGCGCTCGGCCTCCTGGACGACGTCCTCGAAGGCCGCCGAGCGATGGCTGATCTCGACGACGGAGGCGCCGACGCCGGGGAGCTCCGCCAGGCGTTCCCGCGCCCGCTCCAAGACCGACTCCGGCAACGTGGCCGGGCCGGGCGAGAAGTTCCACACGCGGGCGGTCATGCCGTTATCCTGTCGGGTGGGCGGCGCGTCGTCACGCCCGCGAGGACGCGGGCGTGACCGGTGCAGCCAGACCGGCGATCGGCGACCCTGCATCGACTCGGCGTCGCTCCCCGTCGACGATGGTCGTGACGCCGCCGGCGCCGAGGGCCGTCCATCGGCCGTCCTTCCACACCGCCGCGGTGCGCTCGTCGAGCCCGAGGAGCACCACGCCGGTCCGCTCGGACGCGCTCGCCACCCACCGGTGGCCGAACGTCTCGAAGTGCGGGAGGACCGCCACCCCCGGGACCAGCCCGAGCGCCGGCGCGAATCGTCGTCGGTCGTCGCCCGGAACGCGCTCGCGGACCAGGGTCCACTCCGCGAGCGCCATCGCTCCGGCCGACGATCCCGCCAGCGCCGCGCCGGCCGACCAGGCGGCCACGATCGCCTCCCACACGGGCGTCTCGGAGAGCGTTCGGGGCACCAGCCCCGGATCGCCGCCGACCAGGTAGAAGAACCGGCCGGCCCGGGCACGGTCGGCCGCCTCCGCCGAGGTGACGTGGGCGCGGCGGGTGGCCGGGAGCTCCTCGATCTCGAGACCGAGCGCGCCGAACCACTCGCGGGCGTTCGCCACCGCAAGCTCGGGTCGCTGGCGCGCCGCCGCGGTGGCGAGCACGTACGCCGGCCCGGGCCCCGCGGCCTCCAGCAGGAGCCGGTCCTGGGGCTCGTTGCCGGGGCGCAGCTCGTCGCCGCCGACCAGGGCGAGCGGCCCGGGCGCGGGCGCCGACGTCACCGGCGCCGAGCGCCGCGACGGGATCTCGGCGCGCTGTCGCGCGCCGCCCGGACCGCGCCTTCGATGTCGAGGTCGTCCGTACGTTCGGGGAACAGCTCTCGCCGCCGCTGGCCGACCCACAGGAACAGGTCGGCGTCGGTCGCCCTCGGCAGCAGGGCGGGCAGTCCCTCCCGGTGGATGGCCTCGACCGTGGGCAGGTACACGCGGTCGAACCAGTCGCTCGCGACCTCTTCCATGGTGCGCTGACGCTCCATCATCAGGTGGAACCCGTGGATCTTGATGTGCTCGAGCAGCTCGATGTATCCCTGCGGGCGACTGAACTCGATGGACGCCTCGGGACGGGCGACGGCCAGGCCCGACTCCTCCATGAACCGTCGGTGTTGCTCGAGCATGATGATCGACCCGAGGTCCGCGTCCGCAGGGAGCCCGTCGCTCGCCCGCAGCTGCGTGATCTCCGCGTCGATCATCTCGACGCCGCGCTGCCGGGCGATGGCCACGCGGTGGTGGCCGTCCACCACGAAGTACCGGCCGTCGATCTCGTACACGACGATCGGGGGGAAGTCTCCCTCCGGGTAGGACCCCTCGACGTTCTCCCACCGCTGCTGGATCTTCGACCGTTTGGGGAGGAAGTCCCGGTCGAAGTCGTCGACGCGGCCGACCGTGCCGACCACGTCGGCCACCGGGATGGGGCGGATCCCGGCGTACGTCTGCTCGAGCGCGCGCAGGCGATGCGAAACCTCGTCCAACGAGAGCAGGGGACGGGATCGGTTCCGTCCCGCGATCCCGGCCAGGCGCCGGTAGGCCTCGCGGCGCCTGGCCTTCCTCCAGCTCGACGGACTGAACGGTGGGATCTCGCTCACGGTCCGAGGTCCTTCGTGCTCGTCACGGTGAATCCGTTCACGTCTCCAGGTCTATCACCATGAACGGCACGACATTGATCACCTGCGTGTCGCCGAGGTGACGATCCGGTTTCGGGAACCCGTACGGGTGGATGTGCCCGTGCAGCAGGAGGGCCGGCCGGAGGCGGGCCACGAGCGTGTGGAGCGCCTCGAACCCCTCGTGGGCGGCGTCGTCCTCGTCCCCGAGCCCCTTCGGCGGCGAGTGGCTGATCACGACGTCCACGGCTCGACCGTCCCGGCGCCGTTTTCGGCGCGCGGCCCGGGCGAGCTTCCGGGCCCGTCGAGCCATCTGCGCCTGCGTGTACTGGTGCGGTCCGGGCCGGTACCGGATCGAGCCGCCGAGCCCGGCGATCCGCAGCCCGCCCGCGTCCTCGATCCGGCCGTCGACGTTGGTGCAGCCTCGAGGCCCCGGCGGGTCCTCGAGGTCGCGGATGGCGATCGACGTTGGCCACAACGGTGCGGCCTTCGCGGTGAGCGCGGGGTCGTGGTTCCCGGGGACGAACAGCAGCGGTGCGTTGACGAGGTCGACCATCCGCTCGAGGTCGTCCCACGGAAGGTCGCCGCAGGACAGGATGACGTCGGGTCGGGCATCGAGGAGATCGGGCAGCCCGGGCGTGGGTTCGTCGGCAACGGCGAGGATGCGCGGCATGGGCCTCTGCGAACGAGCCTACCGGCCGAACGGACGGGCCGGATCGGCGAGAACCGGCGTCCGCCTTCAGGTGCCGAGCAGGCCGTCCCGGGCCAGGTCGCGGAACCGGGCCTGGGCGGCGCTGCTCAGGAAGACCACGCTGCGGCCACCGGCGGATCCGACTCGCCCGGGGACCACGTCGGTGCGCACCCGGTCCGGGTCGAAGGCCGGAGCCGCAAGGAGCAGGTCGAAGATGTCGGACACGGTGAGGTCGGTTCGCAGGTTCCGGGCGCCGGCGGCGGCCCAGGGGATCAGGGCCGCCCCGCCGCGGGTCGCGAAGCTGGTCCGGAGCGTCGCCAGCGCGGCGACGAGGAACCGCCCCTGGTTCCGGGAGCGGCCGAAGTCGCCGTCGGCCAGCGCGTGTCTCGCCCGCGCGAACGCCAGCGCCTGCCGGGCCGTCAGGTGGGTCTTTCCCTTGTCCAGCCGGGCGTGGGCCCACCGGTCGCGGACCGGGAAGGGCAGGACGATGTCCACGCCCCCGATCGCCGCCACGATGTCCTGGAAGCCCTGGAACCCCGTCAGGACGTACGCGTCGAAGGAGATGCCGGTCAGGCGCTCCACGGTCTGCACCATGAGATCGGGGCCGCCGCGGGCCAGGGCCGCGTTGATCTTGTCCGTCCCGCCGCCCGGGATCGGGACCCACGAGTCCCGCGGGATGCCCAGCACCGAGGCTCGGCCCTTCCGGGGGTTCACGCCCACGATGTGGATGGCGTCGGCGCGGGTGGCGCTCACGGACTGGCCGGGCCGGGCGTCGCTCCCGATGACGAGCACGAACATCGGTCCCCGGGCCGGGAGTCCGGGGACGAAGGAGCCGGTCGTCTTCTCGCCCACGGCCCGGGCGCGGACGTCGTAGGAGACGATCCGCCACCGTCCGTTGAGGCGCCGCAACGTGAAGCGACCGTCGTGGCGGATCGGGCGCCGCCCGTCCGTGGAGAACCCCACCCCGTCGAACCGCACCGTCGCCACCGCGACGATGGGCCGGTCCTTCGCGTCGGCCAGGAACCGCAGGTCCACGGTCGCGCGCCGCGGTTTCACCGCCTCCAGCTCTCGCGCCGCCCGCCCGAGCGTCAGGGACCGGACGGGACGACCGTCGGCAGGTCGGGCGGACGCCGAGAACAACCTGCCGAGGGCCGGGAAGGAGCCACCGCCCCAGGCCGCCGGGTCCACGAAGCCGATCGAATACAGCTCCGTGATGGTCTCGGCCACGGCGGCCGCGGACCCGCGCAGCCGCTTCGGTCGGATCGGACCGTTCACGCCTTCGCCGCGGAGGTCCCGGACGTCCACCACGAGTTCGAACGCGGGGCGTGGAGGCGAAGGAGACGGCTCGGGAGAAGGGCCTCCCGTGGTGGGCTCGGCCGGGGCCGCGGGGCCGGCGACCTCGTTATCGGCGGTACAGCCCGCCGCCAACATCGCGACGACGGCCGCGAGCGCGGTCGCGCGGAGCCAGACGGCGGAGCGAACGAATCGCGTCATCCTTGGGCGCCCGCCCGAGCGGGCCCCCGGAGATTACCGGCCCCGTGGGATGTGCACGAATCGTGTGGTCAGCCGTCCGCGTCGAGGGCTTCTACGAGCTCTACGACCCGGACTTCTTCCCGCCGCGTTTGGAGGCGCCGGGCGAGTTGGCGATGCGCGCGGCGCGCTCCTTCGACATCCCGCGGTGTCGGGCGAATACGGTGGGCCGCCGTCGTCGGACGACCCCCCAACAGCTGCGGCATCAACGAGAACCGCGACGGGGACTACTACTTCTGTGAGGCCGCGGGCACCGACCTGCGCGACGTCTTCGTCCGCATCGCGATCCAGTCGATCCAACGAAGCCGCCTGCTGAACTTCTGACCGCGGCGGTCCTGCTCTTCCTTCGCCGGGCCCCCTGACGTATGCTCGCGGTGAGTTTGAACGGCGGTTCAACCCAGGAGGAGCCCGCCCATGCAGATGCAGCGATCCCACACCCAGCTTCGGTACGACGAGCGCGACTGGCGTCCCCGGCCGACCCTTGCCGGCCACGACTACACCAGCCCCGAGGTCTACGACGAGGAGCGCGAGCGCATCTGGTGGGGCGACTGGGTGGCGATCGGGCGCGCCGAAGAGGTGGCGAATCCCGGCGACTACGTGGTGAAGGACCTGGCCGGAGAGTCGATCTTCCTGGTCCGCGGCCCGGAGGGCGAGCTGAACGGCTTCTACAACGTCTGCGCCCACCGGGGGACGAAGTTCCTCGACGACGAGGCGAAGGGCAACGCGCGAAAGGCGTTCCGGTGCCCCTACCACGCGTGGACCTACGACCTGAGCGGGCGGCTGATCGGCACCCCGAACGTCAAGGAGGACGAGCTCTTCGACCGCTCGCGGTATCCGCTCCACGGCTTCGCGGTGGGGGAATACGCGGGGTTCGTGTTCGTCAACCTGGCGAGCGAACCGCGCACGCTGATGGAGGCCCTCACCGACGGCGCCGAGACCATCACGGCGTTCGAGCGGTTCCGGATGGAGGACCTGCGGATCGGCGTGCGGATCGTCTACGAGGTCGCGGCGAACTGGAAGATCGTGGTCGAGAACTACAACGAGTGTCTGCACTGCCCGACGATCCATCCCGAGCTCGTCCAGGTAGTGCCGCTGTTCCGGTTCGGCGAGGTGTGGGACGAAGAGACGCGTGACGACGGCAACGCCATGATGGAGGGCGCGACGAGCTTCACCATGACCGGCCGGTCCGAGCTCCCGAAGCTCCCCGACCTCGCCCCCGAGGACCACTCGATGTACTACGGCAGCTACGAGTTCCCCAACCTCATGTTGAACCTGCACCCGGACTGCGTCATGTATTACCTCGGCTTCCCCAAGGGGCCCGGCCACACGCAGGTGGTCTCCGAGTACCTGTTCCGCCCCGAGGTGATCGACGACCCCGACGCGTTCAAGCCCGAGCCCGTGGTCGAGTTCTGGGACCTCATCTCGAAGCAGGATTGGGAGGTGTGCGCGCGGGCGCAAACCGGCGTGGGATCGCGCGCGTTCACGACGGGCGTGTATCCGCGACAGGACCGGTTCCTCTACTGGTTCAACGAAGAGTACCGCCTGTCGATGGGCCGCCCGCTCCTCGGCTAGCGGACTCGCCCCACTCGACCCCTTCCCACGGGTCGTAGTCGACCTCGAGGGCCTCCTGGGGCGGGCGCTCGCCCTCGGGCACGTGCCGGAGGTTGAGCCGGATCCGGGTCCACGTCGTCGAGCGCCCTCGCATAGCGTCGACGAGGACGTCGGCCTCCTCCAGGTACGGCCAGACGTCGGCATGGCGCTCCCGCCAGCGCTCCAGGCCGGCCAGCGCCTCCTCCTTCGTGGCTGCGCGGGCGATCTCGATGAGCGGCATCTTCGAGCGACGCCGCCCGGTCGGCCCGACGGTCTTGCCCGGGGCGGGTGGCGGGACGAGGCCGTCTCGGGGTGGCGGGCCGCCCCGGCGTTTCGACGGCTGGACCCGGCGCGGCTCGCCCGGCTGCTTCGCGTATTGCGGCGGCCACGGGGCGTCGGTGAACCCGGCCGACTCGTGCTGTTCGGAGAGCTCCAACAGCGCGTCGAGCGAGCCGGCGGCGCCGTCGATGCCTTCGGCCGGATCGCCGGCCGAGGCGTAGCGCTCCCCGACCGTCTCGATCGTGAAGTCTTCGGCCGCGCACTCGGGCACCTCGTCCCACGACAGCGGAGCCGACACGCGCGCGTCGGGGGTCGGGCGTACCGAATACGCGGACGCCACCGTGCGGTCCTTCGCGTTCTGGTTGTAGTCCAGGAAGACGCCGTGCCGCTCCTCCTTCCACCAGCGACTGGTGGCGAGGTCCGGCACCCGGCGCTCCACCTCGCGGGCGAGCGCGAGGGCGGCCCGGCGGACCTCCGGGAACGTCCACCGGCGCTCGATCCGCGCGTACACGTGGATGCCCCGGGACCCCGACGTCTTCGGCCATCCCGTGAGGCCGAGGTCCTCCATGGCCTCCTTCGTCACCATCGCGACGTCGCGGATCTGCGCCCATCCGACGCCGGGGACCGGGTCGAGGTCCACCCTCAGCTCGTCGGGATGGTCGAGGTCGTCGGCCCGCACCGGATGCGGGTTCAGGTCGATACATCCCAGGTTCACCACCCAGACGAGCTGCGCGGCGTCCCCGACCACGATCTCGTGCGCGGTCCGGCCCGAGGGGAAGGCCAGCTCGACGGTCTCGACCCAATCCGGGCGCGAGCTCGGGGCGCGTTTCTGGAAGAAGAACTCGCCTTCGGCCCCGTTCACGTATCGCTTCAGGGCCATGGGCCGCCCGGCCACGCCCCGCAGCGCGCCGTCGGCCACCGAGAGGTAATACCGGACCAGATCGAGCTTGGTATGACCGGTGCGCGGGAAGAAGACCTTGTCGGGATTGGTCACGGAAACCTCGCGTCCGGCGACCTCCAGGACTTCGGGGCGGGGCGGCATGGCGACCACCTTACGCGCGCGGCGGAAGCTCCATGGCGCAGGCGGCGGACGCCAGAAGTTGCCGGAAGCCCGGCCGCGCCGCGAGCCGTACTACGGGGTCCGGGCCGATCGGACCGACGTGCTCGGCGCAGGCCGAGGGGAAGGAGGATGCCGATGCGGATCCGCATCGCGACGGTGGTCGCGTGTCGGCGATCGCCCTGGTGGCGGGGAGCGTCCAGTCGGCTGCCGGGGGAGAGCGCAAGCGGCTGAAGGCGTCGCTCGACGGGTACCAGGAGGTGCCCGCGCTCTCGGTCGCGGGAACGGGGTCGTTCTCCGCCAAGCTGTCCGGTGACGGAGCCTCGTTGTCGTACCGGCTGGAGTACTCGAACCTCACGGGTGACGCCTCGGCCGCCCATATCCACCTCGGCCAGAAGGGCGTCGCCGGCGGCGTGATCGCGTTCCTCTGCGGAGGGGGCGGCCAGGCCGATTGCCCGGGGGCCGGGGGAACGGTGACCGGGACGATCGCGGCCGACAACGTCGTCGGCCCGGCCGACCAGGGAATCGAACCCGGTGAGTTCGACGAGCTGGTGGCGGCCCTCCAGGCCGGCGCCACGTACGCGAACGTCCACACGGAGGCGTTCCCGACCGGAGAGATCCGCGGCCAGATCCGCTAGCGCCGCGTCGTTCTTTCAGGCCGCGGGAGCGGCGTCGAGCGCGGAGCGCAGGCGCTTGACGGGTCCGCGGAGGCCCAGCTCCTCCGCCAGGCCCTCGAGCCCTGCGTCGTCGCGCTCGCCGCGCCATCGGTCCAGCGGCGCCGTCGCGTTGACGGGCACCAGCCGGCGCATCGTCGCGATGTAGTCGGAGGCCTCGGTGAGCCTGGCCCGCAGCGCCGGTTTGCCCTTGAGCGGGCCGTCGCGCGGGCCCGGCGCCGCGGCGTCCAACAGAACGTCGTCGAGCGAGGCGTACGTCTCGATGATCGCGCGCGCCGTCTTCTCGCCGACGCCGCGAACGCCGGGGAGCGCGTCGCTGGGATCGCCCCGCAAGATGGCGAACTCTGCGTATCGGTCCGCCGGCACACCGTACCGCTCCAGCACGGTGGCCTCATCGAACTCCAGGAGCTCGGTCACTCCTCGCAGCGTGTACAGGAGGCGGACCACGGGGTCCCGGACGAGCTGGATGAGGTCGCGGTCGCCGCTCACGATCTCGATCCGATCCTCGGGTCCGGCCTCGGCGCAGACCGCCCCGATCGCGTCCTCGGCCTCCCACCCGCGCGTCTGCGCCTGGACCATGCCCGACAGGTCGAGCACCTGCCGCAGCATCGTGAACTGCTCGGGGAGCCCGTCCGGGTCGGGCGGGCGGTTCGCCTTGTAGCTCGCGTACAGATCCGTGCGGGCCACCGGGCGCCACTCGTGGTCGTAGGCGTGCACGACCTCGTCCGGCCGCCGCGACACGAGGAGCCGGGCCACCATGTCGAGGTATCCGTAGACGGCGCCGACGGGCCGGCCGGCGGGCGAGGCCACCGTCTGGCCCATGGCGAAGAACGAGCGATACATCAGGCTCGACACGTCGAGCACCAGCCGATGCGTCACCCCCGCAGCGTACGACCTAGGTCCTTCGGCCCGCTGCCCGGGGGTGTTGGCCGTCGGCGGCCGGGGCCCGAAACTCGACCCATCGCCGCCACCCTGTACGGGTTGTCGGTCGCCGGGATCGTCGGTCGCGGTCCCGACGCGTTCCCGTAAGCGGTCGACTGCTTCGTCAGCGTTTCCGGCGGATCGCCTCGATCAGGTCCCACTTGCCCATCCGAGACCGCCCGGGGATGTCCATCCGCTTCGCGGTCTCGTAGAGCTGCTGCCGGTTGCGGTCCTCCAGGGCCCGACCGGCCCTGCCACCACGCCGGCGCCCGGCGGCCGCCTGCTTGCCGAGCTCGCGACGGGTGCTCTTCGGCAGCCGGCTGATCGTCCGCTTCTGCTTCGCCGCCGAGACGGCCTTCTTGACGTTGCGACGCGCGGCCTGCCGCTGCTTGGTCGTGGCCATGCACGCATCACCTCCGATCCGTGACTACCCGGAACGGACGTCCTCGATGCGCTGCTCAGAATGGCTTCGTGACCATCAGGAGCAACACCACCGCCACCACCGCCAGCTCGTACCACCGGGCCATCGCCACCAGGGGATCGCCAAACGCGGCGGCGAGCGCGGGCGTGAGGTCCTCCGCCCACCACCCGTGAGCAGGCCGAAGGCCGGCACCGCAACCGACCCCGGGATCACCATCAGACGTTCGAACGGCGCGGACACCGCGAGGAGCTCGCGAACCTGGCGCAGGTCCTCGCTCCGTCTGGCGCGGGCCAGGACGAGGTCGCGGCCGATCAGGCCGGCGACGAACCAGAAGGCCGATGCCACGTGCAGCAGGCGGAGCACGTCGGCGCCGCTCACGCCGGGAACCCGTCCGCGTATTCCTCGTCGGTGACCGGTTCTCCCCACTCGGGCGCGCCGCCCCCATTCACGGCGACGTGCACGAGCGGGGTGTCGGGGCCGCCCCCGTGGAAGTGCCATTCGTCGCTGCCGGCGTAGACGACGTCGCCCGGCTCGAGGACGTGCCCCGGCTCGCGGCGGGTCCGGACGCGGCCGCGGCCGCTCACGCCGACCAGGAACTGGCCGCCGGGATGCCGGTGCCACCTCGTTCGCGCGCCGGGGGAGAAGTGGACCATCCCGACGTCGGTGCCGTCGGGGGCCTCCACCGTCCGGCGCAACCACACCTCGCCGGTGAACCGGGCCTCGTCACCTCGAGAGAACGTTCCACGGCTGGCGCTCGCCACCTCCATCCGTGCCTCCTTCCGCCGAAGGCGTGAGCGTACCGGCCGCCGG
>DASUTU010000150.1:0-2670 GCA_036374435.1 Actinomycetota bacterium | reverse complement strand
GCTCGAGAAAGAGTGACAAGACGAGCGTCCCGGGTTGCGCCCGCACGTCCGGGCGGTGTACAAACGCTTCGGAACCGCTGGGGTCTTCGGGCCCCGGCGGTTCCGTCATCTCCGCCCGACTTTCCTCCACCGGTCCTGCTGGTTTACCCTCGGATAGAACCCGCAGCCGTCATGATCGAGCGCCCCCGAGATCGCCGAGCGAGACCCCCGGCCCTTCATCGGGCGCCGGACGGCACCGCTCGATCGGACGTCGGCTTCCGACCAGAGGAGGTTGCCATGACGAAACGCTCAGTGAGACGCGCCCTCGTCGCCCTGCTGTCGGTGATGGCGCTCGCGCCCGGCCTGGCGCCGGCCACCGCGCAGGTGTCGCAGGGGGCCTGGTGGATCACCGAGCCCGAGCCCGACGCAGCCGAGAACCAGGGGTTCATTCCCTACTACGAGATCGGGCCGCGGCTGCGCGAGATCGAGACCAGCAGCAACCGGGTGAAGGTCGAGGTCATCGGGCAGTCGGTCGAGGGCCGGAACCTGTTCCTGGTCACGGTCTCGGATCCGCAGACGATGGGGAGGCTGGGTCACTACAAGGCCCTCCGGAACCTTATGCTCCGCGACCCGGAGCGGGCCCAGCAGATGGCCGCCCAGTTCGAGGACTTCAAGGTCCCCTTCTACGTCCACGGGTCGATCCACGGCAACGAGTGGCCGGGTGTTGACGCCTCGATCGAGCTTATCGAGCGCCTCGCGTTCGAGAACGACCCCGAGACGAAGATGGTGCTCGACAACACGATCCTGCTGTTCAACGTGGTCGCGAACCCGGACGGCAGGGTCGCCGGTCGGCGTACCAACTCGAACGGCTTCGACCTCAACCGGGACTTCATCACGCAGTCCCAGCCCGAGACGCAGGCGGCGGTCAAGGTCATCACCGAGTGGAACCCGATGGTGACGCTCGACCTGCACGGCTTCGTGAACCCGATGCTGATCGAGCCGTGCACGCCGCCCCACAACAACAACTACGAGTACGACCTGTACATCAGGTGGGCGCTGGACCAGGCCAAGGCGATGGAGCAGGAGCTCGCCGACCAGCTCGGCTTCTCGGCGCAGATCCCGTTCCGGGACTTCCCGGAGGCCTGGGACGACTGGCCCCCCGTGTACACGCCCATGTACGCGATGTACCACGGGTCCTACGGCCACACGCTGGAGACCCCCTTCCGCGACGAGCGGGGCACGGCCGCCCACGTCGCGGCGGTCTGGGGCGCGCTGAAGTTCGCCTCCGAGAACCGCATGGGCATGATCCAGGACCAGATCGAGATCTTCCGCCGGGGCTTCCTGGACATGGACCAGGTCTCGATCGCGGACGAGCACGGCGAGGTGCACGACTTCATCGCGGAGTTCCCGCGGGCGCACGTGATCCCCGTCGGGGAGGGCCAGCGGAGCGACGCGGAGGCGGCGAACCTCGTCCGGTTCCTCCTGGCGAACGACGTCCAGGTCGAGCGAGCCACCGGGCCGGTGACGGTGGGCGGCGAGATTTACGCGGCGGGCTCCTACGTCGTGTACATGGACCAGCCCAAGAGAGGCTTGGCCAACACGATCCTCGGACCGGGCTGGGACATCTCCGACGTCGTGTCGAGACTGTACTCGGCTCCCGGCGCGTGGAGCCTCGGCTACCTCTGGGGCGCCGACGTCGTGACGGCCGAGCGGGATCAGGCCTTCGATGCGAAGACGGTCGCGGTGAACACCGCCTCGGCCAAGGGCGGCGTGGACGCCGGCCAGTCGGCGGCCTACGCGCTCGAGGTGGACAGCCCGACGGCCGTGCGGGCGGTGAACGCGCTGCAGTCGGAGGGCCTCAGCCTGGAGCTCGCCACCGAGCCGGTCGACTCGTCGGGCGGCACGCTGGCGCCGGGCACGGTGCTGATCCCGTCCGGAGCCAAGAACCGCCTCAATCAGCTCGCTCAGGAGGGCCTCCGGTTCCGCGCCGTGGCCTCGCTGCCCGAGCGTGAGGCGCTCGAGCCCGTCCGCATCGCCGGGCGGGTCTCCGATCTCGAGCTGTGGGTCCTCCGCGAGCTCGGGTTCGACATCGACCAGGTGACGGGCGGCCAGATCGCCAGCGGCGCCGTGGACCTGGCCGAGTACGACGTGCTCCTGGTCACGCTGACGAACTTCTGGAACCAGCTGGGGACGGCGGGACGCGCGGCCGTCCAGGCGTTCTGGGAGGACGGCGGCGGGTTCGTCGGGATCCGCGCCGGTGGCGGGCAGGTCGCAAGCAGCAGCGGCCACTTCCCGGTGAGCTGGATCTCCCGGTCCGGCACGGGGATGGCGCGCCTGAGCTACGAGCAGGACAGCCCGGTGGTGGGCGCCTACCCGCCCGAGGACACGGCCCAGGTCGAGACTCCGACCTGGTTCACGTCGGTCCCGGCCGGCGCCTCGGTGGACGCGAGGTTCCTCGACGAGGACTTCTTCGTGGCCGGCCACTGGCAGGACCGCTCGGGCGCGGCGGGGCAGCCGCTCGTGGTCCGCGGGAACGGCACGTTCGGCGACGCCCGCGTCGTGCTGTTCGGGATCGATCCGCTGTTCCGGGCCCACCCGCAGAGGACGTTCCCCGCGGTGGCGTCCTCCGTGTACTGGACGTCGGCGGGCTGAAAGAGCAGGGGGCGGCGGCGGCCCCGCGGATGCGGGGCC
>DASUTU010000149.1:0-30327 GCA_036374435.1 Actinomycetota bacterium | reverse complement strand
CGGCGAGGCCGATCACGTGAACGGTTCCCGGATGCTCGGGGACTACGAAGGCGGGCCACTCATCCGAA
This sequence comes from Actinomycetota bacterium, assembly GCA_036374435.1. Classification (GTDB taxonomy): domain Bacteria; phylum Actinomycetota; class UBA4738; order UBA4738; family HRBIN12; genus CALGFI01. The sequence continues at coordinate 30,259 of DASUTU010000149.1, read as the reverse complement.
ACCTCGGCGTTCATTTCTTCTCGTGGATGGTGACGGTCCTCACCACGCAGCGCGTGACCGACATCTCGAGCGGCTACCGGGCCACACGCGCCGACACCCTGCGCCGGCTCGTCCTGGAGCAGGACCAGTTCTGGAGCTCCGAGGTGACGATCGAGGCCCTTCGCCAGCGGGCCCGCATCGTCGAGGTCCCCGTTACCTTCCTGACCCGTCGAGGCGGCGAGTCCAAGAAGCCGCGCTCGTTCCGCTACGCCTGGAACTTCACCAAGGCAATCGCGAAGACCTGGCTCCGCTGAGCCGCACTCGCGACCCGTTGCGCCGTATGTGGCGCGAGCGAGCCGAGTGTGCGTATCCTCGGAACCGGTCGCGTGAAGCACCGTGGGGGACGGGAAGGAGGGTGTCATGCGACGAACTGTGTCGATGAGGCTCGGCCTCATGGTCGCCGCGCTTGCACTCGTTGCGGCGGCGTGCACCGGTGACGACGACGATGGAAACGGGGACGAGGCCGCGCAGGGCCAGCAGGGCGGCCAAGCGGGGAGCCTGCTGAACCAGGTGCGAGACCGAGGGACGTTGCGGTGCGGGGTGAACGACGCGGCGCCGGGTTTGGGATTCCTCACGCCCGAGGGCGACATCGAGGGCTTCGATATCGATTTCTGTCGGGCCATCGCCGCGGCGGTGCTCGGGGACCCCGACGCCGTTGAGCTCGTGGTGACGACGACGGAGGAGCGGTTCAACGCGCTCCGGGCGGGCGAGTTCGACGTCCTCACGAGAAACACGACGTGGACCAGCAGTCGTGACGGCGCCGAGGGGATCGCGTTCGCGCACGTGAACCTGTACGACGGACAGGGGATGATGGTCCGATCGGATTCGGGGTTCGGTGGAGTCGAGGACATGGACGGCACGACCGTCTGCGTGTTGGCAGGCACCACCACGGAGCTGAACCTGGCCGACTACTTCCAGAGCCTCGGGATCGGGAACACCCCGCTGACGTTCGAGGAGAACACGCAGATCCAGGAGGCGTTCATCGCCGGTCAGTGCCAGGGATGGAGCTCGGACCGATCGCAGCTCGTCGGGCTCCGAAGCGCGTTCCCGGAACAGCAGGGAGGGCCCGACGCGCTGGAGATCCTGCCGGACGTCATGTCCAAGGAGCCGCTCGCGCCCGCGGTGGTGGATGGTGATTCCGCCTGGCTCGACGTCGTCAATTGGGTGGTGAACGGCCTCATCCTGGCGGAGGAGCTGGAGGTGACGGGCCAGAACGTCTCAGACCAGGCGTCCTCCCCCGACGACCCGCAGATCGCGGCGATGCTCGGGGTCCCGTTCGAGGGCGGCGAGGCCCCCGACCACGGGCTCGGGGTCGACAACGACTTCATGCAGGACGTCCTCACGGCGGTCGGTAACTACGGCGAGATCTACGATCGGCATCTGACTCCGCTGGAGCTCGATCGAGGGCTCAACGAGCTCTGGACCAACGGCGGGATCCAGTACGCGACGCCGTTCCGTTGATGGCTGAAGCGGCCGGGGCGGGGGCTCGAAACCCTCCGCCCCGGCGCGTTCTAAGGTTCACCGATGTCGGTTGAGGCCACGGCCCGGAGCGCACGACCGCCGCTCTGGCGGGACCTCCGGGTCCTGAGGGTCGCCGGACAGGTCGTCTTCGTCGCCGTCGCCGTCGTGTTCTTCATGACGTTGACGAGCAACCTCACCGATTCGCTCCGCAGGCAGGGCCTGGACATCTCCCTCGACTTCCTCAGGACCCGTGCCGGTTTCGGCATCAGCGAAGGGATCTCCTACAGCGCGAACGACAGCTTCCTGCGGGCGTTCCAGGTCGGTGTGGTGAACACGCTGCGGGTCGCGGGCGTGGGGATCGTCCTGGCCACCGTGCTCGGCGTCGTGATGGGCGTGGCCCGGCTCTCGCCGAACTGGCTCGTCCGCAAGATCGCCCAGGTCTACGTCGAGACCATCCGGAACACGCCCGTGCTCGTCCAGATCATCTTCTGGTTCTTCGGCGTCATCTTCGCGCTTCCGCCGATCCAGGAAGCCCGGACGCTGGGGAGCGTGGGGATCCTCTCAAACCGCATCATCGCCCTCGCATGGCCCCGGCTGGAGGAGGGCGCCGGCCTCTGGGCGATCTTCGTCGTTGCCGGAGTGGTGGCGGCCGCCGTCGCGTGGTCGCGGCTCACGCGGCTCGGCGACCGTACCGGACGCGATCACCACCGGGTCCGGTGGGGGCTGGGGGTATTCACGATCGTGACCCTGTCCGGGTTCCTGATCTCCGGATCGCCGGTGCGCTTCGACACGCCGGAGGTGGTTCGGTTCCAGGTCGAAGGTGGCCTCCAGGTCAGCGCGGGGTATGCGGCGCTGTTGACCGGGCTCGTCGTCTACACCGGGGCGTTCATCACGGAGATCGTCCGAGGAAGCATCCTGGCCGTTCCCAAGGGTCAGCGCGAGGCCGCGGAGGCCCTGGGCCTGAACCCGTTCCAGCAACTCCGGTTCGTGGTCCTGCCGCAGGCGATGCGAATCGCCCTTCCTCCGATCACCAGCCAATATCTGAACCTGACGAAGAACTCCAGCCTGGCCATCGCGATCGGGTTCCCCGACCTGATGGGCGTGTCGAGAACGATCATCAACCAGTCGGGCAAGGCCACCGAGATGTTGCTGATCGTTATGGCGACCTACCTGTCGATGAGCCTGTTCATCTCCCTCGTCATGAACACGATCAACCGCAGGGTGGCTCTCCGGGGAGAAGGGCGATGAGTGGGAGACCACTGCTGCCGGAAGAGGTTCCCCTCGTGCTCGAGGATGCGCGACCGGTGGAGCTCGCTCCCCCACGTCCGCCCGCCACTCTCGGCGAGTGGATCAGGGGGAACCTGTTCTCCAGCCCGTTCAACACTGTCCTCACCGTCGTCGCCGGGGTCGTGATCGCGCTCGGCGGCTACGGCGTTCTGCGATGGATCTTCGTAAGCGCCGATTGGCAGGTGGTCAAGGCGAATCTTCGCGTCTTCATGATCGGGAGGTTTCCGCTCGAGGAGACGTGGCGCATCTGGGCCTCGGCTTACCTCGCCGTCTTCCTGGCCGGACTGTCGGTCGGCGTCACGGGGATCGGCGTTCGCCGAACGGCCGCCGGAGCCGCCCGATGGCTGATCCTCGGCGGCTTGGTCGTGTACGCGCTGATCTTCCTTCTCGACGGGCTCCGCGTCTGGGTCAGCATCGCGGCCGGCGCCGCCCTGCTGGGCATCGGCATCGCGGTCGGGCGGGCCGGGGGCCGCTCGTTGAGGATCCCGCTGGCCATCGGGTGGATCGCGTCCTTCCTCCTCGTCATCCTTCTGCTGCGTGGGTTCGGGGGGGTTCCGCCGCGGCTGTGGGGAGGATTCGTCCTGAACCTCGTTGTCGCCGTGGTCGGGATCTCTCTGTCCTTCCCCGCCGGCGTGCTCCTGGCACTGGGCCGGCGGAGCTCGCTCCCCGTGATCCGATTCTTCTCCATCGGCGTGATCGAGATCGTCCGAGGGGTTCCGCTGGTCACCCTCCTGATCTTCGGGCAGTTCGTGCTTCCGCTCCTCCTGCCCTCGGGGGTCCGGCTCGCTCCGATCCTTCGGGCCTTGGTCATGATCACGATCTTCGCGGCCGCCTATGTCGCCGAGATCGTGCGTGGTGGGCTCCAGGGGATCCACCACGGCCAGTACGAGGCGGCGCGGGCGTTGGGCTTGCCGGCCACCAGGATGATGCTCCTAATCATCCTCCCGCAGGCGCTGCGCAACACGATCCCGGCGATGATCGGCCAGTTCATCAGCCTGTTCAAAGACACATCGCTCATCGCGGTTCTGGGCCTCAACGACCTCCTCGACGTCTCCCGCAACGCACCACGGCTCGAGTTCAGCGGGGACGTCAAGGAGGCCCTTCTGGCGGCGGCCCTGCTGTTCTGGATCGTCGCGTACTCGATGTCGCGCTGGAGCCAGCGGCTGGAGCGACGCCTGGGCGTAGGAGAGCGATAGGTGTCAGAGCCCGAAGCTCGCGGGGGCGCGCTCGAGACCGCCGACGACATCATCGTCGCGCAGGACGTGAAGAAGTGGTTCGGCCGGTTCCAGGCGCTGCGAGGCGTCAGCACCACGATCCGTCGAGGCGAGGTGGTCGTGGTCATCGGCCCGTCAGGATCGGGAAAGTCGACCCTGATCCGCTGCATCAATCGCCTGGAGCGCCACGACGCGGGCATGATCGCAGTCGACGGCATCGAGCTCACCGACGACATTCGCGACATCCATCGGATTCGTTCCGAGATCGGCATGGTCTTTCAGTCGTTCAACCTCTTCCCCCATCTGACGGTCCAGCAGAACATCACGCTGGCGCCGCGCAACGTCCGGGGCGTTCCCAAGGCCACGGCAGACGAGAAGGCCAGAGAGCTCCTCGAACGCGTCGGCATCCCCGAACAGGCCGCCAAGTATCCGGCCCAGCTCTCGGGCGGGCAGCAGCAGCGAGTCGCGATCGCGAGGGCCCTCGCCATGGAGCCGAAGATCATGCTCTTCGATGAGCCGACCTCCGCGCTCGACCCGGAGATGATCAAGGAGGTTCTGGACGTCATGGCCGAGCTGGCTGGCACAGGCATGACGATGATCGTCGTGACGCACGAGATCGGGTTCGCGAAGGCCGTCGCCGACCGCGTCCTGTTCTTCGACGAGGGATCGATTGTGGAAGAAAGTCCGCCGGACCGGTTCTTCACGGAGCCCCAGAACGAACGAAGCCAACGCTTCTTGTCGCAGATCCTGTAGGTCCGTCAGACCACGGACGCTGCGACCGCGACCTCGCCGGCCAGCCGGGCGTTCGCCTCGAGCAGCGCCAGGTTCGCCTCCAGGCTGGCCCCGCCCGTCCGCTCTGCGACGCACGACAGGAGGAACGGCGTCAGGGCCTTGCCGCGCACCCCGTTCAGGGTCGCGGCCTCTCCACACCCCCGGACGGCGGCGGCCACCTCCCCGGCGTCCATGGCGTGTTCCGAGGGGATCGGGTTGCACAGCAGGACCGCGCCGGGGGACGGGAGCTCCCACATAGCCCGAACCAGCGCCCCCGCCGACGCCGGGTCGTCCACCCGCTGGTCGAGCTCGACCCCCGCGTCGAGCGCCAGGAAGAACGGCATCCGGTCGGTGGCGTAGCCGACCAGAGCCACGCCGAGTTCCTCGAGCCGTTCGGCCGTCGCGACCGGGTCGACGATCGACTTCGGACCCGAGCAGACGAGCAGGATTCTGCTCCGCGACAGCTCGGCCAGGTCGGCCGAGACGTCCCCGGTCCCCGGATGGACCCCGCCGATCCCCCCGGTCGCCGCGAGCGGGATCGACAACGCCGCCGCGGCCCAGATGGTGCTCGAGACGGTCGTGGCGCCGAGGCCCCCGGTCGCGAGCGCGCCGGAGAGATCGCGGCGCGCCACCTTGGCCGCCCGCCCGGGTTCGGCGAAGGCCGAGAGCACCTCGTCCTCCAGACCGACCCGCACCTCTCCGTCGACCACGCCGGTCCACGCCGGCACCGCGCCGGAGGCGCGGACGGCGGCCGTCATGCGTTCGACGCACTCCAGGTTCCGTGGAGAGGGCAGTCCCTGGGCCACGACGCTGGTCTCCAGCGCGACCACCGCCGCATCGCCCTCGAGCGCCCGCTCGACCTCCAACGAGGGGACCACGCTCACGCTCGTTTCCCTCCCGCCCCGCGCTCCGCGCTCACCCTGCTCCTTCCCCGCCCGCCCCGCGCTCCGCGCTCACCCGGGCACAACCCCCCTGCCGCGTTCGGGCCAGGTCTCGTAGCTCGCGGCGACGGCGGCGCCGGCACGACACGCGGCGTGGAGCGCGTCCCCGGGCGACCGCCCGGCCGCGAGCAGGGCCAGCAGGACACCGTCGAACGCGTCCCCCGCCCCGGTCGGGTCGAGCTCGCGCACCGGCTCGCCGCCGTACCGGACGATCAGCCCCTCCCACGACATCACGGCACCGGCCTCGCCGAGCTTGACGCAGACCACACGGTAGCGGCCGGACAACACGTCGGCGGCGTCCTCTCCCCGGCGCCCGGTCAGGGCCTCGGCCTCGCGCTCGTTCAGCAGCAGGACGTCGACACGACCGGTCACGTCGTAGAAGCGATCGGATCCGAAGTCGCGCACCAGCGGCCACGAGGCAGCGTCGACGGCCAGCAGCCGGGAGTCGGCCCGGTCGAGGGCCGCCTTGGCCGCCGGGAACGTGGGCTCGAACAGGAGCGTGTACCCGGAGACCAGCACCGCGGTCGCCTCGATCCGCCCGGGCAGGTCGTCCGGCGACAACCGGCCGTTCGCGCCGCGATCGGCCACCATCGACCGCTCCCCTGGCTCGTGCACGACGAGCATCGTGCCGGTGTCGACCCCCCGGTCGATCGACAGGGCGGGCTCCACCTCGTGGCGGACGAGCTCGTCGCGGATCAGGGTGCCGGCCGTGTCCGATCCCACGCGGCCGTGGACGCGGCTTCGCGCCCCGGCCGCCGCGGCCCACACCGCGGCGTTGCTCGCGCTCCCACCCGGCCGGACCAGGACGCGGCCGTGGACGTCGCCGCCCTCCTCGAGGGCCCCCGCTTCGACCCGCACGTCGAGCATCACGTCGCCGATCGTCACCACGTCCACGGCGGCAACCCTACCGCCGCGGCGTCCGGACCCGCTGTGGTGTCGGAGGCGCCGGCCGCGGACGGTAAGGTCGGGAGCGTGTCTCCAAGTCCGGATCGACCCCGGGTGCGGATCCGCCGTCTGGCCCCCGCCGACGAGGCCGAGTTCCTCGAGCGCGTCCGAGCCAGCCGCGGCCTCCACCGGCCGTGGACGGACCTGCCGGACACCCCGGCGCGTTTCGGCGAGCTCCTCGTCCGAGCGGCGTCTCCGTCGGAGGCGGTCTTCCTGATCGTTCGGGAGGAGGACGGGGCGGTGGCCGGCGTGGCGACGCTCGGCCAGATCGTCCTGGGCGGCTTTCGGAGCGCGTATCTGGGCTACTCCGCCTTCGTACCGTTCGACGGCCGGGGCTACATGACGGAAGGGCTTCGGCTCGTGCTCCGCGAGGCCTTCGGCCCGCTCGGCCTGCACCGCGTCGAGGCCAACGTCCAGCCGGAGAACGCCCGCTCGACCGCGCTGGTCGAACGGCTGGGGTTCCGCCGCGAGGGATATTCGCCGAGGTACCTCAAGATCGGCGGCCGCTGGCGCGACCACGTCCGCTACGCGTTGTTGGCCGAGGAGTTCGAACGACGCCGCCCGACCCGTACCTTCAGCCTGCCTGGCTGATGCCTGCGGCCTCGGCCGCCCAGGCGCCGAAGGCGCCCCAGAACGGGTCGAGACCCGGGTGCTCGAACGTCGTCTCGCCCTGGTCGGTCACCAGGACTCGGCCGGCCGACCGATCGGTGACCTCGCCCACGTCGGCGGCGTCGATGCCGGCGTCCGCCAGCGCGGCGAGGAACGCCTCGGCGCGGCCCGGTACCACTGTCGCGATCAGCGTGCCTTCGGAGATCGCGATGTAAGGGTCCATGCCGGTGTGCTCGCACACCGCGCGCACCTCCGGCCGGACGGGGATCCGGGCCAGGTCGATCCGCATGCCGACCCCGGACGCCTCAGCCACCTCCAGGAGGCCGCCGATCACCCCACCCTCCGTGGCGTCGTGCATCGAGGTGACGCCGTCGTCCCGCACACCGAACTCGCGAGCCACCCCGGCGTCGGGCACCACCGTCATCTGCTCGAACAACGAGTCCGCGGCCGTGACCGTGTCGTCCCCCACGCCGCGCGCCAGCCGATCGGGAAACGTGGCGGCGAACAAGGCGGTGGCCTCGATCGCGGCGCCTTTGGTCACCACGACCCGGTCGCCGACCTTGGCCATCTCGGGCGTCACGTACCGGTCCTCGGGACCCGAGGCCATACACACGGCACCACCCACCATCGGCCACGTGCAGCCGTCGTACCGAGCCGTATGGCCGGTGACGATGGCCACGCCCATCCCCTCGCAGGCCCGGTGGAACGCGTCCCACAGCTCGGTGAGCTCGCCGTCGGTGATCTCGGGCGGGAGGTTCAGGTCGATCGCCATCCAGCGAAGCGGCAGCCCGCTCGTGCTCGCGTCCGAAGCCAGGATGTGCGCGGCGAACCAGGCCGCCCGCTCCCATCCGTAGGCGGGAACGACGAACACGGGGTCGGCCGACAGCGCCACGGCCACGCCGTCGGCAACACGCACCACGCCGACGTCGACTCCGTGTCTCGGGCCGACCAGGACGTCGGGGTCCGACGCCCCCAGCCGCCGATGGATCACCTGCTCGAACAGCTCGGCCGTCGCCTTTCCGGTTCGTTGCTCGCTCATCGCTCCCCCACTCGGTCGTCCGTCACCATCGCCACCAGCTCTCGGGTGGCGGCCACCGGGTCCGGAGCGGCGCCGATCGCCGAGACCACGGCCACGCCCGCCGCCCCCGCGTCCAAGACGGCCTGCGCGTTCGTCGCGTCGATGCCGCCGATGGCCACCACCGGCAGCGACACCGAACCGGCGACGGCCCGCAGGCCCTCCAGGCCCATGGCTTCGGCTTCGGGCTTGGTCGGCGTGGCCCACACCGTGAGGCCGAGGTAGTCGGCCCCGGCCCGTTCGGCGGCCGCCGCCTCCTCGGGCGTCGAGACGCTGATCCCGAGCGGCAGGTCGCCGAGCACGGCCCGCGCGCGCATCGGGTCGTCGCCCTGTCCCACATGCGCGCCCGCACCCACCTCCGCCGCGACGTCGACGCGGTCGTTGACGACGAACACCACCTCGGCACGCCGGCACCACGTCGCGATCTCCTCGGCCGTCGCCAGGAGCTCGTCCTCCGGCATGCCGGGGGCGCGGAGCTGGATCGCGCTCGCCCCTCCGTCCAGGGCCGCGCGCGCCACGACCCGGTGGCCGCGCCCCGGCGCCAGTCCGCTCGAGGTCACCACATAGACGCGCAACGAGCGCGGTCGGAGCCTCGTCATCGCCTCCCTCCGCCGGCGTTACCCGGATCAGGTTCGTCGGGTCGCCGTCGCCGGTCGCGGCTCGATCTGCCACGACCCGAGACGGCCTCTCAGCCCGGTCGCCCGAGCTCCCCGGTGATGCCGAGTCAGGATAGCCAACCGGCGGCGGTCAGACCCGCTCCGCCTGGTCCCGCGCCACCCGCCACTCTCGCCGGACCTTCTTCCAGTCGCTGAGGCGCCTCGAGAACACGACGTCCGTGGCGATCTGGAGGACGCCGAACGCGACCAGCCCCCACGCCGTCCACGGCGGCGCCTCGGTCGCCGGCCAAAAGGCCAGCGCGACGAACGGTGCCAGCTTGCTGGCGATCGCGCCGGACGCGTGCATCCACGCGCGGCCCATGGCCTCGGTCCGCAGGTACGAGGCATAGTCCATCTTCAGGGTCGGGAGCGGCAGGAACGGGCCGCCGAGGAACGACCGCGTGAAGCGGATCCCCACGATCCGCCCGAACAGCCAGTGAGCCAGGTCGTGCCAGGCGACCGACCAGATTCCGCCGCCGACCAGCAGCGCGGCGCCGGCGACCACCTCGTCGTCGGTCCCCAGAGCGACGCCGATGGCGAATGAGCCGGCGAAGGTCCCCAGCAGCAGAACGGTGTTCCCGACCCACACCGGCACCCCCCATCGGACGCGCCTCCGGAAGGCCTTGCCGTCGATGCGACCGACGACGTCGGCCCAGTAGCGCTCGAGGGCGGGATCGGCCTTGATCCTCCCGACCAACTGCCAGAACCCGAGACTGCCGAGGTCCGTGTTCCCCTCGTCCACCAGGCGCTCGATGCGCTCGAACGACTCCTGGAACTCGGTCTCCACGGCCACGTCCACGTCCGCAGATCGGTCCATGGTGGTTACCGGGAATCCGCGGGGGGATGACCTAGGATGATCGTCCGGACGCGCCCCCTATCCCCGCAATGGCCGAACATCGACGGGAGGCGACCATCTCGAACGGCACCATCCCAGAGCGCCCCGGCGGCTCCCTGGTCGACTTCGCGCTGAGGACCCTCGACGGCCGGTACCACGTGCTCGATCGTATCGCCGCCGGCGGGATGGGCGAGGTCTTCCGAGCCCACGACGCCGTGCTCGACCGCGAGGTCGCGATCAAGGTCCTGCACCGGCAGCTCGCCGGTGACCGCGGCTTCGTCGAACGGTTCCGGCGCGAGGCGCGCTCGGCGGCCCACCTGGCACATCCGAACATCGTCGCCGTGCACGACTGGGGCGCCGTGGACGGCATCTACTACATGGTCATGGAGTACGTCCGCGGGCAGAGCGCGCGCGAGATCCTGAACGCCGAAGGGCCGCTGGCTCCCGCGCAGGCGGCGGAGATCCTGCTGCCCGTGCTCTCGGCACTCGACCACGCCCACCGCCAGGGGATCGTGCACCGCGACGTGAAGCCCGAGAACGTCATGGTGACGCGCGACGGCACCGTGAAGGTGGCGGACTTCGGCCTGGCGCGCGCCTACGCCGACGCGCAGATCACCGAGGCCGGCACGGTCACGGGCACGGTGCAGTACCTCGCCCCCGAACAGCTCCGCGGCGAGCCGGCCGACCCCAGGACCGACCTGTATTCGCTCGGCGTCGTGGCGTACGAGCTGCTCACCGCCCGGCTGCCGTTCACCGGCGAGACCCCGATGGCGATCGCGTACAAACACCTGCACGATGCCGTACCCGCTCCGTCGTTCCGCAATCCGGCCGTCCCACGTGGCCTCGACGGCTGGGTGGCGTCGATGACCGAGAAGGACCGCGAGCTCCGCCCGGAGTCGGCGGCCGAAGCGCGCCGAGACCTGGAGGCCGAGCGAGCCGCAGTGCCCGGTGCGCCCGGCGTCGGGACGCTGGTCCCCGAGATCACCGTCCATCCGTCACCCGTCGACCTTGGTCGCGCCACGACGGTGACGATCCCGCGGCCGGGTGGGCGGTCGCAGAAACGAGGCAAGCGGCGCCGGCTCCGGTGGGTGTCCGGCGTGCTGCTCGCGTTCGCCGCCATCGGAGCCGCCGCCTGGGGCGGCTGGACGTACCTCGTTCCGCGCGAGGTCGAGGTTCCGTCGTTGCTCGGGCTCGCGGTCGACCGGGCGCAGGCACAGCTCGAGGAGCTCGACCTGCTCCCGCGGATCACGGACGGCGAATACTCCAGCCGCGTCGAGGAGGGCCTCGTGCTCCGGGTCGAGCCGGCCGATGGCACCGTCCTCGAGCAGGGCGACCGGGTGACGATCGTCCCCTCGCTCGGGCACGCCCCCGTGCCGGTACCCGACCTCGGCGGCCGGACCCTGCAACGAGCCCGGACTCTGCTCCGCGAGGGTGACCTCCGGCTCGGCGAGATCTCGCGCGCCTACGACGACGCCGTGCCCGAGGGGCGCGTCGTGAGCCAGAGCGTCGAGCCCGGCCTGGACGCGCCCTTCGAGAGCCGCATCGACCTCGTCCTCAGCCGGGGTCCGTTCCCCGTGCCGGTGCCCAAGGTCATCCGGATGGCCGAAGGCGAGGCGCGGGCGGAGCTCACGGCCGCGGGGTTCGTCGTGACGTCGACGGAGGAGTTCTCCGATCGCGTCCCGGCCGGGGAGGTCATCTCGCAGGACCCCGCGAAAGGGACCGAGCTCCAGCCCGGCAACACCGTCACGATCGTCGTGTCGCTCGGCCCGCCGGCGTTCGCGATGCCCGACGTCCGCGAGATGTCGCGGGAGGAGGCCGTGGCGAGGCTGACGGAGCTCGGCGCGGACGTGGACGTGGTCGTCATCTTGCCCCCGGGGGCGACGGTGATCTATCAGGAGCCGCCACCCGGAACCACGGTCCGCGTCGGCGACACGGTCACGATCGCCGTCCGGTGAGGATCGGGGCTCACCTCCGGACGCCGGGAGGGCTTCGGAACGCGGTCGACGTCGCGCGCGAGGTCGGGGCGGAGGCGGTGCAGCTGTTCCTGTCGAACCCGCGAGCCTGGTCCGGACCTCGTCTGGAGACGGCGGAGAAGTTCGGCGCGGCGTGGCGCGAGGGCGGGATCGGCCCCCTGTTCGTGCACGCGCCGTACCTCGTCAACATCGCCTCCCCGAACCCGGAGTTCGTCCAGAAGTCGCTGACGCTGTGCGTCCAGTCGGTCCGGGCGTGCGGCGTAATCGGAGTCGAGGGGTTCGTCGTGCACGCCGGCGCCGGTGGCCCGGGGGAACCGGCCCAGGCCGTCGAACGTTCGGCCGCCGTGCTGCAGGCGGTCCTGGCCGAGACGCCCGACAGCACACGCCTCCTGGTCGAGCTGATGGCGGCCACGAGCGGCGCCGTAGCGTCCACGATCGACGAGGCGGTGCGGCTGTTCGACGCGGTCGGCGACGACCGCCTGGGCCTGGTCCTGGACACGTGCCACCTGTTCGTCGCCGGCTACGCCCTCGACGAGCCGGCCGGCGTCGACACCGTGTTCGACGAGCTCGGCGCGAGCGGCCTGGCCGACCGGCTGGCCTTGATCCACCTCAACGACGCCAAACACGAGCGGGGCTCGCGTCGCGACCGGCACGAGGTCGTGGGCAAGGGCGCGATCGGGCTCGAAGGGTTCGGCGCCATCCTGCACCGCCGCGAGGTTCGCGACCTGTCGCTCGTGGTCGAGACCCCGGCCTCCGGGCAGGCGCGGCGCGCCGAGTTGGAGCGGATCCGCTCGCTCACGCTCTGATCGCGTTACGACTCGAGCTCGGCGCGAGGCCCTTCCTGGTAGCTGTACCGCTCCTCCCGCCAGGGGTCGGCGTGGATGTGGTAGCCCCGGACCTCCCAGAACCCGCGTTTGTTGTGCTTGGAGAACTCCAGCCCGCGCAGCCACTTCGCGCTCTTCCACGCGTACCGCTGCGGCACGACCAGCCGAAGGGGGTAGCCGTGCTCCGGGGTGAGGTCCTCGCCACCGTGCGCCCAGGCGACGAGCACGTCGTCCTCCAGCATCGCCTCGAGGGACAGGTCGGAGGTGTAGCCCTGCTCACAGTGGGCGATGACCCATTTGGCCTCGGGCAGCGGCTTGGCGCGTTCGGCCAGCACGCGGAACGGGATGCCGGTCCACGTGTTGTCGAGCGTGGACCAGCCGGTCACGCAGTGCATGTCCGCGGTGACGTCCACCGGGCCGAACGCCTTCAGCTCGCCGTAGGTCAACGAGAAGGGCTCCTCGACCAGCCCGGACACCTCGAACCGCCAGTCGGACAGGTCTGCGGTTGGGATCGGCCCGTAGTGCAGGACCGGCCAGGTCTTCACCAGCCGCTGGCCGGGCGGCACGCGTTTGGCGACCTCCTCCGGATACTTCGGACCGAACAGCTTCACGATGCCCCCTATCCTTCGCCGGCCACCACGGTCTTCCAGGCCGCGATCGCCGTCTCCACGTCCTGGTCGGAGACGTCCACGTGGGTCACCATCCGCACCTTTCCCGAGACCAGCGTGGCCCCCACGCCTTCCCCGTCCAGGCGACGGATCGCCTCGAGCGGGGCCATCCCCACCGGCTCCGTGTCCAGGAACACCATGTTCGTTTCAACCGAGGCGGGGTCGATCCCGCCCGGGACGAGCTCGGCCAGGGCGTCCGCCAGCCGGCGGGCCCGGGCGTGGTCCTCGTGCAGGCGCTTCGGCCCCTCGCGGAGCGCCACCAAGCCGGCCGCCGCGAGCACGCCCGCCTGCCGCCACGCGCCGCCGAACAGGATCTTCAGGCGCCGAGCCTCCGGCATGAGCTCGGCCGGGCCGCAGATCAACGAGCCGACCGGCGCGCCGAGGCCCTTCGAGACGCAGAACATCACGGTGTCCGCCTCCCGGGTCCACTCCGTGACGTCGATCCCGGCGGCCGCCGCCGCGTTGAAGATCCTCGCGCCGTCGAGGTGGATCGGCACTCCGGCGTCGTCGGCGACCTTCCGGATGGCCCGCAGGTCCTCCACCGACATGACGCAGCCGCCGGCGTGGCCGTGCGTGTTCTCGACGCTGATCAGGTCCACCACTTCGACCCCGTAGGGCTCGTCCTCCTCGAGGGCCAGCGCGACCTGCTCCGCGGTGACCTGCCCCCGGTCGTCGCCGGTCATCGTTCGGTACGCGATCCCGGACAGCGCGGCGGCGCTCATCACCTCGGTGGAAGCGACGTGGGAGGACCGTTCGGCCACGACGAAGTGCCCCGGCCCTCGGAAGTGCAGCCGCAGTCCGATCTGGTTGGCCATCGTCCCGGTGGGGACGAAGTGAGCCGCCTCCGTGCCGACGGCCTCGGCCGCCGCCTCCTGGAGCCGGTTCACCGTCGGGTCGGTGCCGAACCAGTCGTCGCCGACCTCGGCCTCGGCCATGGCCCCGCGCATCGCCTCCGACGGCATGGTGACGGTATCCGAGCGCAGGTCGACCTGGTACATCAGGTGAGATCCATCAGTAGAGGAACATCGGCTTGCCGTCGACGTGCCGGATCTTCGGCCGGTAGGCCTCGACGTCGTAGAGTGCCCCGACGTCCACCCGCTTGACCCCCTGCCGCGTCACGTCGATCGGGACGTTGACGTAGTTCCCGTTTCGCAGCGCCACGAGCCTGCCGGTCTGCCCCTGCACCAGGAGGTCGGCCGCCATGACCGCGTAGTTGATCGCCACCATCAGATCGAGCGAGTCCGGCGAGCCCGAGCGCATCAGGTAGCCGATCTGCTGGTTGATGATCCCCTCCCCGGTGATCTCGTGCAGCAACTCGCCCGTGATCTGGCCGATCCCGCCGAGCTTGCGGTGGCCGTAGGCGTCCTCCTTGCCGCCCATGACCATGTCGCCGCCCACGAAGGTGGCCCCCTCGGAGATCGTCATCATGGCGTAGCTGCTGGGGTTGCGGCGTTTGTCGTCCATCAGGTAGTTCGCCAGCCGCTCCACGTCCACCGGGACCTCGGAGATGAGGGCCCGGTCCACGCCGGACAGGTACGCGGAGACGAGCGAGGTCTCGCCGCTGTACCGGCCGAACACCTCCACCACCGCGAGCCGCTCGTGGGAGCCGGCGCTCGTTCGGAGCTGGTGGATGAAGTTGACCGTCCGCGTGACCGCGGTCGAGAACCCGATGCAATAGTCGGTCCCGTGGACGTCGTTGTCCATCGTCTTCGGGATGGCGATGACGGGGAATCCCTCGTCGTGCAGCCGGAGGGCGAACGACAACGTGTCGTCCCCCCCGATCGGGATCATCGCGTCGATGCCCACCGCCGAGAGCACCTTCAGGACGTGCGGCGTGTAGTCGCGCGGCGTCTGGTCGTCGTCGGCCTCTCCCCCGTCCCCGGCCCCGGCGGTCCGGCGCGCCCGCAGGAAGGCCGGCTCTTCGGACGGCCGCACCTTGGCCGGGTTCGTCCGCGACGTGTGCAGGATGGTGCCGCCGGTCCGGTCGATGGTGCGCACCGCGGCCGGGTCCAGCTTGACGATGTTCGCCGCCACCGATTCCACGTCGTCGGGGTCGCACTCGAGCAGCCCGGCCCACCCGCGGCGGACGCCGACGACCTCGTGCCCCTCCTCGATGGCTCGCAGCGTCGCCGCCTTGATGCACGGATTCAGGCCGGGGACGTCTCCCCCACCCGTCAGGATCCCGACCTTCATCTGCCCGACCTCCCCGTCAAACGAAGAAGATCTCCGCCACGCGGTACAACTCCTCCGGCACCGGGCGGACCTTGGCCGCCGCGGAGAGCGGGATGTCGACCACGTCCACGCCCTGCGCCGCCACCATCCTGCCCCATCCATCCCGGGCGGCCAGGTCCACGGCTGCGCTGCCGAACCGCGTCGCGAGGACCCGGTCGGCGGCGACCGGGCTCCCTCCCCGCTGGACGTGGCCGAGGACCGTGACCCTCGTCTCCCAGCCCGTGGCCTCCTCGAGCCGGGGAGCGAGCAGCGGGGCGATCCCGCCGAAGCGCGGGAACCCCCGCTCGTCCACGGGGTACTCGGGGAGCTCCATGGTCCCCTCGACCGGCACGGCGCCTTCGGCCACCACGACGATGGAGAACGAGTGGCCCCGCCGATGCCGGCGTCGCAGGTGGGTCGCGACGTCGACCACGTCGAACGGACGCTCCGGGATCAAGATCGCGTCGGCGCCGCCGGCCAGCCCCGCCTCCAGGGCGATCCAGCCCGCGCTCCGCCCCATCACCTCGACCAGCATGAGCCGGTCGTGGCTCTCCGCGGTGGTGTGCAGCCGGTCGATGGCGTCGGTGGCGACCTGGACGGCCGTGGCGAACCCGATGCAGGCGTCGGTGCCGGAGATGTCATTGTCGATCGTCTTGGGGATGCCGATCACCGGTAGCCCGTCGTCGGCCATACGCGCGGCGGCGCTGAGCGTCCCCTCGCCGCCGATGGCCACCAGCCCGTCGATCTCCAGGTCCTGGAAGGTCGCCCGGATCCGGTCGATCCCTCCTTCGTGATAGGGGTTGGACCCGCTGCTGCCCAGGATGGTCCCGCCCCGATGGAGGATGCCCTGGACCGATTCGGCGGTGAGCTCCCGGGCCGTGCCGTCCATCACCCCCCGCCAGCCGTCCCCGAACCCCAGGACCTCCCACCGGTGCACGCCGACGGCCTTGCGCACCACGGCGCGGATGGCGGCGTTCAGCCCCGGGCAATCGCCACCACCGGTGAGGATGCCGATCCGCTTCACGTAGGCTTTCGGGTCCTTCCCTCGGATGCGCGGGGCTCAAGATCGGGCCCCGGCGGGTCGACGTCGATTCTACGAGTGGGAGGCCAGGGCTCCCGACCGGGAGCGTACCGACATGCCCCAGATCAAGCGATCCCTCCTCGTGACGTTCGCCTTCGCGGTGGCGCTCACGGTCGTCTCGGCCGCCCCGCCGGCGAGCGCCCACGACATCGGCCGGCTGCTGCATGACGGCGGAGACCTTCCGGAGGTGCGACGCCTGGCCCGGCTCCACCGGGAGCTTCACGTCCTGCTCGACCGATACGAGGCGCTCGAGGCGCGGGCCGGGCGGGCCTGGCTCGAGGCGACGCAGGTGGCCCGGGAGGTGGCCGGGGCCGAGCGAGCCTCGGAGGCCGCCGAGGCCCGGCTGGAGGAGCGGATCCGCACCGCATATCAGGTCGGGCCGGCCGGGCAGCTCGAGGCCCTGCTCGGCGCGCCGTCCATCACCGACCTGGCCCTGATCGCCGAATACCTGTCGAGGACGGTCGCGGTGGACGACTCGTCCCTCGGGGAGGCGCTCATCGCCGAAGCCGTCGTCACGGCGCGCCGGGGCCGGGCCGAGGGCGCCCGGGCAGGCGTGGAGGCGAGGCTGGACCGGCTCCGCTCGATGCTCGCGCTCCTCCAGGCCAAGGTGGACGAGGTCACCGAGCTCGCGGAGCGCGCGCATCTGGGGGCCGAGATCGCGGAGCAGCAGGCGCGCGTGGCGGCCGCGGTGGCGCGTTCGGGGAGCTGGGACCGCGGCGTCATCGGCTACGGCGAAGACCAGCGCCACCTGCTGGCGCTGCTCGGCCCCACGGGCGGTCGCACCTGCGACACCCCCGAGGGGCTGGTCGAGACGGGACAGGCGTTCGAGGGTTACGCGAGTTGGTACGGCTGGGAGTTCGGGGGACAGCCCACCGCCACCGGCGCGATCTTCGACCCGCGGCTGTTCACGGCCGCGAACCGGTGGCTGCCCTTCGGCACGTTCCTCCGGGTCCGCCACGGCGACCGGTGCGCGATCGTGTTGATCAACGACCGAGGCCCGTTCGGCCGGGAGGAGCGGGTCATCGACCTGTCCCAGGCATCGGCCGAGTACCTGGGAGTGGGGGTCTCGTGGGTTCACGCCGAGATCCTCCTGCCCAGCGAGAGCATCGGCGCCTGATAGGTTCCGGGTGTGCTCGCCGCCTGGGGTCTGCTGGAGTGGGCGTTCGTCGTGATCCTGGTCGGCCTGACCGGGGCGGTCGGCCTGGCGTTCCTCTACATGGTCGCGACGTTGTTCGTGAACCCGGGACGCCGCAAACGCACCCCCTGACCCCGAGCGGTCAGACCGGGACGATCGTCGTCCCGGCGGAGCCGGACAGGACGGCGACGGCCTCGTCCAGGTCGCCGATGGCCGCGCTGGCCCCGCCGGCCTCCACGAACGAGACGGCCGCCTGAACCTTCGGCCCCATCGAGCCGGCGGCGAACTCCCCGGCGTCGGCCAGCCCCCGGGCCTCGGAGACGGTCAGGCGTTCGAGATCCTGCGCCCCGTCGGTGCCGAACCCGCGCTGCACCCTCGGCACGTCGGTCAGGATCAGCAGCGTGGAAGCCTTGACGTCGCGGGCCAAGATGGCCGCGGCCGAGTCTTTGTCCACGACGCCCTCCACGCCCACCAGCCTCGGCCCTTCTTCGATCACCGGCACGCCCCCACCGCCGGAGGCGATCACGATCACGCCGTCGCCGACCAGGCCCCGGATCACCGGTGCCTCCACGATCGAATATGGCGCCGGGGAAGGCACCACGCGCCGGAACCCCCCGTGGGGGTCGGGCCGGAGGGCCCACCCGCGTTCGGTCGCCAGGCGCTCGGCCTCGTCCTCCTCGTAGAAGGGCCCGATCGGCTTGGTCGGATTCGCGAATGCCGGGTCGTCGGCCGGGACGCGCGTGAGGGTCAGGAGCGTGGCGACGGGACGTTCCATGCCCCGCTCGAAGAACACGTCGCCGATCGTGACCTGAAGCAGGTAGCCGATCTGGCCCTGGCTCAGCGCCCCGCAGACGTCGAGGGGCATGGGGTGGACGAACTTCCGGGCCGCCTCCTGCTGCAGGAGGATCCGCCCGACCTGCGGCCCGTTGCCATGGGTCACCACGACCTCCCAGCCGGCCGACGCGATGTCGGCCACCCGTTCGGCGGCCAGCCGGGCCGAGCGATACATGTTCTGGAACGTGTCCTCCTCTCCCCGGCGCAGGAGTGCGTTGCCGCCGAGCGCGACGACGACGCGATCCACGGTCACATCACCGGACCCAGCACGTCGGCCAGCGAAGGCGAGTCCGGCCGCACCTCGAGGTCGTACCGAACGCGGAGCGCGGGTTTGCGGATGTCGATGACCCGCCGCAGGTCGATGGGGGTCCCGATCAGGACGAGGTCGGCGCGCGACGCGTCGATGATCTTCTCGAGCTCCCGCAGCTGCTCGTCCGAGTACCCCATCGCGGGAAGCACCGGGCCGACGTCGTATCTCCGGAACGCCTCCTCGATCGTGCCGATCGCCCAGGGACGGGGGTCGACGATCTCGGCCGCGCCGTGGTCCCTGGCCGCGACGACGCCCGCGCCGTATTTCATCTCGCCGTGCGTGAGGGTGGGGCCGTCCTCCACCACGAGCACCCGGGCGCCGGCGATGGGCTCCGGGTCGTCGACCGTGACGCGGCTGTCCGCGCGCACGATCGTGGCCGTCGGATTGACGCGTTCGATCGTCTCCGTGAGGGCCGCCACCTGCTCGGCCGTCGCCGAGTTCATCTTGTTGATCACGACCACGCCGGCCATCCGCAGGTTGGCCTCGCCAGGGTGGTAGCTCGTCTCGTGTCCGGCTCGAAGGGGGTCGGCCACCACCACGTGGACGTCGGGGCGGTAGAACGGGAGGTCGTTGTTCCCGCCGTCCCACAACAACACGTCGCATTCGGCCTGCGCCCGTTGGAGGATCTCGCCGTAGTCGACGCCGGCGTAGATGATCGTCCCCGACGCGATGTGCGGCTCGTACTCCTCACGCTCCTCTAGCGTGGTCTCGTACCGGTCGAGGTCCTCCAGCGCCGCGTACCGCTGCACCCGCTGCGCCGCCAGGTCCCCGTAGGGCATGGGGTGACGAACGGCCACGATCCGCTTCCCGGCCTCCCTCAACGTCTCAGCGATGGCGCGCGTCGTCTGGCTCTTGCCCGACCCGGTCCGCACCGCGCAGACGGCCACGACGGGGACCGAGGCCTGGAGCGTGGTCTCCCGCGGGCCGAGCAGCACGAAGTTCGCCCCGGCCGCCAGAACCTGGCTGGCGCGGTGCATGACGTATTCGTGGCTGACGTCGGAGTAGCTGAAGACCACGTCGTCGACCTTCAGCTCGCCGATCAACGACGCGAGCTCGTCCTCGTCGTGGATCCGGATGCCGTCGGGGTAGGCCGCGCCCGCGAGCGCGGCCGGGTAGGTCCGGTCCTCGATGAACGGGATCTGCGTGGCGGTGAACGCCACGACCTCGTACGCCGGGTTGTCGCGATAGGCGACGTTGAAGTTGTGGAAGTCCCGACCTGCGGCACCCATGATGAGCACACGACGCGGCATCGCCGGAGTCCTTTCGGAGAGGGTTTGATGCGCGGACGGCCGGGCGGCCCCGCTCTTCGGGACGGACTCTACCCCGCCGAACCCCCGTCGGCATCGACGGCAACGGCCGGCTCCGCACGCCATCCGTCGGCTCCCGGCCGGCCGAACGGGTGCCCGAAGTGCGACATGCCGACCCGCCATCCCTGCGTGCGGGCCCGCTGTAGCACCGCCAGGCGGGAGCGGCACCCGTCGTCCGGGTCGTTGTCGTGGTCCGAGGGCCAGTGCGGGAGCGCGACCTGCGCCGGCACGTGCAGGAGGTCGCCCGCCAGGACCAGCCCCTCCCCTGCCGACTCGACGACCACCACCCGGTGACCGGGGGTGTGGCCCGGAGCGTGCACCACCCGGACCCCGGTCGCCACGACGTGGTCCTCCAGTCGAAGATCGAGCATCCCGAGGCGCTCGAGCTCCGCCATCGGCCGGCGGGCCGTGTAGCCCTCGATCCGGTCGGGCTCCCCGAAGAACGCCCAGTCGGCGGGATGGATGTGGTGCACGGCGTTCGGGAACGTCGGCACGCCGTTCACCACCGCCCCGCCGGCGTGATCCGCGTGCAGGTGCGTGTGCACCACCGCCCGAACGGCGCCCGGGTCCAGCCCGGCCGCCGCCATCGCCTCCTCCCGGTCGACGGACACGATCCACGGCCGGTACGGCGGGAACGTCCCCAGACCCGTGTCGACCATCACGACGGAGCCGGCGGTGCGCACGGCGAACGCGTGCACGTGCCACGTCGTCCCGTCCTCGCCGTGGAACGCCCAGGGGTACCGTGCTCGCTCGGCGCTCCAGTCGACCGGCGCCCCCGGCAGCTCCTCTCCGACGGGGAACGAGGCGAACCCCTCGCAGATCACCGAGACCTCGACGCGGCCGACCCGGATCGGTGGATGCGCCACGGGTCGAGCGTACCCCGTCGGAAGCGGCCGGTCCGGCGGACCCGGTCGGTATCAGGCTGCGTGTCGTCTCGGTCGCTGCCGCGGCGGTTGCGGCTCCCCGAGCTCCTTGGCTCGCAGGATGGCCGGATCCCGTGGATCGAGCGACGGCAACTCCGGGAAGTCCCCCCGTCTTCGCTTCGGCCGCTCCATCCTGATCCGCCTCACGGGCCGTTGCTACCCAAGCCGGGGCGACGAAAACGTCCCGTCAGCTCGGGAGATCGCCGGGCACGTCGACGTCGAACAGCGAGCGCCGGTCGCGATCGAGCGCGGTCCACGTCGGTTCGTCCACGACGACGACCGGCAGCGCGTCGAGCAGGTCGCGAAGGCGCCGCCGTCCCGCGTCGAGGAGGGTCCGGGCCGCTCGAGCGGCGTCCCCGGTTCGCACCGCGAGGGGAAGCGGCCGGGCATCCGTGCCGTCGTGCAGGACCACGGCGCTCGAAGACGACGACCGGAGCGCCCGCACCATCTCGAGGAGCACTCGGGTCTGCACGTCCGGCATGTCCCCGCCGACGACGATCGCGAGCTCGGACCGGGCGGACTCGAGCCCCGCGATCAGCCCGGCCAGCGGGCCGAGTCCCTCCGCCGAGTCGCGGGCGAACCTCGCGCCCGAGGGCAGATCGGGCGCCCGGGTCCCCGGCGCGAGCACCACGATCACCTCGGCGCAGAGCTCACCCACCCTCGCCACGGCATGGTGCAGGAGCGGAGCCCCGCGGAAGGGCTCGGCCAGCTTGTCGCGCCCGAACCGGGACGAACGCCCCCCGGCAAGCACGATGCCGGCGAGCTCAGCCAGGTCCCGGCTCCGGCGGCGGCGGCGGGAGCGCCGGGGCGCCGCCGATTCCCTCGGGCGCGGCCGGCGCGCGGTTCTGGACGTACTGGAACCCGAATCGTCCCTTGATGCACAGGTGCCCCGAGGTGATCGAGTGATCGGCGGGAGAGGTCACCTTGACGATCTCGTTGTCCTGCACGTGCACCTCGAGGTCGCAGCCGACCCCGCAGTACGGGCAGATCGTTTCGGTCACGGTCTGCCGGGACTCGTCCCACGTACCGGTCCCGCGCATCTCGTGTTCGCTGCGGAACATCAAGGCGCCGGTGGGACACACCCCGATGCAGTTGCCGCAGTAGACGCAGGCCGACTCGGTCAGCGCGACGTCGAACTCGGTCGAGATCCGTGCGTCGAACCCGCGACCGGCCACGGCGATGGCGAAGGTGTTCTGCGCGTCGACGCCGCAGGCCTCCACGCACTTGTAGCAGAGGATGCACCGCGAGTAGTCGCGCACGTACAGGTCGTTGTCCACCTTCACGGGTTGTCGCACCGTCTCGGCGCCGGCCCCCTCCGGCGGCGCGTGGTGACCGGGGTGGCGCGCATCCCGCTCGCCCATCCCGGCGGGTGGGCCGGCCGGCCCGAACCGTGACGGGTCCGCCTCGTAGGCCTCGAACCAGCGCCGCACCGCGGCGCCCGCCAGGTCCAGCTCGACGGACGAGCCCAGGAGCTCCAGGACCAAGCGGCGCGAATGCCGGACCCGCTCCGAGTCGGTCCGGACCTTCATCCCGGCCTCCGCCTTCCGGGCGCAGGAGGGGACGAGGACCCGCGAGCCCTCGAGCTCGACCACGCATACCCGGCAGGCGTTCACGGGCGTGAGGTTCTCGGCGTAGCAGAGGATGGGTGTGTCCACCCCACGTTCGCGAAGGGCGTCGAGGATGGTCGACCCCTGCGCCACTCGGACGGACTCGCCGTCGATCTCCAGGTCGAGCAACCGCCGGGGCGGCGCCAGCCGCGTCGCCGTCATCGCCCCCCCTCGTCGTCGAACAGGTGCAGGCGCTCCATGGCGGACTCGACGGCGTTGGACGCGAGCTGCCCGAGGCCGCAGATGGACGCGTCGCGCATCACCCGTCCCAGGTCGCCGATCAGGGAGAGCTCCTGGCGACGGGACCCGAGCGGCCGGTCCCGCACCAATCGGTGCAGCGCCTCCTCCTGGCGAACGGTGCCGACCCGGCACGGCACGCACTGCCCGCACGACTCGTCGCGGAAGAACGCCGCGATCCGCAGCACGATCTCGCGGAGGTCGACGGAGTCGTCGAACGGCATCACGACCCCCGACCCGAGGGTGGTGCCGGCCGCGCGGGCATCCTCGAACGTGAGCGGCAGGTCCAGGTCCTCGGGGCCGACGAACGTCCCCGCCGCCCCACCCAGGAGCACCGCCCGGAGCCGGCGGCCATCCGGCCCCCCGCCGGCCAGTTCGAGCAGCTCTCGAATGGTCACCCCGTGCTCGACCTCGTAGACCCCCGGCGTCCGGATCGAGCCGCTCAGACAGAACAGCCGCGTCCCCGTCGATTCGGGCGTGCCGAGCCTCGCGTATTCGAGCCCGCCGAGCGTGAGCACCTCGAGGACGTTCACCAACGTCTCCACGTTGTTGATACCGGTCGGCTTGCCGAACAGCCCCTGCTCGACGGGGAAGGGGGGCTTGTTCCGCGGCTCGCCGCGCTTGCCCTCGATCGAGTTGAACAGGGCGGTCTCCTCGCCGCAGATGTACGCGCCGGCGCCGCGCCGGATCTCGACGTCGAACGCGAACCCCTCGCCCATCACATCGTCCCCGAGGAACCCGCGGGCGCGCGCCTGGGCGACGGCGAGCTCGAGCGCGCGGGTGGCCTCCGGGTACTCGCCGCGGACGTAGAGGAACCCGCGCTCGGACCCGGTGGCCAGGCCCGCGATCGTCAGCGACTCGATCACCGCGAACGGGTCGCGCTCCATGAGCACCCGGTCCTTGAACGTTCCCGGCTCGGACTCGTCGGCGTTGCCGACGAAGTAGTGGGGCCGCACCGGCTGTTTCGCCACCGCCTCCCACTTCACGCCGGTCGGGAACGCGGCGCCGCCCCGGCCCAGGAGCTTCGCGTCGTTCAGCTCCGCGATCACGCCCTCCGGCCCGAGCTCGACCGCCCGCCGGAGCGCCTCGTAGCCGCCGCCGGCCCGGTAGTCGTCCAGCGAGGACGGGTCGACCACGCCGATGCGGCGGAGGAGCCGCAGATCCTCGCGGCGACCGAGCGTCTGGGGTGCGGACGGCTCCCCTCGGGGCGGCGCCCGGTGCTGCTCGGGGCGCATCGTCACGAGCTCGCGCGGCTCGACCTCGTCCAGCATCGCGGCGCGGAGCGCCTCCACCGTGGCCGGCGCCAGCACGTGGTTCTCGACCCCGCTGCCGGACGTCTGGACCAGCGCCGCGGGCGCCCGCTCGCAGAGCCCGAGGCACGGGCTGCGAACCACGCAGTCCGCGCGCTCCGGGCCGGCCTCGGCGATCAGCTCCTCGATGACCGAGCCGGCGCCGGCCACCCGACAGGCCAGGTCGTCGCAGACGTGCACCACCGTCCGCGGCCGCGGCTCGGTCGAGAACATCGCGTAGAAGCTCGCCACGCCGTACGCCTCGGCCGGGGGGATCGTGAGGCGTTCGCTCACGTAGGTCAGGCCGCCCTCGCTGATCCACCCGACGCCCGCCTGAAGCGCGTGAAGCGCCGGAAGGAGCAGGTCGCGCCGCCCGCGGGCCTCGCGCCCGCCGCGCGCGACGTGGCCGTCGAGCGGGGCCCGCTCGCCTCCGGTCCATCCGGTCTCGGGCGGACCGAGCACGCCATCGACGGCAGCGCGCTCCTCATCCGTCGGCGTCGCCGCCATCAGTCGAACGTCCACGGCCCCTCCGTCATGCCGTCGCGCCGGCCTCGTCCGGGACGCCGATCCGTTCGATCCGCACGGCCGTGGCCTTGAACTCGGCCGTGCCCGACTTCGGGTCGGTGGCGTCGATCGTGAGCACGTTCGTCTCGACCTGATCGGGGAAGTGCAGCGTCATGAACACGAGCCCGGCGCGCAGGCCGCGATTGATCCGCACCGGCGCCTCTACGGAGCCGCGGCGCGACGTCACCCGCACGACCTCCCCGTCGCGTATGCCCAGCCGCTCCGCATCCTCCGGCGAGACGTCGACCATCTCCCCGCGGCGCAGCGGCGACGAATAGCCGCCCGTCTGCACGCCGGTGTTGTACGAATCGAGCCGGCGGCCGGTCGTCAATCGCAGGGGGTACTCCTCGGTGAGCTCGTCAACCGGCGGCTCGTGCACCACGACGCTGAACGGCGCCGGGTCGCCCCGACGCTCCGGGTCCTCCTCCCACAACCGGGCGTGCAGGAAGAGCGTTCCGGGATGGTCCTCGCTCGGGCAGGGCCACTGGATGCCGCCGAGCTCCTCGAGCCGCAACCACGACATCCCCGCGTGCATCGGCGAGAGCGTCCGGAGCTCCTCCCAGGCCTCGGTCGAGGTGAGGTCGCCCCAGTCGTAGCCGAGGCGCCTGGCGAGCTGCGCGATGATCCAGATGTCGTCGCGCGCGTCGCCGGGCGGCTCGAGCGCCTTGCGCACGCGCTGCACCCGGCGCTCGCTGTTCGTGACGGTGCCGTCGGACTCCAACGCCGAGTTCGCCGCCGGGAGGACGACGTCCGCCATCTCCGCCGTCTTGGTCAGGAAGATGTCCTGGACGATCAGCGTGTCGAGCCCGGCCAGCAGCCGCTTGGCGCGATGCGCGTCCGCTTCGGAGCTCGCCGGGTTCTCGCCGATGCAGTACACGGCCGTGAGCTCCCCACGCTCCATGGCCTCGAACATCTTCGTCAGCGTCCAGCCGTAGCGCGGAGGGATGGGCCGGCCCCAGACGCGCTCGAAGCGCTCGCGCGCCGCGGCGTCGTTCTCGACGTCCTGGAACCCGGGAAGTTTGTTCGGGATGGCCCCCATGTCCCCGCCGCCCTGGACGTTGTTCTGTCCTCGAAGCGGGTTGAGGCCGCTGCCGAACCGGCCGACGTGGCCCGTCAACAGGCCGAGGTTGATGAGCGCCAGGACGTTGTCGACGGCGTTGTGGTGTTCGGTGATGCCGAGGGTCCAGCAGATCACGGCGCGATCGGCCTTCGCGTAGGCGTGAGCGAGCTCGCGGATCGCCTCGCCCGGGACTCCCGTCACGCGTTCGCCCCGCTCCAGGGTCCACTCCATCACCGAGTCGCGGTAGGCCTCGAACCCCGCGGTCGCGCGTTCGACGAACGTCGGGTTGTGGAGGTCGTTCGTGACGATCTCGCGAGAGATCGTGTTCGAGAGCGCGATGTCCGCCCCCACGTCGAGCCCCAGCCACAGGTCCGCCCATTCGGCCGACGACGTCCGCCTGGGGTCGACGACGACCAGGCGGGCCCCGTTGTGGACCCCGCGCAGGACGTGGTGGAAGAAGATCGGATGCGTCTCGCGCGCATTCGACCCCCACAACACGATGAGGTCGGTGTTCGCGACCTCTTCGTAGGAGCTGGTTCCCCCACCGGCTCCGAACACGGTCGCCAGACCGACGACCGACGGAGCGTGTCAGGTGCGGTTGCAGCTGTCGATGTTGTTGCTGCCGAGGACCTGCCGGGCGAACTTCTGCGCCACGAAGTTCATCTCGTTGGTGGCCTTCGAGCAGCTGAACAGGCCGACCCCCCAGCCGGGGTTGCGCTCGTCGGCCCGCTGCAAGCCGGCGGCGGCCCGGTCCAGGGCCTCGTCCCAGGTCGCCGGTCGCAGGGAGCCGTTCGCGCGCACCATCGGCTGGGTGAGTCGCACCAGCCCGTTCTTCATCAGGCGTGCTCCTTTCCACCGCTGTCGGGCGATTCTACGCGCCCGGGGTCGGAGGTCTGCCCGGGGGGCCGGGCTAGGCGCGCACGCGCTCGCGGTGCGTGTACACGTTGAACCGCCCGTCCCGGACGAACCCGATGAGGGTCACGCCGAGCCGCGCGGCGGCGTCGACGGCGAGCGACGACGGGGCGCCCACGGCGCTGATCACCGGGATCCCGGCCCGGGCCGCCTTCTGCACGATCTCGAACCCGATGCGCCCGGACACCTGCAGCAACGCATCGCCGAGCGGCAGATCGCCGGCCAGCAGCCGCTCCCCGATCACCTTGTCGAGGGCGTTGTGCCGGCCCACGTCCTCGCGAAGGGTCCGCAGCGTCCCGTCCGGGGAGAACAGCCCGGCCGCGTGCAGGCCGCCGGTGCGTTCGAAGACCGGCTGGCGCCCCCGCAGCGTGTCCGGCATCGCGAGGATCACCTCGGGTTCGACCTCCGGCCCGGACCCGATCGGCGCGCAGTGGACCTCGACGTCGTCGAGCGTGGCTTTGCCGCAGATCCCGCAGGACGACGTCGCCGCGAAGTTCCGCCGCAACACGTCGTCGTCGACCGGGCGCGTCAGCTCGACCGTGACGACGTTGTAGTGCTGCTCGTGGGGCGGAAGGTCCTCGCAGTAGCTGACCCGCCGGACCTCGTCCCGCCCGGCGATCACCCCTTCGGTGAACAGGAACCCGGCGGCGAGCTCGAAGTCGCTTCCGGGCGTCCGCATGGTCACGGCCACCGGGACGGCGGCCCGCTCCGGCGTCTGGATGCGGACCTCCATCGGTTCCTCCGTGGCCAGCTCGTCCGGCCGCTCGGAGCGCGCCCCGTCGCGGACCGACAGGGCCCGGACCCGGGCGGTCGGTCGGCGATCGGGCAGCGTCCTGCTCACCGGACCATTATCGGGGTCGGAGCGATCCCCGGGTCATCGCGGCAACGCCGGCGGCGGCGCGGGCACGGGTAAGCTCAGCGGGCTTGAACGGCCGATCAGTGGGGGACGACCGATGAAGAGCGGCCTCGAGATCGCCCAGGAGGCGGTCCTGCGTCCCATCGCGGAGGTCGCCGACGACGCCGGGCTCTCCCCCGAGGAGATCGAGCCCTACGGGAGGGACCGGGCCAAGGTCTCGCTCGAGGCTCTCGGCCGCCTGCGCGACCGTCCCCACGGCAAGGTGGTCATCGTCACCGCGATCACCCCGACGAAGGCGGGCGAAGGCAAGACCACCACGTCGATCTCGCTCACTCAGGGCCTGGGGCGCCTGGGCCGACGGGTGATCCTGTGCCTGCGCGAACCCTCGATGGGTCCCGTCTTCGGGATCAAAGGTGGGGGAACCGGGGGTGGCTACGCGCAGATCGTCCCGATGGAGGAGATCAACCTCCACCTGAACGGTGACGTGCACGCCGTCGCGGCCGCCCACAACCTGCTCGCGGCGGCGCTCGACGCCTCGATCTACCACGGCAACCACCTGGGCATCGACCCCGCCTCGATCTCGTGGCCGAGGACGCTCGACGTCAACGACCGCCAGCTCCGGTACACGGTCGTCGGGCTCGGCGGACGAGCCCACGGGGTGCCCCGGGAGACCCAGTTCGTGATCGCCGCGGCCTCCGAGGTGATGGCGATCCTTGCGCTCGCGTCCGACCTGCCCGACCTGCGACGGCGCCTGGGCCGCATCGTGGTGGCCGAGACCGCGACCGGAGCCCCCGTGACCGCCGACGATCTCCGCGTGGCCGGGGCGATGACGGTCGTGATGAAAGACGCCCTGAAGCCGAACCTCGTCCAGACGCTCGAGGGCCAGCCGGTGCTGGTCCACGCCGGGCCGTTCGGCAACATCGCCCACGCCAACAGCTCGATCGTCGCCGATCGGTTGGCGCTGAAGCTCGCCGAATACGTGGTGACCGAGGCCGGGTTCGGCGCCGACCTGGGGTTTCAGAAGTTCTGCGACATCGTGTGCCCGGCCGGCGGCTTCACGCCCTCGGCCGGCGTTCTCGTCACCACGGTCCGCGCCACGAAGTCGCACGGCGGCACCGACTTCGAGGACCTGCGGCGCCCCGACCTGGACGCCCTGGAACGCGGCGTTGAGAACCTGACCGCGCACATCGGCATCGTCCGGCAATACGGGGTACCGTGCGTCGTCTCGATCAACCGCTTCCCCACGGACGCCGACGCGGAGATCGACCTCGTCGAGCGCCTGGCCAAGCAGGCCGGCGCCGAACGGGTCGTGGTGAACGAGGCGTTCACCCGCGGCGGCGACGGCGCCGTGGACCTGGCGAACGCGGTGGTCGAGGCGTGTGAAGGCCACAACACGTTCACGCCGCTCACGCCGCCGGGGACGCCGCTCCGCGAGCAGATCGAGGCGATCGCCCGCCGCCTCTACGGCGCCGACGGCGTCGACTACGCGCCGCAGGCCGAGCGCGACCTCGCGACGATGGAGGCCATCGGCATGGGAGCGGCGCCCGTCTGTATGGCCAAGACGCACCTCTCGCTCTCGCATGACCCCGCCCAGCGGAACCGCCCCACGGGCTTCCGACTCCCGGTGCGTTCGTTGGTCCCCAGCACGGGGGCCGGGTTCGTGGTCGTGCTCTGCGGCGACATGCAGCGGATGCCCGGGCTCGGCAGGACGCCGAACTTCTTCGGAGTCGACGTGGACGATCGGGGCCGCACGGTCGGCCTGTTCTGAGCGGGCGGGCAGCCCCCCCCGAACCGCCGCGTTCAGTCCAGGAGGGCGATCGCCTCGATCTCGACGAGCTGGCCCCGATACCCGAGGGTGGGGACCCCGACCAAGGTGCTGGGGGCCGAGCCGATCGCGGAGGACCGGACCACCTGCCATACGGCGGACTGGATGCCGTAGTCGCCGCCGGCGACGTACACGGTCGTCTTCGCAACGTCGGCCGGCCGGGCCCCGCCCGCCTCGAGCTGGATCAGGAGATTGTCGATGACGCGTTCGGCCTGGGCCAGCGCGTCGCCGTCGCCGACCAGGTTGCCCCCGGCGTCCAGCGGGACCGCGCCGGCCGTGAACACCATCGTGCCGCCGGTGGCGACGGCGACGTGGGAGTAGCCGGGCGGAGGCGCCAGCTCGTCGACGGTCCGGAGGCGGACGGCCACATCAGCCCGCCATCTGCGCCGGGCCCTCGACCAGGATCCACTCGGCGCGGGTGACGGCCTCGTTCACGTCGAAGTCGAACACGTCCTGCCAGGGCACGGCCTCCCACGTGGCGCCGCAGTCCGGGCAGATCCACAGGGACATGGGCTCGGACCCCCGGGGCGGGGCGCAGGTGTGCAGCGGCATCGGGGCCTCCTCTCGACGGGCCCCGGCGGGGACCGACCCCGCCGGAATCACACTCCTGTGATTACGGAAGTGTAACTCGGCGGATGGCGGCGTCAACCGCGCTACGCGCGCGGGCGAGTCTTGTTCGTGTCGTAGATCGGCAGCACGTCCACGGTGGCCCCGGCCGAGCCGCCCTCCACGGCGACCTCGAGCTCGATTCCGAGGGTGGCGAAGCCGCTGCGGACCACCGCCAGCCCGATCTTGCCGAACCGCGGGCTG
>DASUTU010000148.1:0-3073 GCA_036374435.1 Actinomycetota bacterium | reverse complement strand
GAGCAGGACCGGCCCGAACGCTGAGGCCGGCGCCACAGAGAGGAGGCCCCCGATGGGCAAGCCGTTCGAGCTGGAGCACGAGATCGAGGTCGACGCGACCCCGGAGGAGGTCTGGGAGGCGATCGCGACCGGCCCGGGGGTCGACGCCTGGTTCATGGGTCGCAACGAGATCGAGCCTCGGGAAGGCGGGACGACCCGCATGAAACTGTGGGGCGGCGGGATAGAGGAGGCGACGGTCACGGCTTGGGAGCCGCCGACGCGGTTCGCCAACCGCACGCCGGAGGGGCCCGACGGCGCGTTCCACGCGTTCGAGTACCTCGTCGAGGGCAGGGAGAAGGGAAGCACGGTCGTCCGCTGGGTCCACAGCGGCTTCCTCGGCGAGAACTGGGAAGCGGAGTACGAGGGCCTCTCCGAGGGCGACCCGATGTACTTCGACAAGCTCCGCGTCTACCTCACGCACTTCCGCGGCCGGACGGCGACGCCGGTGAACGTGTTCGGGCCGGTGGTGCCGGATCGGGATCAGGCGTGGCAGACGTATCACCGCGGCCTCGGTCTCCCGGGCCCGGCCTCGCTGAACGACGAGGTGCACCTGACGCCGGCCGGCCTGCCGGAGCTGCGCGGCGTGGTGGACTGGGTCTCCCGCGACTTCCTCGGCGTCCGAACCGATGACGGCATCTACCGGTTCATGCACATCAGCGTGTTCGGCGGCCCGACCGGAGTCGGCCACCACCTCTTCGCCCCCGGCCTCGACCAGGCCGAGGCCGAACGCGCCTGGACCGACTGGCTGAACGGTCTCTTCCCCTGAGGCCGAGGCCTGTGATGGTCACGCTGCCGGGAGCTCGGTCGGGCGCAGGGCGCGGGTCTGGGATGGTCACGGGGACGGGAGCTCGGTCGGGCGGAGGGCGTGGGTCTGGGATGGTTAGGCCGCCCGGAGCCCGACCGAGCGACCCCACCGCATGGCAAGCTCCGGCGAGCCCGTCCGCGCCGATAAGCTCCGATCCCATGGCAGACGAGAACCGCGAGCTCGACCGGGACGAGCTGCGCGGCCGGGTCGTCGAGCTCCTCGAGCGGCACGCGCCGCCCGACTGGCGCGAGCGGTTCCGCGTCGACGAGCTCGTGGACGCGGTCGTGGACGGCGAGCCCCTCCAGATGTTCGTCCTGGCGGCCGACATCCGCGAGTCGACGATGTTGATGAAGGAGGCCGTCAAGTTCCAGCTCTTCGCCAAGACCATGGACAAGTTCGTCTCGGCGGTCCGGCGTGGGATCGGGGCGCCCGGCGGCTGGTTCGATCGGTTCACCGGGGACGGCTTCCTCGCCTACTGGATCGTCCAGGAGGGCTCCGCCGAGGAGAATCGGCGGCGCTTCGTCGAAGCCGCCGGCAACGCGGCGCACACGGCGAACGAGCTGATCCGCTTGTTCCACTCCCGGGTGCTCGAGGACTTCCGCCGGAACTCGAGGAACCTGTCCGACGGCGTGGGCTTGTCCGTCGGGCTCGACGCCGGCCCGGGCTTCCTCGTCGAGATCGCGGACGAGCTCACGGTGGTCGGGCCGCCCGTGGTGGGCGCCGTCCGGATGGTGACCGCGGCGGCCGGCCCGAGCGAGATCGTGGCGAACGTCTACCTCGGCGAACATCTCCACGACGAGCAGGACGGGATCTACGCCGCGCTCGGCATAACCGCGACGCGGGAGAGCCGCCCCACGAAGGAGTATCCGAAGGGCCAGGAGGTCTACGCGCTCCGGTTCGAGGACGGCTGATCGTCGAACCGACCGATCGCTTCGACCCCCGATGAGATCGGCCGGCCCGAAGAGTCTGAAGGCGTGAGAAGCCGAGACCCGACCCGAGGAGGGACCCCGTGACCGAGTCGGCCGCGTACACGCTGGAGGCTCCCGGCGCCGTGTTGACCTACGACGTCCGGCGTAACGACGCCACCACAGAGCCCGTCCTGCTGATGATCGGCTCGCCCATGGGCGGCGCCGGATTCGGCACCCTCTCGCGGCATTTCGCCGACCGGACGGTCGTCACCTACGACCCCCGCGCATCGGAACGTAGCCGCCGCACCGACGGCGCCACGGAGACCCGGGTCGAGGAGCACGCCGACGATCTCCACCGGCTCATCGAGGCGCTGGACGCAGGGGCCGTGGACATCTTCGCCAGCAGCGGTGGTGCGGTGAACGCGCTCGCCTTGGTGGAGCGGCATCCCGAGCAGGTGCGCACGCTGATCGCCCACGAGCCCCCGGCGGCCTCCGTGCTGCCCGACCGCGACGAGGTCCAGGCCGCGGCCAGGGACATCCACGAGACCTACCTGCGACGCGGAGTTGGACCTGGGATGGCCAAGTTCATGGCACTCACCAGCGAACGCGGCTTGATCCCTCCCGACTATGCCGACCGGCCCGATCCCGATCCCGTGGCCTTCGGGCTGCCGACCGAAGACGACGGCTCCCGGGACGACCCGCTCTTGGGGCAGAACATGATCTCGGTCACCACGTACGAGTTCGACTTCGACGCGCTGCGCGCGGCCTCGACCCGCATCGTCGTCGCCCACGGCGCCGAATCGATGGGCGAGATGGCCAATCGGGGTGCCACGGCCGTGGCGGAGCGTCTCGGGACGACGCCGGCCGTCTTTCCCAGCCACCACGGCGGGTTCCTGGGTGGCGAATACGGCTGGGCCGGAGACCCCAACGCGTTCGCCGAGAAGCTACGCGAGGTCCTGGCCGGCGTGGCCTGAGCCCCCGACGGCGGCGGGTCGCCTCACACCACCGTGGCGTTCGGATCCCGCGCCGGGTCGTCGTCCGGCAGCACGTCGCGGGCCCAGTCCGATCGCTTCCACGACGGAACCGGCGTCTCGCACCCCTCGCGCGGGACGAACTCGGATGCCTGGACCTTCCGGTACCGATGGATGTACCGCGGGCAGTTCGGGAAGACCTCCCGAACGGCCACGCGAACGACGAACTGCGCCTCCGGGTAGTCCTGCATCAGCGGGTCGTCCGGGTCGATGCTCGCCGTCCCGTTCACCCGCATCCGGTGCCCGCGCTCGAAGTCGATGAACAGGAGCCCCACGCCGGGGTTCGTCAG
>DASUTU010000147.1:0-7155 GCA_036374435.1 Actinomycetota bacterium | reverse complement strand
TTCTTCCAGATCCGCGTGGCGGGCCTCCAGGAGCAGGTGGAAGCCGGGGTGAAGAAGACCTCACCGGACGGGCGCACCCCGGCCGAACAGCTCGAGGGGATCCGGGTCCGGGCCCAGGAGCTCGTCACCCGGGCCACCGATCTGTTCACGCTCGAGCTCGTGCCGGCGCTGGAGAAGGAACGGATCCGCGTGGTCCGGTCGGTGGAGGGCCTCGGGCCCGACGTGATGGAGTTCCTCGAGCGTGAGTTCACCGAGCGGATCTTCCCCGTCCTGACGCCGCTGTCGGTCGACCCGGCGCACCCGTTCCCGTACATCTCGGACCTCTCGTTGAACCTGGCCGCGATGGTGCGCGATCCGATGACGGGCGTTCGCCGGTTCGCGCGCGTCAAGGTGCCGCCGCTGCTGCCGCGGTTCGTCGCCCTTCCCGATGGCGAGCGCTTCGTGCCGCTCGAGGTCGTGATCGCCGCCCATCTGGACCGCCTGTTCCCGGGGATGGAGATCGTCTCGCACCACGCCTTCCGGGTGACCCGGGACGCCGACGTCGAGGTCGAGGAGGACGAGGCCGGCGACCTGCTCGAGGCCATCCAGACGGTCCTGCGCCGCCGGCGACGCGGCGCGAGCTCCGTGCGCCTCGAGGTGGACGAGACCATGACGCCCGAGGTGCTCGCGCTCCTTCGTCGCGAGCTCGAGCTCGAGGAGGCAGAGGTGTTCGTCACCGCCGGGCCCCTGGACCTGGCCGCCCTGTGGACGCTGGTCGACCTGCCCCGCCCCGAGCTCAAGCTCGACCCGTGGGTCCCGGTGACCCAGCCGAGGCTCGCCCTGGGCGACGAGGCACGGGACCTGTTCCGGACGTTGCGGAACGGCGACGTCCTGGTGCACCACCCGTACGACGCGTTCTCGTCCTCGATCGAGGCGTTCGTCGACCGGGCCGCTCACGATCCGGACGTGTTGGCGATCAAACAGACGATGTACCGGACCTCCACGCAGGAGAGCCCGATCATCCGCTCGCTGATCCGAGCCTCCGAGCTCGGCAAGCAGGTGGTGTGCCTGGTCGAGCTGAAGGCCCGGTTCGACGAAGAGGCCAACATCACGTACGCGCGCGCCCTCGAGCAGGCGGGCGTCCATGTCGTGCACGGCGTGGTCGGGCTGAAGACGCACGCGAAGATCTCGCTCGTGGTCCGTCGCGAGGGGGGCAAGATCCGCCGCTACGCGCACGTGGGCACCGGCAACTACAACCCCGTGACCGCGAAGCTCTACGAGGACATCGGGCTGCTCACCGCCGACCCGGACATCGGGGCAGACCTGACCGACCTGTTCAACCTCCTCACCGGATACAGCCGGCAGCGGGACTACCGGAAGCTGCTCGTCGCCCCGCACTACCTGCGGCCGAGGATGATCGATCTGATCCGGAAGCAGGCCCGTCCGGGCGGGCGGATCCTGCTGAAGATGAACTCGCTCGTCGACCCCGACATGGTGGATGCGCTGTACGAGGCCTCCCAGGCGGGGGCGGACGTCGACCTGATCATCCGCGGCATGTGCTGCCTGCGTCCCGGCGTCCCTGGCCTGTCCGAGAACATCCGGGTTCGCTCGGTGGTGGGGCGCTACCTGGAGCACTCGCGGATCTTCCGGTTCGGCGAGCGGGAGGAGCGCCGGTTCTACATCGGCTCGGCCGACCTGATGCAGCGCAACCTGGACCGGCGCGTGGAGGCCGTGGTGCCCGTCGAAGACCCGGCGCTCGCCGCCAGGCTCGACGACATCCTCGCCGTGTCGCTCGAGGACGACGTGCTGGCCTGGACCCTGGGCGCCGACGGCGTCTGGAAGAAGGTGCCGGCGGAGCGGGGCTCGAACACCCACCTGCGCCTGCAAGAGATGGCGGTCGAGCGCGCCCAACCCATCGCATGACGTTCGAACGAGAGATCAAGCTCCAGGTCCCTCCCGGGTTCCGCCTGCCCGAGCTCGGCGGGGACGGCCTGGGCGCGGTGGCGCGCGAGCCCCGGCGTTTCGCGACCACGTACGTGGACACCCCCGATCTGCGCATCGCCCGGTGGGGGAGCAGCCTGCGGCACCGGCAGGGCGAAGGCTGGACGGTGAAGCTCGCTGCTTCGGAGGAGAACGGGCTGTTGGTTCGCGCCGAACACGTCTTCGCCGGCGAGGACGCGCGGAAGGTCCCCGTCGCCGCCGTCGACCTCCTCCGCGCGTACGTTCGGGATGCCGAGCTCGCTCCGATCGTCCGGCTGGCCACGCTTCGGCGCACCGTCGAGGTGGCCGACGAGCTCGGACGTCCCCTCGCGGTCGTGACCGACGACGAGGTCTCCGTCATGGACGGGCGCCGGGTCGCGTCGCGGTTCCGGGAGGTGGAGGTCGAGCTCGACCCGGCCGCCCGGCCCGAAGCCTCCGAGGGCATCCTGGCCCGCCTTCGCGACGCCGGGGCCGGGCCCGTCGACAACGTGCCCAAGCTCCTCCGCGCCCTCGGCGCCCGCGCCGCCGAGCCGCCGGAGGTCGTCGCCCCCGCCCTCGACGGCGACGCAACCGTGCGCCAGGTGGTGAGCCGGGCGCTCGCGCTGTCCGTGCTGCGGCTGCTCCGGCACGATGCCGGGGTGCGCCTCGGGCAGGACCCAGAGGAGGTTCACCAGGCCCGGGTCGCCACGCGCCGGCTCCGCTCGGACCTGCGCACGTTCCGGGACGTGCTCGAACCCGTCTGGGCGGGTGCGCTCCGCGAGGACCTGCGCGGGCTCGGGAGCGAGCTGGGCGAGGTGCGCGACGCGGAGGTCCTGCGAGACAGGCTGCGCGGGCGCCGGCTCATGCTCGCGCCGGGCGATCGCCGCGCGCTCGACCGGCTGCTCGAGGGCCTGGGGCGGACCCGCGAAGAAGCCCGCGGCCGCCTGCTGGCGTCCCTTCGCGAGCCGGAGTATTCGGCCCTCCTGGACCGTCTGATCGAGGCCGCACGGTCCCCCGGGGTTCGGAGCGAGGTCGGGGACGTGCCGGCCGTCTCGGGCCTCCGGCCGGTCCCGGACGGCTCCTGGAAACACCTGCGGACCGCCGTCGAGGCGATGGAGCGGGACCAGAGCGAGGAGTCGTTGCACGCGGCCCGAATCCGGGCCAAGCGGGTCCGCTACACGGCCGAAGCCCTGGGGCCGGTCTACGGCAAACGGGCCCGCGCCTTCGCGCGGGCGGCCGAGCGATTGCAGGACGTGCTCGGCGAACACCAGGACGCCGTGGTGGCGTCGGCCTGGCTGCGAGCCGCGGCACGCGGGTCGGCGCCGCAGGCGTTCGTGGCCGGACAGCTCCTGACCGTGGAGGCAGAGGCCGCCCGCGCCGCCCGCGCCGCCTGGCCCGACGCCTGGAAAGCCTTGTCTCGCAAGAAGCTGCGGTTCTGGACGTGAGCGGCGACCTGGTGCGGGCGGCCGGCGGCGTCGTCGTACGGGGCGAGGGCGACGGGCAGCGGATCGCCCTGATCCACCGCCCGAAATACGACGACTGGAGCCTGCCGAAAGGGAAGCTGCTGGACGGCGAGGACGAGGTGGTCGCGGCCCTGCGCGAGGTCGAGGAGGAGACCGGTCTGCGGTGCCGTCTCGTCGACGACGTCGGCGCCGTCACGTACGCGGACCGGAACGGCCGGCCGAAGGTGGTCCGGTACTGGACGATGACCCCGGAGGAGGGGACCTTCCGCCCGGGGAACGAGGTTGACGAGCTGCGGTGGGTGTCGCGGGCCGAGGCCATCGCCCTGCTCTCGTACCCGCACGATCGCGACCTGCTCCGCTCCGCTCTCGAGCTCGGGGTCCGGACCCCCGTCTACGTCGTTCGCCACGCCAAGGCCGGGTCGCGACAGGGCTGGGATGGTCCGGACGAGGAGCGCCCGATCACCCGCCGGGGGCGAAAGCAGGCGGCCAGGCTGGTCGGGCGGTTCCGGGGCGTCGAGGTGGCCAGGGTTCTCTCGAGCCCGTTCCTGCGCTGCGTCCAGACGGTCGAACCCCTGGCGCGCTCGCGGGGTCTCCCCGTCGAGCTCGCCCCCGAGCTTGCCGAAGGGGTGGACCTGCGAGCGGCCGCCGAATTCCTGCGGCGTCTGGACGGCGCACCGGTGGTCGTCTGCGGGCACGGCCGCGAGATCGAGGCCATCGTGCGGACGTTCGAGGCCGAAGGTACGGACGTGGAAGGGAACCGCGGCCTGGCCAAGGGTTCGGTGTGGGTGCTCGAGCGGCACGGCGACCGCGTCCTGTCGGCCCGGTACCTGCCCGCGCCGGCCGGATGACCGCTTCACGGTCGTCCCTCGTGTGCCGCGCCGAGGCCCCGGAGGCGGCTCCCGAGGCGGTGGGTCCTCAGTCGCCGCCGGTGCGCCTCGAGATCCAGCTCGCGAGCTGCGCGACCGGGGAGAAGCCGAGGCCCTCGTACATCCGAACCGCTGCCGAGCCGGGGTCGGCCAGCAGATACGTACGTTCGGCGCCCGCCTTCGTCGCCTCGGCGACCGCTCGCCGGGTGAGCGCGCTGGCCAGCCCGCGCCGGCGGGCCCACGGGAAGGTCACCACGTGGTCGAGGTAGCCGACGCCTTCGAGCACCAGCACGGCCGCCAGCGCGTCGATGCGTGAGCCGCTCGCCCCGGCCAACCATCGGCGGCCCCCCGGGACGGTCACCAGCCGCTCCATCGCCTGGAGCTCGTCCACCACATCGCCCTCCACGACACCGAACCACTCGAGCGAGGCGCGGTGGGCGGCCCAGAATGCGTCGTCGAGATCGTGGAGCTCCCGCACGCGCGGGTCGTCGTCGGCCGGGGCGCCGCGCTGCGACATCACCAGATCCCACACGAGGTGTTCGCCGCGGGTGCTGGCCTCCACGACGAGGTCTGACTGGTCGTCGGCGTGGAAGACGACCACGTGGGGCCGGTGGCTCCCGCTGCGCTCCATCGACGGCAGGAGCCGTTCCTCGATCTCCGTCAGACCGACGGGCTGCCGCGTCTCGACACGGGCGTAGTTGACGTCGTGGATCTTCGGGAACCGGCGGTCGGAGACCACGGCGCCCCACCACGAGGGCTCGACGCGGTCGAACAGGTCGTCGTAGGCGCGGCAGAACCGGATCAGCGGCTCTAGGTCCACGTGCGTATGTTCGCAGCGAGCTGCGATACGGTGACGGACCGGTGTGTCGTGCGCTGAAGGTGTTGTGTGTGGCCGAGGACCGCGAGTCCCTGGCGGCGCTGAAGGGGGCCGCCGTTTCGGCGGAGTGGGAGCTTGCGCCGGGGGCCGTCTCCGAGGAGGAGGCGGGGCGACAGCTCCACCAGGAGCGGCCGCACGTGGTGGTGGTGTTCGGGCCGTTCGAGGGGTTCGTGGCGCGGGCGCTCGAGGCCTTTCCGGCCATGCGGGTGATCGCCGACCGGGATCTGCCAGGGGCGAGCGTCGTCGCGACCTCGTTGGGCGAGGTCCGGGGCGCCGTGATGGGGCGGCCCCGCCCGGGCGGTCCCGTCCGGTCCTAGTCAACCCGGGGGGCTACGCTCGCGCTGATCGCGCTCGCTCCTCGAGCCCCCCGGACCCCCTAGCCGCAACCTCCCCAGGCGCTCCACGAGCCGGAGGCCGCCGCCATCTGGATCGAGACGATGATGTTGGCCCGGGCGTTGTAGACGGATCGGTTGGGCTGCCCCCAACGGTCGGAGCGGCCCGGCCAGAACCGGATGGCCTGCTGGAACAGGCCGCCGTAGCCGTTGGGGTTGTACGCGTCCGGCTTCAGCTCGGACTCGCATCTCGCTACCGTGACCGCCTTCCGCGGGGTGCCGGGGCTGCCCCAGCGTTCGGCGGCGCACTTGATGAGCTGCCGGATGTGCCAGGTTCCCTTGGTCCAGTCGTGATCGCAGACCTTCTTCGGAACCGCCTTCGCGGCGCTCGCCGTGCCGGCCGTGGTCGGCAGGAGCAGCGCCGTCAGCAGGATCGCCGCGCCGATCGCGCGGCGACGACGGATGCGTCCAACCATATGCATGTTCACCCCCGCGGTGGACCCCGGGCTGGCTGCCGGGTCCGCGCCGGTCCCAGCGGGCACGTCGGGCCGACCCGCGGCAGGTCGTGGGTGCTCGATCACCTCCTCGCGTCGTGAACTCCTCGACCTGGGACACGTCCGTCCTCTCGACCCTCGACCCGCCTCGCCCGGACGCAGTCCGCCACCGGGCGTGACGGACCAAGGTCCGAGCGGGGAGGGAGGGAACGGGCCGAGCGGCCGTCCGCGTCCCGACGACCCTAACAGGTGCCGCCGACGATCCACCCGGTACGATGGCGGGGTGCCGAGCAAGGTCCTGCTGGCCGCGCCCCGAGGCTATTGCGCCGGTGTGGAACGTGCCGTCGAAGCCGTCGAGCGCGCCCTCGAGACCCACGGCGCCCCCGTGTACGTGCGCAAGCAGATCGTGCACAACGCGCACGTCGTCCGTGACCTCGAGGGCAAAGGGGCGGTCTTCGTCGACGATGAGACGGAGGTCCCGAACGGATCCGTCGTCGTCCTGTCGGCACACGGCGTGGCGCCGACGGTGTACGAGAACGCTCGGTCCCGCGAGCTGAAGGTCCTGGACGCCACGTGCCCCCTCGTGACCAAAGTGCACCTGGAGGCCCGCCGGTTCGCCTCGACGGGGAGCACCATCGTCCTCATCGGCCACGC
The DNA here is from genome assembly GCA_036374435.1 of Actinomycetota bacterium. Lineage (GTDB taxonomy): Bacteria > Actinomycetota > UBA4738 > UBA4738 > HRBIN12 > CALGFI01. The sequence goes on along the minus strand of DASUTU010000147.1, from coordinate 531 downwards.
CGGGCACGAAGAGGTCGTGGGGACGACGGGGCAGGCGCCGGCGGACACCATCCTGGTGCAGGACATCGCCGAGGCCGCCGCGTTGGAGGTCCCGGATCCGGAGAACCTGTCCTATCTGACCCAGACGACGCTGTCGGTCGACGAGACGAACGAGATCATCGGCGTGCTGCGGCGCCGGTTCCCCTCGATCCAGGGGCCGCCGCGGGAGGACATCTGCTACGCCACCCAGAACCGGCAGGACGCGGTGAAGGAGGTGGCCCGGCGCGCCGACGTGGTCCTGGTGATCGGCTCGAAGAACTCGTCGAACTCGAACCGGCTGGCCGAGGTGGCCCGTGAGGCCGGCACGCCGGCCTACCTGGTGGACGACGAGACCGAGGTGGACCCGGCGTGGATCCGGGACGCGGAGGTGGTCGGCCTGACGTCCGGCGCGAGCGCCCCCGACTGGCTGGTGCACCGGATGCTCGACTGGCTCGGCGGCCACGGCGCGACCGAGGTCGAGGAGGTCCGGCTGGCCGATGAGCGCCTGCGCTT
>DASUTU010000146.1:0-26011 GCA_036374435.1 Actinomycetota bacterium | reverse complement strand
GACACGGTGGTGCCCGACGCGCCTAGGGGATCACCAGGTCGCCGTCGTCCCGGGCCAGGCTCACCGACCGGATCCCGGCTGGGCCCTCCACCACCCGGACCGGGAGCTTCGCCTCGCCGAGCCATTCCTTCAGCCGCCCCGCGTCCCCGCCCACCTCGACCCCCGAGATGCCGCGCACCCGCGTTCCGTGTGCGGCGCGGAGGCGACCCGGATGCAGCTCGGGCGGCACGTCCCACGTGATGAAGAACGGCATCCAGTGCTCGCGCCGGGGGTCCTCGAATCCGGCGGCCCGCCAGCGGATCTCGGCACCGTCGGGGCGGCGGCGAGCGCCCGGCGTCACCTCCAGGCCCAACCGCTCCGCGATGGCGTCGAGGTCGTCGGTCGAGGCGACCAGCGTGAACCAGCCGTCGCCTCCGGCCGTTCGCTCCAGCATGGTCCGGCCGAACGAAGACTCGCGCGCCTCGTCCGGGTCCACCACGCCGATCAGCTCGAGATAGGTTTCCCCGAGCGGCACGATCCGGTTGGCCGTGCCCCAGCCGGCGTGGCGTCCACCCTCCACCGAGTCCAGGCCGAGCTCGCGACGCCAGCGCTCGGCCGCCGCGTCGAGGTCGGCCGTGGCGTACACGACGTGGTCCAGGTGCACCGCTCGACCGTTCAGCCCTTGGGGCGCTTCAGGTAGGCCACGAGCGACTGCCCACCCGTCGGGGTCTCGATCTGCACGACGGAGACCAGCTCCCACCCGTCCTCCCCGAACGTGTTGAGGATCTCGCCGGGGTTGTGCTCCAGGAGCGGAGCCACGAAGTACTCCCACCTCTGCATGTCAGCCCTTCCCACTTGTTGGCCCCTCGAGCCGCCGGGACGTCCGTTTGATGCAGACTCCCATGATGACCGTCATCCCCGCCTGCTCCGCGATGTCCCGAGCCTCCTCGCTCACGATGCCATCTTGGAGCCACAGGACCTTCGCGCCGCGGGCCACGGCCTGGCGGGCCACCTCGGGCGTCCGGTCGGCGCGGCGGAAGACGTCGACCACGTCGATCTCCACCTCCTCGGGTACCTCGAGCAGCGAGGGATAGGCGCGCTCGCCGAGCACCTCGTTCTCCTTGGGATTCACCGGAACGATGGTGTACCCGCGGGACTGGAGGAAGGCCGCCACCTCGTAGGAGTAGCGGTCGGGCTTGGAGGAGAGGCCGACCACGGCGATCGTCTTCGCTTCTCCCAGGATGGAACGCAGCTCGGCGTCGCTCGGCGCGTAGGCGGCCCGGGCGTCGTTCATTCGCCCCCCGTCCGCACGGCGTCGAGGAAGGTGTGGAGGATCCACGCCGTGGCGCCCCAGATCGTGTGCTCGCCCATGTCGTACGCGTACCCAACGTACTCGTGCCCCTCACGCGACCACCGGACCCCGGCCTCGGCCGCGGCCAGATCATCGATGCGGTACTCGAGGATCTCGGCGATCTCGCTCGGATTCGGCCGAAAGGACGGGCGCTCGGCCAGGGCTCCCACGAACGGCACCACCAGGATTCCGGAGACGAACGTGTGGACAGCCGGCAGGGCGCCGAGCACCTCGACCCGCCACCGCTCGACCCCCAGCTCCTCCTCGGTCTCGCGAAGCGCCACGTCCCCCACCGTGGCGTCCTCGTCGTGGCGGAGCCCGCCGGGGAAGGAGATCTCGCCGGCGTGGCGGGACAAGGTCTCGGCCCTCTTGGTGAACACGAGGGACCGCCCGGCGATCACGGGTACGAGCACCGCGGCCAGCCGGTCGCCCGGTTCCGGCCGCGGCCGCGGATCGGGATCGAGCCGCCCGGCGAGCCGTCCCAGGAGATTGGTCGAGTACATTCGTTGGCCATGGTAGAGGCGGCCGGGCGGTTCGACGTCTTCGTGATCGGCGGCGGGGGAACCGGTTCGGAGGTGGCCTTCGAGCTGGCGCGCCGGTCCGGGCTCCGGGTAGGGCTGGCCGAACGCGACCGTCTCGGGGGCGAGTGCAACCACTACGGATGCGTCCCGACCAAGGTCATGCTGCGCAGCGCGAAGATCGCGCAGCTGGCGCGGGACGGCAACCGGTTCGGACTGCGAATCCCGACCGTGGAGGTGGATCTGCGGGCGATCCAGCAACGGGCCCGCGACATCGTCCAGAGCCAGTCCGGGGAGGGGCCCGCCCCCTTCGAGCGCATCGGCGTCACGGTGTTCCTGCGAGAGGCGCGTCTGGTCGCCGAGCGCCGGATCGAGCTCGACGACGGCACCACGGTCGAGGCCGATCGCGTGGTCCTGGCCACGGGAACGGAGCCGACGGCGCCGCCGGTCCCGGGGCTCGCCGACGGGCCCTACTGGACCAACCGCGAAGCGATCTGGGAACCGGATCGGCCTCCGGCCTCGCTGGCCGTGATCGGCGCCGGGGCGATCGGCGTCGAGTTCGCCCAGATCTACGCCCGGCTGGGGACCACCGTCACACTCCTCGAGGCTGAGCCGGCGATCCTGCCGGCCGAAGACGATGACGTAGCGGCCGAGCTCGCCCCGGCGCTGGCCGGAGAGGGCATCCGGCTGCTATCCAGCGTGCGGATCGAGCGGGCCCACCACGGCCCGTCGGGTTGGGAGCTCCGCACCGCCGGCGGCGAGGTCGTCCGGGCCGAGCACGTCCTGGTGGCCACGGGGCGCCGTCCGGTCTTCGACGCCCACGATCTCTCGGCGGTCGGCGTCGAGCTCGACCCGGACGGCCGCCCGGTGCTGACCGACACGCTCCGCACCACCGCCGCCGGAGTCTGGGCGGCCGGCGACGCCACCGGCGAGCTGCTGTTCACGCATGTCGGCGACTACGAGGCCGGGATCGTGATCGACGACATCCTGGGGTCCCCCAGGGCTCGCGACTACCGGGTGGTCCCGCGGGTGACGTTCTGCGATCCCGAGGTCGCCGGCGTGGGCCTCACCGAACGCGCGGCCGTCGAGCTCGGGCGCGAGGTCGTGACCGCCGTGGAGCGGATCGCCGACAACGAGCGATCCCACATCGAAGGTCGGACGCGCGGGCTGGTCAAACTCGTCGCCGACGCCCGATCCGGCGAGCTGCTCGGAGGCCACATCGTGGCCGAGGAGGCCGGCGCCATGATCCACGAGATCGTCGCGGCGATGGCGGGACGAGTCCCGGCCGCGGCGATCGGGGAGGCGATCCACGCCTACCCGACGCTGTCGGAGTCCGTGCGGGGTGCCTTCCTGACCCTGGCCTCCCGGGTCGGCGACTGACGGTCCACGGGACCTTCGAGTGGCGGCGAGCCGGCCTCAGCCGGCCCCGGCGGTATCCTGAAGGCATGGAGCGCACCGCCGTTCTCACCGTCACGGACAAGGCCGCCGGGAAGATCCGCCAGCTGGCCGACAAGCAGGGGGCCGAACCCGCGCTCCGCGTGCGGGTCGTCGCCGGTGGCTGCTCCGGGTTCACGTACGAGCTCTCGTTCGACCGTGAGGCCGAGGGCGACCGCGTCGTCCCTGCGGCCGGAGGCGTCCGCGTGCTGGTGGACGGCCGGAGTGTGCCGATCGTCGAAGGTTCGACGCTGGAGTTCAACGATTCGCTGCTGGGCGGGGGGTTGAGGATGCTCAACCCCCGCGCCACCCACGAGTGCGCCTGCGGCGACTCGTTCTCCGTCTGACGATCCGCCGTCCCCCCGGGGGCGACGCTCGCGCTGATCGCGCTCGCTTGTCGAGCCCCCGGACCCCCGCTCTCAGGCCACCTCGAGCGTTCCCGTCATCTGCGGGTGGATCGTGCAGCTGAAGCCGGTCGTCTCCGAGACGTTCACGGTGACCTCGGCCGAGGCGCCCGGGTCCAGCCGCTCGTCGACGCTGCCGTCGTCCAGGGTGAAGGTGTGGGCGGCCCCGTCCTCGTTCGTCACCGTGAGGGTGGTCTCGCCGGAGACCTCGACGGTGGAGGGGGAGAAGGCGAACCCCTCGATCGTGATATCCGACGCGCCACCGTCCCCCCCGGTGGCGCCGGCCGTTTCGCCGGTCGCGCCGGCCGTCGGGCCGCCGTTCCCGTCCTCGCCGTTTCCGTCGTCCCCGCCACACGCCGCCGCCACCACGGCGATCGCGAGCAGCGCGGTCACCAGGTGCCACCGTCTCGTCCCACGCATCCGAGTCCTCCCCGCTCCCCGGCCACGCTCACACGGGCCTCCACATCCGGCGGCCGCCGGACGCCGGACGTACTACGGGCGGCCGGGACGACCGGCTTGCCCGGTCCGGTCCGATCGGTCCCGGTCGCCCGTGGCCCCTTCTCTATACTGCCGTTCGGATGGCTCCCACTATCGACAAGACCCAGTGGCGGGATCTCTACGACGAGGTCGTCCTGACCGGCCTGTGCACGGGATGCACCGCCTGCATCGTGGCCTGCCCCTTCCACGTGCTGGGATACGAGGACAACGTCCCGGTCCAGCTCCAGGAGGACGGTCCCGACGCGTGCGCGCACGGTGACAAGGGCTGCTCCCTGTGCACGCTGGCGTGCCCCCGCTTCCGAGACTGGGAGGAGGACATCGACCAGCTGCTGTTCGGCCGGACCCGGTCGCCGGAGGAGGTCGTCGGGCAGTACCAGGAGATCGTTCTCGCCCGGGCCGCCGCGCCCGAGGTGCTGATGCGGGGCCAGGACGGCGGAGTGGTCTCGGCGTTGCTGATCTGGGGCCTTCGCAACGGTGAGATCGACGGCGCGTTGACCTCCAAGCTCTCCGACGAACGTCCGTGGGACGTCGAGCCGACGGTCGTCACCGACGAGCGCGGGGTGCTGGAGACGGCCGGCTCCCGCTACACGTATTCGGCGAATCCGCTCGCGCTGATCAAGGCCGCCGAGATGGGCCTGTCCAATCTGGCCCTGGTCGGGATGTCGTGCCAGGCCAGCGTGACCGGGTCGATGGCCGCCCGGCGAGTGAACAAGTGGGCGAAGAAGATCACGTGGACCTTCGGCCTGTTGTGCTCGAAGACCTTCTCCTACGACGGCCTGATGGTCGAGATCGCCCAGAACCGGCTCGGGCTGGACCTGGACGAGCTGGCCCGCGTCAACATCAAGGGCAAGCTGCTCTTCTACACGAAGGACGGCGAGGAGATCACGTACTCGCTGAAGCAGTCGCACGAGTTCACCCGGCCGGGCTGCCTGCGCTGTCCGGACTTCGCCGCCGAACACGCCGACATCTCCTTCGGCGGCCTGGGACAAGGAGAGGGCTGGACCCTCACCATCATCCGGACCGACAAAGGCAAAGACCTGTGGGAGCGTGCGGTGGCCGACGGCGTCGTGGAATGGCGGCCGGGGTCGGACGACCCGGGGGCGCTGTCGCTCATGGCCAAGCTCGCGGAGAAGTCCCGGCAACGCTGGCCCACCGACGACGCCGCCGTGGGTCCCCGGGTCCTGCCCCAGGCCGAACCCGCGCCCGCGTGAGCGCTCAGCCGACGGCGGGCCAGCCGGCGACGACCGGGTGGTCCTTGTCGGTCGGGCCGACCTGCGCCGCGCCTCCCGGCGAGCCGATCCCACTCACGTCGTCATTGAAGAACTCCGCGTTGATCGGCGTGAACTGCTTCCACTCGGCCGGGACGTCGTCCTCGTAGAAGATCGCCGTCACCGGGCACACCGGCTCGCAGGCGCCGCAGTCGACGCACTCGTCCGGGTGGATGTAGAGCATCCGGCCGCCCTCGTAGATGCAGTCCACCGGGCACTCGTCCACACACGCCCGGTCCTTCACGTCGATGCACGGCTCGGCGATCGTGTAGGTCATCGCGCTCTCCTCGCTCCGTTCTCCCTGTTTGCACGGTGCGAACCTTGCAAATCGCAGTCTACACCGCCGGGGGTCCGGGGGCCCAGGAAGCGAGCGCGATCAGCGCGAGCGTCGCCCCGAGTGGAAGCGCGGCGTCAGCCGGGGGCGAGCGCGAGGAGCGTTCGCTCGATCGACGCGACGGGGTCCCCAACGGACACCGGGTAGACCACCGGGAGATCCGCCCCCGCCTCCCGATAGGCCGAGACCCGGTCGGCCGCGTCGGCACCGACGGCGCACACCGCTCGCACCAGGTTCTCCGGGACCTGGTCGGTTCGCCCAACGTGATGGGCCCGGGCCGCCACCTCTGCCTCGGGTCCCAGGCCCACGTCCTGGAACTGCCGGGCGTACGCTCGGTACGAGGCATATTGGGCGGCGGCCTCCTTCAGGGCCGGCATCGCCGTCGAATCGTCCCCGCCGGCCCACGCCCGCACGTAGACGCCGATCGCGATCTCGTCCGGGTCTCGGCCGGCCGCCACGGCGCCTTCGCCGACCCGTCCGCGGGCGAACGCCACCCGCTCCGGCGGACACCAGTTGAGCAAGACGCCGTCCGCGACCTCGCCGGCCAGGTGCATCGCCTTGGGCCCGAGGGCGGCGATCCAGATCGGGACGGGCGACCCCGGGTCGAGGGCGAGCCGGACGCGTTCGCCCCGGCGCTCGAACCCGTCGCCGGAGAGCAGCCCACGAAGCGCCAGCACGTTCTCCCGGAGCTCGTCGAGGGCCCCGGTGGCCGCCGCACCGGTACCGAGCCCGAGGACCAGGCGGCCGCCCGAACGCTCCTGGACCGTGGCCGCCCCCATCGCCAGGAGGAGGAGCGTGCGCGAGCGCATCGGCACGACGCCGGTGCCGAGGTGGAGGTCCCGGGTCTCCCCCGCCAGCGACCCGAGCGAGACCAGGGCGTCGCGCCCGGTGATCTCGGGCAGGAACAACGCGCCGTACCCGGAGGCCTCGGCCGCCCGGACCACCCCGACGAGGTCGGTCCACGGCAGGGCGTCCCGGAGTGCGAACCCGGTCCCCCTCGGTTGTCGCCCCTCCGGCACGGCCGCCATCCTCGCACGCGATGGAGCCGATCCGCTTCAACTCCGACGACGGCCTCTCGCTCGAGGGCGAGCTCCGCCGCCCAGAGGTCGGGGCCCGCGGGACCGCCGTGTTGTGCCACGCCCACCCTCGGCACGGCGGCAGCAAGGACCACCCGGTGCTCTGGGCCGTTCGCAACGAGCTCGCGGCCCGGGGGTTCGCCGTGCTGGCGTTCAACTTCCGCGGCACGATGCGGAGCGATGGGACCTTCGGGGGCGGCCGGCCCGAGGAACGCGACGTCGCCGGCGCCGTCACCCGGGTGCGCGAGGAGTCCGACGGGCCGACCATCGTCTGCGGATGGTCGTTCGGGGCCACCGTGGCCCTTCGCGAGGCCCTGGACGACGAGCGGGTGGCGGGGCTGGCCCTGATCGGGTATCCGCTACGCCGCGAGCTCGAACTGCCCGACGCGCCGACGGTCTCGGAGCTGCGCACGTTGCGTCGCCCGGTGCTCCTGCTCTCGGGGGAGCTCGACGACTACTGCCCCGCGGACGAGCTGGCCGCGTTCGGCCGGAGGTTCCTCCGCGCCGAGGTCGCCCTCGTCCCGGGCACGAACCATCACCTGTGGCGGCGCGAGCGCGAGGCCGCGGCGATCGTCGGGAGCTTCGCCGACCGGGTGGCGGGGGCGGCCCGGCCGGGCCCGGCGGACCCTCAGTCGCCCTGACGCCGCCGGGCCCCGGCACCCATCCAGATGAACGGCAGGAACAGGAACGTGAAGCCGAGCAGCCGCGGCGCGACGAACAGGCCGAAGAGCAGGAACGTCCCGCACACTCCGACCCAGAGAGCCGGCCGGCCCCACCACGGACGAACGGGCACACTCGGATCGGCTCGGCCGCCGACGGCGAGCCACACCACCAGGGCGAACAGCGTCGCGGGGACCAGGATCAGCGCGAGCGTTCCCACCGTTCCACCATAAACGGCGGGTGTCCGTCGGGCCCGGTCGGACCCGGCCGGCGTCGGGACCTACAGCGGGACGTGCGAGAGGACCATGATCCGCGGCTCGGTCATCTCCTCCATCGCGAACCGAAGTCCCTCCCGTCCGAATCCGGAGTCCTTCGAACCGCCGTAGGGCATCTGGTCGGCGCGAAAGGCGGAGACGTCGTTCAGGATGATCCCGCCCACCTCGATCGAACGATGCGCCTCGAAGGCGCGATTGATGTCGTTCGTGAAGACCCCGGCCTGCAACCCGAACCTCGAGTCGTTCACGATGGCGAGGGCCTCCTCGAAGGTCTGGTAGGAACTCACCGTGACCACCGGGCCGAAGATCTCCTCCCGGCACACCTTCATCTCGGGGTTCACGTCGGCGATCAGGGTCGGCTGGTAGAAGGGGCCGTCGCCCTCCCCGCCCGTGAGCACCGTGGCGCCCTGGGACACGGCCTCCTTGACCCAGGCGTCGATGCGATCCACCTCCGAACGCTGGATCACCGGACCCACGTCCACCGTCGGGTCCATTGGGTCGCCCACCTTCAGGCTCTCGACCTGCTTCACCAGCCGCTCGGCGAAGGCCTCGTACACCTCGGACTGCACGAGCACGCGCTGCACGCTGATGCAGCTCTGGCCGGCCTGGTAGTAGCCACCGACGGCGACACGCTGCGCCGCCAGGTCCAGGTCGGCGTCGGAGTGCACGATGACCCCGGCGTTGCCGCCGAGCTCCAGCGTGACGCGCTTCTTCGGGTCCAGGCCCTTCAGGTACCACCCGATGTCCGAGGACCCCGTGAAGCTGATCTTGCGGAACCGCTCGTCCCGGGCCATCCGGTCGGCCACCGAGCTCGAGACCGGCAGGACCTGATACATGCCCGTCGGCAGGTCGGTCTCGGCGAACAGCTCGGCCAAACGCAGCGCGCCGATCGGCGTGGCCGAGGCCGGCTTGACCACGATCGGGGCGCCGACCGCAAGCGCCGGCGCGACCTTGTGGGCCACCAGGTTCAGCGGGAAGTTGAACGGGGTGATCCCGAGCACCGGCCCGAACGGGAACCGGCGCACGATCCCCACCCGAGAGCCGAGCGACGCCTCCGTGTCCAGGCGCATGAGCTCGTCGTCGCCGTGACGCAGCACCTCCGAGGCCCAGCGGAAGGTGGAGACCGCCCTCGTCGCCTCGACGGTGGCCCACTTGAGCGGCTTCCCACCCTCCCTGGCGATCAACTCGGCGTTCTGGGGGATCGACTCCTTGAGCCGGGCCGAGATGTGATCGAGCGCCTCGGCGCGGGCGTGCACGGGCAGGCGTCGGGACTCCCGGAACGTCTCCGCGGCGGTGGCCACGGCCTCCTCGACGTCGGCGTCCGTCGGCACGCCGACCTCGGCCACCACGGCGTCGTCGTAGGGGCTGTGGACCTGGAACGTTCCTTCGCCGGTCCGCCACTCTCCGTTGACCAGGAACGGACGCACCGTCATCCCGAACACCACCCTTCGCCGGTCGGATGCCGACTCAGCCGAGCGACCACATCACGTGCTTGATCTGCGTGTAGTCCTCCAGCGAGTACATCGACATGTCCTTTCCGTACCCACTCTCCTTGTACCCACCATGCGGCATCTCGGCCGTGATCATGAAGTGCGTGTTCACCCACACGGCACCGTACTGGAGGCGCCGCGCCACCCGCATGGCGCGGCCCGCGTCGCGGGTCCACACCGACGACGCCAGGCCGTAGACCACGTCGTTGGCCCACGCCACGGCCTCGTCTTCGTCGGAGAACCGCTGCACCGTCACGACGGGTCCGAAGACCTCCTTCTGCACGATCTCCGAGTCCTGGGCGGGCTCGGCCACCACGGTGGGCTTGTAGTAGAAGCCCGACCCGTCCATCTGCTCGCCGCCGGTGAGGAGCTTCGCGCCGGCCGACTGCGCCCGGTCGACGAACCCGGCCACACTCTCTCGCTGGCCCTCGGACACCAGCGGCCCCATCTCCACCGCCTCGTCGGCGATCGGCCCGACCTTGATGGTTTCGACGGCCGGCACGAGGGAGGACAACAGATCCTCGTAGATGCCGGGACCGGCGACCACCCGGCACGACGCGGTGCAGTCCTGCCCCGTGTTGGTATACCCGGCGAACTTCAGCGTCTCGACCAGGCTCTCGAGGTCGGCGTCGTCGAACACCACGACCGGCGCCTTGCCGCCCAGCTCCAGGTGGACGCGCTTCACGTTCGACGCGCCGGCGTTGGCCGCGATCACCTTGCCCGTCGCCGTGTCGCCCGTGACCGACACCAGCCGCACCAGCGGGTGCTTGACGAGCTGGTCGCCGAGCACCGACCCCTTCCCAGTGACGACGTTCAGGACGCCCGGCGGCAGGAGGTCTTGCGAGAGCTCGGCCAGGCGGAGCGTCGTGCGCGGGGTGAGCTCGGCCGGCTTGAGCACCGAGGTGTTCCCGGCCGCCAGCGCCGGCCCGATCTTCCAGATGGCCATCATCAGCGGGTAGTTCCACGGGCAGATCCCGACCGTCACGCCGAGCGGCTCGCGGCGGATCATGCTCGTGTAGCCCTGCTCGTATTCGCCCGCCGACTTGCCCTCCAAGAGCCGGGCCGCCCCGGCGAAGAATCGCAGGTTGTCGGTGATGAACGGGATGTCGGCCCGCGAGACGGCGATCGGCTTGCCCACGTCCTCCGCCTCGAGCTTCGCCAGGTTCTCGGCGTCGGCGTCCATGGCGTCGGCCAGCTTGAGCAACATCGCCGAGCGCTCCTTGGGCGGCGTGTCGAACCAAACCTCGTCGTAGGCCTTCTGCGCCGCCTCGACCGCCGCGTCCGCGTCCTCGCGGGTGCCGATCTGCACGGTGGCCACGCTCTGACCGGTGGAGGGGTCGATGTCCGGCTCGGCCTCGCCCCTGCTCGAGTCCACCCACCTGCCGCCGATGTACTGCTGCCAGGTCCTGGTCTCGCTGGCCATCGTCCCCTCCTGTTCCTCTCGGGCGCCTGGGATGGTCCGCGACGTCCGCGGACACGGCGTCGGACCCGATCGGCACCAGTATGGCCGGGCCGTGCCGCCCCGGGCTACTCGCCACAGCGGCTCGGCGGCGGGCTCGGTCCTGTACGGACGGGACACCCCGCCGGGACGACGTGAGAGGACCCCCCACCCCTGGGTTCCGCACGGCCCGCCGCCGGCCGTAGGATCGAACGCGGAGGTGAGGCGATGGAACGTCTTCTCGTCGTCGCCAACCAGACCCTCGGCGGCGACCGCCTCTTCGCGACGATCCGGGAGCTGGCCCACGCCGGTCCGTGCACGTTCCGGGTGGTCGTGCCGGCCACTCCCGCCCAGGGCCGCACCTGGACCGAAGGCGACGCCCTGGCCGCCGCCCGAACCCGGCTCGAGCTCGCCCTGGCGCGGTTCCGGGAGATCGACCTCGACGTGGACGGCGAAGTGGGCGACGCGAACCCGATGCTCGCCATCGGCGACGCCCTGCGGGATCACGGACCGTTCGACCGGATCGTGCTGTCGACGCTGCCGCCGGGGGCGTCCCGCTGGCTCAAGCTGGACCTCCCCCACCGGGTGGAAGCCGCGTTCGGGCTGCCCGTCCGGCACGTGATCGGCGCGAGGGAGACGGTCGCGGTCGGACGCTGAGGCCGCCGCCTCAGCCGGCGTCGGGCTCGGCCAGGAGCTCGCGCGCTCGCAGCGCGAGCCAGAACTCCATGCGGTCGAAGCTGGAGGACAGGTCGCGCCCCGTGAGCTCCTCCACCTTGCGCATCCGGTAGCGGAGCGTGTGGCGGTGCACGTAGAGCTCCGCGGCCGCGGTCTCCCACCGTGCGTTGTGCTGGAGGAAGGCCCGCAGCGAGGCCTGGAGCTCGCCGCCGTGCGCCCGGTCGTACGCGTCGATCGGCGACAGCAGGGAGTCCGCGAACGCCGCCAGGGCCCCCGGGTCCGCCATCGAGAGCAGGAGGCGGTACGTGCCGAGGTCCTCGAACCCGGCCGCCTCCCAGCCCTCGAGCCGGCAGACCTGGAGCGCGTACCGGGCCTCGCGCAGGCTGCGTCCGGCGTCAGCGGGGGCGGCGGCCCCGCCGGCCCCCAGGCGCACCTGGGGGTCGCCGTCGAGCCGCTTGGCGATCGCGGCCCGGAGCTCCTTCACGTCCAGCTCCGGTTCGAACGGCAACAAGACGTCGACCTCGTCTTCGGCCCGTGACACCATGTACGGGGCCCCGGCCCGCGACAGGTGATCCTCGGCGGCGTACGCCAGGTCCCCGGCCTCCCCCGACGTCTCGAGGGCGAGCACCATCACGGAGGCGTCCCGCCCGAACCCGAACCGGGTGAGACCCCGGGCGGCCTCCGGCGGGGAAACCCGGCCGGCCGCGAGCGACTCGAGGAAGTCTCCTTGGAGCCGGCGCTCGGCCTCGGCCACGGCCCGGGACTTGGCGAGCTCGATCGCGAACAGCGACAACGCGTGCCCGGCCACGATGCGGTCCACCTGCGACAGCGGTTCGGAGGCGCCCACGGCGAGGAACGCCTCGATCCGGCCCTGGGCGCCCACGGGCTGGATCCAGACGGTCTGGCCGCGATCGACGAGGGTCAGGCTGAACCCCGTCCCGTCGGGCCGCGACGTGGCCAACTCCTGCCACACGCGCGGCGCCCGCTGGCGGGCCGTGGCCGACGTCGCGGCCAGGGGGATCCCGTGAAGATCGAGGAGCAGGACCCATCCTCCCGTGACCCGCGCCAACGAGGCCGCGATGCCTTCGACGCCGGCGCCGTCCATCACCGCCCTCGTCAACGCCCGCTCCTGGTCCACGGCTCGCTGGAGAACGTCGAACTGCTCGGACAGGAGCCTCGTGAACACGGCCTCGGTGATGGCGATGAACGGGACCGGATACGGCACCTCGAACAGCGGGAACCCCGTTCGGTCGGCGGCCGTCACGAGCGCCCGGGGGACCTTGTCGTGGCCCAACCCCAGACCGAAGCCGAGGCCGGACAGCCCGGCGTCCACCAAACGCTGGAGGTACGCGCGGTGTTTGGCAGGGGTGTCGCCGATGCCGGCGCCGGTCGTCAGGAGGATCTCTCCCCCCTTCAGCCACGGCGTGGGGTCCTCGAGCTCGGAGCTGTGGATCCAGCGGACCGCCCGGTCCGTCCCCGTCTCCCCGGCCACCAGGCGCAACGCCAGGCCCGGGGCATGGAGGATGTCGGCCACGGTGAGCCTCACGCGCCGATTGTACGAACGGTACAACCCCGGTACCCGGCCGAGCGGTCACGGGGAAGATGGCTGGACGGGCCGTACAAACGCACAACCGGCCCTTTGCCCCGGCCCCGCCTGACAACACCCCCGCGTTCGGCGGACACTCCGGAGGTGGCGCCGATTCCGGCGCCGATAGGACCGGTCGAACCCTGGAGGCCCGATGGACATCCCACAGGAGCGCAAGGTCGTCACCGAGATCCCTGGGCCGCGATCCAGGGAGCTGTGGGAGCGGCGAACGTCGGCCGTCCCCCAAGGCGTGGCGAACATCCATCAGATCGTGACCGCCCGGGCGTCGGGGGCGATCATCGAAGACGTCGACGGCAACCGGCTGATCGACCTGTCCACGGGGATCTCCGTGCTGAACGTGGGCCACACCTCCGCCGAGGTGGTCCGGGCCGCGCAGGCGCAGCTCGAGCTCGACACCCACACGTGTTTCCACGTCACGGCCAACGAGCCTTACATCGAGCTCGCCGAGCGCCTGAACGGGCTGGTTCCCGGGGACGGGCCGAAGAAGACGATGTTCGCCAACTCGGGCGCCGAGGCCGTCGAGAACGCCGTCAAGATCGCCCGGAGGTTCACCGGCCGGGACGCCGTGGTGGCGTTCGACCACGCGTTCCACGGGCGGACGCTGCTCGCGATGTCCCTCACCGCCAAGGTCATGCCGTACAAGCAGGGCATGGGCCCGTTCGCGCCTGAGGTCTACCGGCTGCCGTTCGCCTACCCCTACCGGTGGCCGTCGGGACCGGATCGTGCGGCCGAGGAGGCGCTCGAGTACGCGCGCGACGAGATGCACAAACACATCGGCGAGGAGAACATCGCCGCGGTGATCGTCGAGCCCATCCAGGGCGAAGGCGGCTTCATCGTCCCGGCCCCCGGCTTCCTGGCGGGCCTTGCCGAGTTCTGCGCCGAGAACGGGATCCTGTTCATCGCCGACGAGATCCAGAGCGGGATGGGCCGGGCCGGCCGCTGGTTCGCCATCGAGGACGAGGGCGTGGTCCCCGATGTGGTCACGAGCGCGAAGTCGCTCGGCGGCGGCCTGCCCATCAGCGCCGTCACCGGCCGGGCCGAGGTGATGGACTCGGTCCACGTCGGGGGGCTCGGCGGCACCTACGGGGGCAACCCCGTCGCGGCCGCTGCCGCGATCGCGGTGCTCGACCAGATCGAGCGCGAGGGGTTGCTGGAGCGTTCGCGCACGCTCGGTGAGCGGATGCGAGCCGGGCTCGTCGAGATGCAAGCCCGCCACCAGGTGATCGGAGACGTTCGTGGGCGCGGCATGATGAACGCGATCGAGCTGGTGGCCGACCGCGCCACGAAGGAGCCGCTGGCCTCGGACGCCGGCACGCAGATGATCCGGCGGTGCCTCGAGAACGGCGTGGTGGTGCTGAAGGCCGGCACCTACGACAACGTGATCCGCCTCCTGCCGCCGCTCACGATCGACGAACCGCTCCTGCAGGAGGGCCTCGAGGTCCTGGACGAGGCCATCGGCGCGCTGACCTGATCCCACCACCAACGGCAGCACGCGGACCCGGGGGCCGCGTGCGCCGCTGCTACCGTCCTTCGCGTGCGCGAGACGGGACGGCGCGCCCGCTTCCGCGGGACCGTCCGCCGCCTGGCGGTGGACATCACCCCGCTGCGGACGTCGCGGGACTTCCGAATCTTGTGGTTCGGGCTGCTCGCGTCCACGATGGGGTCCCAGTTCACCATCGTGGCCACGTTCATCCAGGTGACCCGGCAGACCGGGTCGCCCGCCGCGGTCGGCATGATCGGGCTGGTCGGCTTCGTGGCGCTGCTCGGTGGAACGCTCGCCGGGAGCACGTTCCTGGATGCGTTCGACCGCCGCCGCGTGTTGATCGCGGCGCAGTTCGGCTTCCTGGCGTCGTCCGGGACCTTGTTCCTCGGCGCGCTGGCCGGCGACCCACCCGTCGGCCTGATCTACGCGGCCGTCGCCGGCACGGCCGCCTCGTCCGCCGTGGACGGGCCCACCCGCAACGCGATGGCTCCCCGGCTCCTCGGGCGCGACCTGCTGCCGGCCGCCGCCGCGCTGAACCAGATCACCTGGAACTTCGCCGGCCTGGTGGGGCCCGCCGTGGCCGGGGTGGTCGTAGGCCAGCTCGGCTTCCAGTGGGCCTACGGGATCGACGTCGGCTCGATCGTCCTGCTCCTCCTCGCCGCGATCGCGATCCGGCCGATGCCGCCGCTCGAAGCTGAACGCACCCCCGTGGGGTGGCGGGCCGTTCGCGACGGGTTCGCCTACCTCCGTGGCCGGCGCGTGTTGCAGTCCACGTTCGTCATCGACATCGTCGCGATGGTCTTCGGCATGCCCCGGGCCCTGTTCGCCATCCTCGCCGTCACCCAGTTCCACCGCGGCGATGTGGTGGTGGGGTTGCTGTTCGCCGCGCCCGCCGTCGGCGCGTTCCTGGCCGCGGCCACCACCGGGTGGGTGGGGCGGGTCCGTCATCAGGGACGAGCCGTCATCTGGGCGGTGATCGTGTGGGGGGCCGGGATCGCCGCGTTCGGGCTGGTGGGCGCGAACCTGTGGCTGGGGCTCGCGTTGCTGGCGCTGGCCGGCGGCGCCGACGTCATCTCGGCCGTGTTCCGCAACACGATCCTCCAGCTCACGGTGCCGGATCACCTTCGCGGACGGCTCAGCGGCATCCACATCATGGTCGTGACCGGCGGGCCGCGCCTTGGCGATCTCGAGGCAGGACTGGTGGCCGCAGCGTTCTCGGCGACCGCCTCGGTGGTCTCCGGCGGACTGTTGTGCATCGTGGGCGCGGTGGCGGTCGCAAGGTACATCCCGGCCTTCCGCCGGTATCACGTCGGCGACCCGGGTTCGCGGGCTGACGGGAGCGAGGGCGAACGCGCGAGCGATAGCCCCCCGGGCTGAGAGGGCTCGAGCAGCGAGGGCGAACGCGCGGCAATATGCTCGGGCCGTGGGCGCGCCCCGTGCCGAGCTCGTGGAACTTCGGGTGCTCGACGGGCCGAACCTGTATTTCCCGCGTCCCGCGATCAAGCTGACGGTCGACGTCGCCCCGCTGCTCGCCCTGCCGCAGAGCCGGTTCGAGGGCATCCTGGCGCGAACCGTCGGGGAAGGCCGCCCGGGCGCCCCGCGGTCCGAGCAGCGCCGACGGGCCGCGGCTCGGCTGGCCTCACATCTCACCAGACGGCTCGCCGCCGCCTCCGCCATCAGGCTCGCGGTCCGAGCTCGACCGGGCGCCGATCCCGACCACGTCGTCGTGGCGTTCCCGTGGCGGCGGCGCGGGACGGCCGAGGCGGCCGCGCGCGAGATGGTCGGCGTGCTCGGGGAGCTCGGCGGGCGCCGTTCTCCGGATCGGCTGCTGGACGAGGCGGCCGTGCGTGTGCGCTCGGCGGATCCGGGACCCGAGCCGGAGCTTCCCGACCCGTCGATCCCCGTGGTCTCGGTCACGGGCACCAACGGCAAGACCACCACGGTCCGTCTGCTGGCGCATCTGGTCCGGGCCGCCCGCAAGAGCGTGGCCTACTCCTCGACCGACGGCGTGTTCCACGACGGCGAGCTGGTCGAGGAGGGCGATTACTCTGGGTTCGGCGGCGCGCGGATGGCGCTCGATCAGCGCCCTGACGTGGCGGTGCTGGAAACCGCCCGCGGGGGCATCCTGCTCCGGGGGATCGGCGTCCTGCACAACGACGCGGCCGTGGTGACGAACGTGTCGGCCGACCACCTCGAACTGCTGGGCATCCGGTCGCTGGACCAGCTCGCCGAGGTCAAAGCCGCCATCACCCGCATCACGCGTCCGAAGGGGTGGGCCGTGCTCAACGCGGACGACCCGCGGGTGCTGGCGATGCGGCGTGCTGCCACCGGGCGCCCCTGGCTCTGCTCGCTCGACCCGGACCATCCCGCCCTGCGCGGGGCCCTGGCCGAACGGGGCCGCGCCACCGCGCCGATCGACGGCGCGCTCACCGTGCTGGAGGGCTCGACGTCGCGGCCGCTCGTCCCGCTCGAGGAGGTCCCGGTCACGATCGCGGGCATCTCGAGCCCCAACGTGATGAACGCCCTGCAGGCGGCCTCGGCGGCGCTCGCCATCGGGCTACCGGAGCCGGCCGTGGTCCGGGGCCTGCGCACGTTCGTCCTGGACCCCGAACGAAACCCGGGGCGCGCCAACCTGTTCACGCTCGACGGACGCATCATCGTGATCGACTACGCACACAACGAGGCGGGCATGGCCAGCCTGACCGAGCTGTGCGCGGGGCTCCGGCGCGACGGGGCCGAGACGTGGCTCGCCATCTGCTCGGCCGGCGACCGGTCCGACGACATCCTGCACCGGTTCGCCGAACGGGCCGCCCGGGGGTCCGACCACCTCCTCGTGGCCGAGCTCCTGCGGTACCTGCGCGGCCGCGACCGGCAGGACCTCGTCGAACGCCTTCGGGCGGGCGCCGCCGACGGCGGCGCCGAGGCGGTCGACGTGTACGCCGACGAGCTCTCCGCACTCCGGGCCATGCTCCGGCGATCGCGCCGGGGCGACGTCGTCGCGGCGACGGCGCTCGGTATGCGGCCCGAGGTCTTCGCCTGGCTCGAGGACCAGGGGGCCCGGCGGCCGACGCCGGGCCGGGTTCGGCAGATCGTGGCCGCGGCCCGCCGGTCGCGCCCGGAGACGGCCGGCCGGAGGCGACCGTGAGCGACGTCGAGCCCGGCCGCCTCCTGTGGCGGCCCCCGGAGGATCTGGTCCGCGACGCCGTCCTCACCCGCTATCTGTCGTGGCTCGACCGGCGCCAGGGCCGCGCGTTCGGCTCCTACGACGAGTTGTGGCGCTGGTCGGTCGAGGACCTCGAGGGCTTCTGGACCTCCATGTGGGAGTTCTTCGAGGTCGGGTCGCACGCGCCGTTCGAGCGGGCGCTGGCCGAGCGCCGCATGCCGGGGGCCCGCTGGTTCCCCGGCGCGCGCCTCAACTACGCCGAACACGCCCTGGCCGAACCCGACGACCGGCCGGCCCTCGTCTTCCGGCGCGAGGACGGAGCGCGCGCCGAGCTCACGCGGGCCGAGCTGCGGGAGGCCGTGGCCCGGGCGGCGGCCGGCCTTCGACGCCTGGGCGTGGGCCCGGGCGACCGCGTGGCGGCGTTCCTGCCGAACGCGCCGGAGGCCGCCATCGCGTTCCTCGCGACGGCGAGCCTCGGCGCCGTCTGGTCCTCATGTTCGCCCGACTTCGGCACGCGGTCGGTGGTCGACCGGTTCCGCCAGATCGAGCCCGCCGTGCTGCTGGCGGTGGACGGATACCGGTACGGCGGCCGGGAGCACGACCGGTCCGCCGTCGTGGCCGAGATCGCCTCGGAGCTGCCCGGCCTGCGGCGGGTCGTGGTCGTCCCGTACCTCCGAGACGCCCCGCCCGAACTCCCCGGCTCCACGACGTGGTCCGAGCTCATCGGCGACCGCGAGGACCTGCGGTTCGAGGCGGTGCCCTTCGACCACCCGCTCTGGATCCTGTATTCCTCGGGGACCACGGGCCTGCCCAAGGCCATGCTCCAGGGCCACGGCGGCATCCTCCTCGAGCATCTCAAGGCCCTGGCCCTCCATCTCGATCTCGGCCCGAAGGACCGGTTCTTCTGGTTCACCACCACGGGCTGGATGATGTGGAACTTCCTCCTGAGCGGACTGTTGGTCGGCGCCTCGGTGGTGCTCTACGACGGCAGCCCGGCCCATCCCGATCTCGGCGCCGTGTGGCGGCTGGCCGAGGAGACCGAGATGACCTACCTGGGGACGAGCGCCCCATACCTGCACGCCTGCATGAAGGCGGGGATCGAGCCGGCCTCGATCGCCGATCTGTCCCGCCTGCGATCGGTGGGGTCGACGGGGGCCCCGCTGTCGCCCGAGGGGTTCGGCTGGGCCTACCGGCACGTCAAACCCGACCTGTGGCTCGGGTCGATCAGCGGGGGGACCGACCTGTGCACGGCGTTCGTCGGCTCGTGCCCGCTGCTGCCCGTCCACGCGGGCGAGATCCAGTGCCGGTGCCTCGGAGCGAAGGTGGAGGCGTTCGACCCCGACGGCCGCTCCCTGGTCGGCGAGGTGGGCGAGCTCGTCCTGACCGAACCCATGCCGTCGATGCCCCTCCGGTTCTGGAACGACCCCGACGACCGCCGGTACCGCGGGAGCTACTTCGACGTGTTCCCCGGAGTCTGGCGCCACGGCGACTGGATCGAGATCACCGACCGCGGGTCGTGCATCATCACCGGCCGGTCGGACGCGACGCTCAACCGCGCAGGCGTGCGCGTGGGGACGAGCGAGCTCTATCGCGTGGTGGACGCGCTCCCCGGCGTTCGAGAGAGCCTCGTCGTGGACACCGGGCGGCTCGGTGAGGAGGGGCGGCTGTTGTTGTTCGTGGCGCTCGACGGGTCGACGGAGCTGGACGACGAGCTGCGCTCGACCATCGCGAACCAGATCCGGTCGCAGCTGTCGCCCCGCCACGTGCCGGACATGACCCTGCAGGTGCCCGACATCCCGAAGACTCTCAACGGCAAGCGGCTCGAGGTGCCCGTGAAACGGCTGTTCATGGGGGCCGATCCCGACGAGGTCGCCACGCCCGGGGCGATGAGCGACCCCGCGGCGTTCGACGCGTTCGTCCGGCTGGCCCGGGAGCTCGCCGGGAGCGAGCCCGATCCCACCGAGTGAGGCCGCGATAGCCTGACCGTTCGACCGATCCAGAGGAGGACCACCATGGCCGTCACGTCGACGATGCCCGAGCTCGGCCGCTCGGCCCCCGATTTCGCCCTGCCGGACGTCACCACCGGAGCGACCGTGAAGATCGCGGACTTCGCCGGCGCCGGCGCGCTGCTGGTGATGTTCATCTGCCGGCACTGCCCGTACGTGAGACACGTTCGCCCGGGCCTGACGAAGCTGGCGCGGGACTACGCGGCCGCGGGCGTGGCCATCGTCGCGATCAGCGCGAACGATCCCGAGACCTACCCTGAGGATGCGCCGCAGAGCCTGGCCGAGGAGGCGCGCGAGGCCGGGTACTCCTTCCCCTACCTGTTCGACGAAACGCAGGAGGTCGCCAGGGCCTTCGGAGCGGCGTGCACGCCGGACTTCTTCCTCCACGACGCCGACCGCCGGCTCGTCTACCGGGGCCAGCTGGACGACAGCCGTCCGAGCAACGGCATCCCGGTGACCGGGCGAGACCTCCGGGCCGCGATCGACGCGGTGTTGGCCGGCTCGCCGGTCTCCGAGGACCAGCGCCCCAGCGTCGGCTGCAGCATCAAGTGGCGCCCCGGGAACGAACCCGCCTGAACGGCGGTCAGGGAACCCGAGATCCCTCGGCCTGCCGGGAAGCGCGGCGGCGGCGGCGCTCCAGTCGGGACCGGAGCCGGTCCTCCTCCGTGCGTTCGAAGTCGTCCGAGGTCTCCCGCCGGAGCAGCAGCGCCACCACGCCGGCGTCGGCCACGCCGATGCCGAGCCCGAGCAACACCCCGGGGGACGGGTCCTCCGAGAGCAACCCCGAGACGGCGAGCGGGATCGTGATGATCGCGAAGAGCGCGAACGTGCCGATCGCGGCATGTCGCACCCCCTCGCGCCGCGCCAGCACGCCCAGGCCTTCGATCGCCGTGAGCCCGCACAGCACCAGCACGACGATGCCCGTGATCGTCAGGTAGTTGCCGAGCTCCTCCGGGTTCAGCCCGAGGCCGATCGCGGTGAGGTACGTCTCGCGGTCGATCGAGCTCGGGTCGATGGCGCCTCGGAGTTGGTCCACGCCGAAGACCACGAACAACGCCGTCAACGCGAAGATCAACACGCCGGCGGCCGTCGTGCTCGCGGCCCGCCGGCGGCGTCCCCCGTCCCGGGCGTCGGCGGCGGGGGTCGCGGTCACCGAGGACGCCGGCGGGTCGGGGTGGGCGGCGGAATGGAGGGCAGCAGGTCGGGCTCCCCACCCGCGGTCGGACGGCCGTCGCCATCGGGGATCCGCAAGACGGCCGGGGCCGCCAGCGACCGGCGCCGCTCGAGCTCCTCGTACACCTCGGTGGCGTAGTCGACGCACAACACGACGAGGTCGCCCGGCCGCGACCGGTCGAGGGCGGCCCGGATGGCCTCCATCTCGTCGAGCTGGACCTCGACGTTGCCGGCGCGGGCCCCCCCGCCGATGGCCTCGTGCACCCCGGCCTCGATCAGGGCCGCCGTCTCGCCTTTCCGCCGGCCGCGGGGGTTGCGGTCCTCCCGGATGATCACGTCGTCGAAATACCGGGCCGCCACCCGTCCGAGCTCGCGCATGTCCTCCGCCCGGCGGTCGCCGGCCGTGGCCACGACGGCCACGCGGAGGTTCGCCGACCACGACGCCTCGCCGGGACGGCCGCCCACCGGCGCGTCGCGGGTCAGCCGCTCCACGAAGTCCCCCAGGTGCTCGAGCCCGGCCGGGTTGTGGGCGTAGTCGATCACGACCTTGACCCCGTCGAGGTCGAACACGTTCAGCCGCCCCGGCGCCTGATAGATCGAGGTGGTGAACGACCGCAGGCCCTGGCGGATGTCGTGCAGATGCGCGCCGGCCGCGTGCGCCGCCGCGCCGGCCGCCATCGCGTTCTGCACCATCATCCGGGCCCGCCCCTCGAAGGTCGCCGGCAACGTGTGGATCCAGGCGATCGGCATGGTGCGGCGGCCCTCCTTGATCACCATGACCTCGCCGAGCGACCCGGTCTCGAGCACGACGGCCTTGCGCCCTCGCCGCACCCACCGGTCGACGAACTCGTCGTGCTCCCGCATCGAGAACAAGATCACGCTGCCGCTGCACGCCTTGCGCATGTCGAGAACCAGGGGATCGTCGGCGTTGAGCACGGCCCACCCGGTCTTCGGCACGGCCTCGACCACCACCTGCTTCACCGCCGCGAGCTGCTCGAGCGTGTCGATGCCCCGAAGCCCCAGGTGGTCCCCCGTCACGTTGAGGACCACCGCCACGTCGTTCTTGCCGTAGCCCAGGCCCTCGCGCAGGATCCCGCCGCGCGCCGTCTCGAACACCGCGAAGTCCACCCGCGGGTTCTGCAACACCATCTGCGCCGACTTCGGACCGCTGGCGTCGGCGCGTTTGACCAGCCGCTCGTCGATGTAGATGCCGTCGGTCGTGGTGAACCCGACCGAGCGGCCCATGCCCTTGAAGATGTGCGCGATCATCCGCACCGTCGTGGTCTTGCCGTTGGACCCCGTGACCGCCACGATCGGGATCCGCGACGGGGTGCCGGGCGGGAACAACAGGTCGACCACGTCTTTCGCCACGTATTGGGGCTCCCCTTCGGTGGGGTGGGTGTGCATGCGGAACCCCGGTGCGGCGTTCACCTCGACGATCGCCCCGCCGGTCTCGCGGACCGGCTGCGCGATGTCGGGAACCAGGAAGTCGATCCCGGCGACGTCGAGCCCGATCACGCGGGCGGCCTCCTCCGCGACCTCGACGTTCTCCTCATGGGCCTCCCAGGTCCGGTCGATGGAGATCCCGCCGGTGGACAGGTTCCCGGTCGAGACGAGCTTCACCATCCGGCCCTCCGGCGGGACGGCGTCCATGGCGAACCCCTGCTTGCGCACGAGCTTCAGCGCGGCGTCGTCGACCTTGATCTTCGTCAGCACCTTCTCGTGGCCGATCCCGCGCCGGGAGTCCTGGTTGGTTCGTTCGACCAGCTCGGCGACCGTGTGCCGACCGTCCCCGACCACGTGGGCCGGCACCCGCTCGGCCACCGCGACCATCCGGCCGCCGATCACGAGCACGCGGTAGTCGTTACCGTCGACGAAGGTCTCGACCACGACACGTGCGCTTCGAGACTCGGCGAGCGCCCGCCGGAACCCCGTTCGGACGTCGCGCAGCGTTCGCAGGTCCAGCGAGACGCCGCGTCCGTGGTTGCCGTCGAGCGGTTTGGTCACGACGGGGAAGCCGATGGCCGTGGCCGCGGCGGCGGCCTCCTCCTCCGTCCGCACCGTCTGTCCCCGTGGGACGGGCAACCCCGCCGCGGCCAGCAGGCGCCGGGTCATGTCCTTGTCCCCGGCCAGGTCGACCGCGAGCGACGACGTCTTCGACGTCATGGTGGCGCGGATCCGCTGCTGGAACTTCCCCCACCCGAGCTGGACGAGCGAATATTCGTTCAGCCGGATGAACGGGATGTCCCGGCTGGCCGCTTCGTCCAGGATGGACTGGGTGGAGGGCCCGAACGCCCGGCGTTCGGCCAGCAGGATCAGCCGCTCGAGCTCGGCCAGGAAGTCGAGCTCCGGGTCGGCCTTCACCAGGTGGTTCACCAGGCGCACGGCCATCCGGCCCGCCTCGAGCCCCACCTGCTCCTCCCAGTAGCCGTAGATCACGTGGTAGCGGCCGGGCTCCCCGGTGCCCCGGGTCTTCCCGCGATAGACGTGCGCACCGGACTCGCGCTGGAGCTCGAGCGCGACGTGTTCGGCGACGTGGCCGAGCCAGGTCCCCTCGATCAGGCGCTCCCGGAAACCCCCGCGCCGGCCGAGAGAGCACGAGTGTTCCCCCACGCCCGGCAACAGCTCGAACAACCCGTCGAGGAATCCGGGGATCGTGTTCGACGGCCAGGCCTCGAGCACGCCCAGGTCCACCAGCAACCGGATGCACGGGTCGTAGCTCCAGAAGTTCGGGCCGCGGAAGACCTGCGTCTCCAGGATCGTCAGGTCGGGTCGCAGCTTCGGCTTGTGCTCCGCCGGCTCACGCCGCGAGCGTTGCCGCGCGGCCTTCCCGCGCGACGGAGCGGCGGTCACTCCGAGGCCTCCCGCTCCTCCCCCGGCTCGCCGGTGATCAAT
The DNA here is from genome assembly GCA_036374435.1 of Actinomycetota bacterium. Classification (GTDB taxonomy): domain Bacteria; phylum Actinomycetota; class UBA4738; order UBA4738; family HRBIN12; genus CALGFI01. The sequence continues at coordinate 2,285 of DASUTU010000146.1, read as the reverse complement.
CGGCGGCCGCGGAGATCGAACCAGGAGCCGGCGGGGAGCGAGTGCACCACGGCGCCCGAGACGGTGAACGGACGGTGTCCCTTGGCCTGGTGAGCGTCGGTGACCACCTGCGAGCCGTCGACCACCGTGACGGCGCCCCGTCCGGCCACCTCCAAGGTGCGACCCCCGTGCACGATCGCGCCCGTGTCCTCGTCGAGCCCGATCCCGACCAGCGACGGCGAGAGCGCCACCACCGAGAGGAGTCGGCCGACCCGGCCGCGTTCGGAGAAGTGCTGGTCCACCACCACGCCGCTCAGGAGCCCCAGCCCGGCCGCCATCTGGGCCATCCGGTTCCGGGGGCTCTCCCCGGCCCGGCCGAACGCCATCATGTGCGAGGCCATGGCGCTCGCGCCGGCCGAGGTCCCGGCGACGACCGCGCCGCGGTCGTGCGCCAGGTGGATCGCGTCGGCCAGCCGGGTCCCCGCCACCACCGACGACAGCCGGAGCTGGTTGCCGCCGGTGAGGAAGACGCCGGTGGCGCCGGCCAGAGCCCGGGCCGCCGAGGGGTCGTCCGCCTCGGCTCGCTGCTCGGGCCGGAGCCCGTCCACGCGGTCGAGGCCGAGTCCGGAGAACAGCTCGCGGTACCGCTCGGTGGCGAGCTCGCCCAGGGACGATGCCGTGGAGATCACCACGACCCGCCCGTCCTTCCCGCCCGCCGCCTCGGCGAACCGGGCCAGGAGGACCTTGTCGCGGACCTTGTCCTCGGCGCCGCCGATCAACATGACCGGACCGGCGCCGGCGGGCGGCGCGATCGGAGCGATCGGCGTGCGGTCCGTGGTGCCCACGATCCCGGAAGTGTAGGCCCCGATCCGCCCCGACGGCGGTCAGTGCCCGCGAACGCTGCGCTCGGCATCCCCGGGCGGGCGGAGGATCAGCCGGTCGTGCGGCTCGACGACGTCGACGGTCCCCTCGAGCCCGGGCTCGACCCAGAGCTCGAAGCCCTCGCCGCGGACGAGCTCGTCGCCGTCGTGGCGTTCGTCGGTGAGCTCGAACGCCACCCCGTCGGATGTCCGGTGCAGACGGACCGTGGCGTCGGGGTTGAATCGACGCGCCGCGGCGTGAGACCGGCCGAGGATCTCGACCGCCCATTCGGTGAACTCCAGCATGCCCCCCATGGTACGGAGCGCACCGGCCTGCCCCGTCACGGTGTGGGCGAACGAACCCGGCTGGGCGCGAGGCGGGCGACGGCCGATCGAAGGGCGGACCGGAGGCTTCCCCTCGCGCTCTCGGCGTGGACGGGCGAGGCCCGCCGGCGGCGTAGAGCGGCCGCGCGGTGGTCCCGAGCCGCTTCGTCCCGCAGACGCTCGAGGCGCTCGCGGACGATCTCCTCCACGATCAGCGGGTGTGGCAGCATCGGCGCCTCCTGGTGACGTAACCGGTGAGTGTTGTATATCGGTTATAGACGTAACCTGTCAAGGGCCGTCGATGGTGTACACTTCGGGACGACATGCCCGGCGCTCGTCCCCACGGCTCGACCGACGGTCCCGCCCCCGGCGACCTCGAACTCGTGCAGCGCTTCCTCAACCTGCACGAACACGCGCCGGGCAGCGGCGCCGACCTCCCTCCCTCCCGCGAGATGGTGGAGGCCTTCCTCCGGGAGCGAGGCCTGCTTCACCCCAACGAACGGTTCACGGAGCGAGACCGTGAGACGGCGGTGCGGCTCCACGCCGCCCTGCACGCGAAGGTGCGCGCGAACCTCGGCGAGCCCATGCCGGCGGACCGGCTCGCCGCGATCGACCAGGCCGCCCGGGCGGCCGGCCTGCATCCGTCGTTCGGTCCGGGCGGACCGACCCTCGAGCCAGGCGCGCGGGGAGGGCTCGGAGCGCTCGGACGGCTGGTGGCGACCGTGTTCCTGGCCGACCTCGACGGCACGTGGGGCCACCTCAAGGAGTGCGCCGACGAGACCTGCCGCTCCGTCTTCTACGACCGGTCCCGCAACCGCTCCGGACGCTGGTGCTCCATGTCCGCATGTGGCAACCGGGCCAAGGTACGGGCGTGGCGCGAACGGCAGCGGGTCGACGAGGAGGCCTGAGTGGGCGGGGCGGAACGGGTGGGCGGGGCGGAACGGGACGGCGTGCTCGAGCTTCCCCTCGTGGGCGCCGGCGGCGAACCCGTGGACCTGGTCCGAACGCTCAACTCGCACGGGTTCGTGGACCTGCCGCCGATGCGACCCGACCCGGACTACCGAGCCACCGAGCTCACGCTCCGGCCGCGGCGCGGCCGGCCGAGAGTGGTGCGGGTCGAGG
>DASUTU010000145.1:0-21022 GCA_036374435.1 Actinomycetota bacterium | reverse complement strand
AGACCTGCTTCGCGGTCGGCGAGGCCAAGAACACCTACGGCACGGGGAACTTCCTGCTGTTGAACACGGGGAACGAGCTCGTGCCGTCGAAGAGCGGCCTGATCACGGGCCTCGGGTACAAGATCGGCGACCAGCCGGCCGTGTACATGCTCGAGGGTTCCATCGCCATCACCGGCGCCCTCGTGCAGTGGCTCCGGGACAACCTCGGCATGATCGAGAAGTCCAGCGACATCGAGGCGCTGGCGGCGACGGTCGAGGACAACGGCGGCGCGTACTTCGTGCCCGCGTTCTCGGGGCTGTTCGCGCCGTACTGGCGAAGCGACGCCCGCGGCGTGATCGCCGGCCTGACCCGCTACGTCAACAAGGGCCACATCGCCCGGGCCACGCTCGAGGCGACGGCCTGGCAGACCAGAGAGGTCGTCGACGCTATGAACGCCGACTCCGGCGTCGATCTGACCTCGCTGAAGGTCGACGGGGGCATGGTCTACAACGAGCTGCTCATGCAGTTCCAGGCCGACGTCCTCGGCGTCCCGGTGATCCGGCCGACCGTCGCCGAGACGACGGCGCTCGGAGCCGCGTACGCGGCAGGCCTGGCCACCGGGTTCTGGAAGGAGGTCGAAGACCTTCGCGCCAACTGGGGCAAAGACAAGGAGTGGGACCCCAAGATGGACAAGGCGGAGGTCGACAAGGAATACGGCTTCTGGAAGAAGGCGGTCCAGAAGTCGATGGACTGGGTCGAGTAGGACGGCGACCCAGGGGACGAAGCGCGAGCCCCCGAGCGATCGGGGGCTCGCGTGAAACGAACCGGGCCCTCCCGGGCACGAGGGGGAGGATGTCGAGGGGAGGAGCCATGGAGAAGGAGCACAAACACGGTGACTTCGCCGAAGGCCAGGGCGAGGAGGAGGAGCACGAGCACCACACGGGCTCCTTCGCCGAAGGCCAGGCCGAGGAACACCCCCACCCCGAGAAGGAGGGGGATCACGGCGACTTCGCCGAGGGCCAGGAGTCCTCGGACGAACACGAGGACGAGGAGAGGACCTTCGCCGAGGGACAAGCAGAGTCCAACGACTGAGTCATCCGGGTCCGCGATGCGAGGATGTGGTCGATGACCACGTCGGCATCGTGGACCCCGGTCTCTTCGGCGCCATGAGGACCCTCCAGGCCGACGTTCTGGTCATCGGCGGCGGCTCCACGGGCCTGGGCGTGGTTCGCGACGCCGCGATGCGCGGCTTCACGACCGTGCTGGCCGAGCGCGGCGACCTCGCCACCGGGACGACCGGGCGGTTCCACGGGCTCCTGCATTCGGGCGGCCGATACGTGGTGAAGGACCCCAAGGCCGCCGAGGAGTGCATCCACGAGAACGTGATCCTTCGCCGCATCGCGGCCGACTGCATCCAGGACACCGGCGGCCTGTTCGTCACGACGCCGATCGACGACCCCGACTACGCCGATCGGTTCGCCCGGGCCTGCCGCGACGTCGGGGTCCCGTGCGAGGAGATCCCGGTCGCCGAGGCGCTGCGGCGCGAGCCCCGCCTCAACCCCGGCATCTCCCGGGCCTTCGAGGTGCCCGACGCGTCCGTCGACTCCTGGAAGACCGTGTGGGCGCACGCCCGCTCCGCCGAGGCCTACGGGGCCACGATCCTCCCGTACCACGAGGTCCTGGACATGGTCGTCGAGAACGGCGCCGTGAAGGGGGCGCTGCTTCGCGACCACCTGGGCGGCGAGGAGGTCCGGGTCCACGCCGAGATCGTCGTGAACGCCTCCGGGGCGTGGGCGGGCAGGATCGCCGCCATGGCCGGGTGTGAGGTCACCGTGTTCCCCGGCAAGGGGATCATGGTGGCGATGAACCACCTGCTCGTGCACACGGTGGTCAACCGGTGCTCCATGCCCTCCGACGGCGACATCATCGTCCCCGCCCACACCGTCTCTGTTATCGGGACGACCGACGTCAAGGTCGAGGACCCCGATCGGTGGGAGATCACGCCGGAAGAGGTCCAGAAGATGCTCGACGCGGGCGAGAACCTCGTGCCGGGGTTCCGACAGGCCCGGGCGCTACGCGTGTGGGGCGGGGTCCGCCCCCTGTACCAGGACACGGCCGCGGGCGCGGACACGCGCGACGTCACGCGGGCCCACGCCCTCCTGAACCATCGAACCCGCGACGGCGTCGAACGCTTCGTCACGATCACCGGCGGGAAGTTCTGCACCCTCCGGCTGATGGCCGAGGAGACGATGGACGCCGTCTGCGCCGAGCTCGGAGAGGACCGCCCCTGCCGGACCGCCGACGAACCCCTCCCGGGTTCGGAGGACGCCCGCTACCACTGGTTGGGCGAGCGGGTCGCGAACCGCGAAGAGACCCTCCTGGCGGATCAGCTCATCTGCGAGTGCGAGTTCATCCAACGTCGCGACCTCGAGGCCGCGATGGTCAACCGGGACACCACCAACCTCGACGACATCCGACGCACGTTGCGCCTCGGCATGGGCCCGTGCCAGGGCGGCTTCTGCATCTACCGGGCCACCGGCATCCTGCACCAGATCCAGGACATCCCCGCCGCGGTGGCGAACCGCTCGCTCCTGGACTTCCTCCAGGAACGATGGAAAGGCGTCCAGCCGATCCTGTACGGAGACCAGCTCCGGCAGGCCCGGCTCGACGACTGGATCTTCCAGGGGCTCCTCGACGTGAACCACCTCCCGGGCGACGCGGCCGGGAGCCGAGCGACCGTGGGGGCGGCCACGTGAGCCAGGACGTCCTCGTCGTCGGCGCGGGGCTGTCGGGCATGGCGGCGGGCGTCCGGCTGGCCGAGTCCGGCCGGCGGACCACGGTCCTGGCGCAAGGGGTGGGAGCCACTCACCTGTCCCCCGCCACCATCGACGTGCTCGGCTACGCGCCCGAGCTGGTGGAGCACCCGGCTCGGGCCCTCCCGGGATTCCGTCGGGAGCATCCGGACCATCCCTACAACCGCGTGTCCGATTCCCTGGTGGCCGAGAGCCTCGCGTGGCTCCGCGAGCTCACGCCGGAGCTCGGCTACGAGGGATCCCTGGACGAGAACCTCCTCCTCCCCACGGCGGTAGGGGCGGCCAGGCCGAGCGCGCTCGTCCCGGGGGCCATGCGGGCGGGCGACCTCCGCGCCGGCGGTCGGTTCGTCTTCGTGGCGCTGCGCGCCCTCAAGAGCTTCTATCCGAAGTACCTCGCGGAGAACCTGGGACAGCTCAAGCTGCCCTCCGGCGCCACCGTGCAGGCCCGCGCCGTGATGCTCACCGACCCCGTCCGGGAGGCGGACCTCACGCCGCTCGACTACGCGCGGCGGTTCGAGGACGCGGGATTCCGCGCCGCGGTGGCGAACGAGCTCCGCCCCCGGCTCGAGGAGGACGAGGCGGTGGGGTTCCCGGCGGTGCTCGGCCTGGATCGGCACGCCGAAGCCTGGCCCGCTCTCCAGGACCTCCTCGGCCACCCCGTGTTCGAGGTGCCTTCGCTGCCCCCGTCCGTTCCCGGGATCCGGCTGTTCCGAGCGCTCCGCGCCCGCCTCCGCCGGGCCGGCGGCGTCCTGAAGCTCGGGCCGATGGTGATCGGGGCGGAGGAGGACGGCGGCGCCCTGCGCGCGGTCCTGACCCACGGAGCGGCGAACCGCCCCGGGCGCCACCCCGCGCGCTGGTTCGTGGCAGCCACCGGGGGATTCGCCGCGGGGGCCATCCAGCTCGACTCGCACGGCGAGGTGCGCGAGACCGTCTTCGGGCTGCCGGTGGCGGGGATCCCTCCCGAGGGCACCCCCCGATTCGGGCCCGGATACTTCGACGACCACCCGCTCGCGCGTGCCGGGCTCGACGTGGACGAACGGCTGCGCCCGCTCGGCGACGGCCGTCGAGCCGCGTTCTCCAACCTGTTCGCGGTGGGAGCGGCGCTCGGCGGCGCCGAGCCCTGGAAGGAACACTCGGGCAACGGGCTGGCGCTGGCCACGGGGTACGCGGCGGCCTCGGCGATCCTGGAGGAGGAAGCGTGACCCGAGCCGGCGCGACCGGAAGCGACGTGACCGAGACCGTCCCGACCGACATGGTCGAGCTGATCCGTGGATCGCTCGATCACTGCGTGAAGTGCACGATCTGCGAGACCTACTGTCCCGTCTCCAATGTCACGCCGCTGTTCCCCGGGCCGAAATACGTGGGCCCGCAGGCGGAACGGTTCCGGGAGGACGGGGAGACCCCCGATGCCTCCTTGGACTATTGCTCCGGCTGCGGCATCTGCACCACCGTGTGCCCCCAAGGCGTGAAGATCGCCGAGATCAACGCCCACGCGCGCGCCGCGATGAAGGCGCGGCGCGGGGTCCCGTTCCGCGACCGGCTCATCGCCCGGTCCGGGCTGTTGGGCCAGCTCGGCACGCCGGTCGCGCCGATCGCCAACTGGCTGCTGTCCCGGGCGTGGTTCCGCGCGAACCTGGAGCGGGTCCTGAGGATCCACCGCTCTGCCCCCATGCCGCGATGGGCGGGCCGGACGTTCCGGTCGTGGGCCCGCCGGCACGACCCGCTCGATGGCGCCACCAAGGCCGTCGTGTATTTCCACGGGTGCAGCACCAACTACTACGAACCGCGCCTGGGCGAGATGGCCGTGGCGGTGCTCGAGCACAACGGGTTCCGCGTGCTGGTGCCGCCGGACCAGGGGTGTTGCGGGCTGCCGCTCCAGTCCAACGGGTTGTTCGACGACGCCCGGCGCTACGTCCGACGGCTCACGAAGTCCCTCGCGCCGTACGCACGGCGCGGCTACGACATCGTGGCCACCTCGACGAGCTGCGGCCTCATGCTGAAGCGCGAGGCCATGGAGATGCTCGACCTCGAGGACGACGAGGACCTCAGGACCGTCTCGTCGCACACGTACGACATCTGCGAGTTCCTGCTGGAGCTGCACGAGCGCGGCGAGCTCCGCACCGACCTCGCCCCACTGCCGATGACGATCCCGTATCACGCCCCCTGCCAGCAGTCCGGCCACTGGATGGGCAAACCCGCGCTCGAGCTGTTCAGGCTGATCCCCCAGCTGGTCGTGCAGGACAGCGACGCCGACTGCTGCGGGATCGCCGGGACCTATGGGGTGAAGGCGGAGAAGTACGACATCGCCATGGACGTGGGCGCCGGCCTGTTCGACCAGGTCCGGGAGATCGGCGGGCCGCTGGCGACGTGTGACAGCGAGACGTGCCGCTGGCAGATCGAGAAGGCCACCGGGGTGCCGACGGTCCACCCGGTCGAGCTGCTGTACCGGGCCTACGGCCTCGACGGATCCCGGGCGGCCGCGTCGTAGGTCCGCGAGCGTTCCATGATCGGGATCGTCCTCGTATCGCACAGCCATTCGATCGCCGAAGGAGCGGCCGAGCTCGCCCGGCAGATGGGCGGCGAAGACGTCCGGATCGAGACGGCGGGCGGGCTCGACGGTCCCGAACACGCCCTCGGGACCGACGCCGTCCTGGTGCAGCAGGCCATCGAGCGCGCCTGGTCCGACGACGGCGTCGTGGTCCTGATGGACCTCGGCAGCGCGGTGCTCTCGGCCGAGATGGCGCTCGACCTCCTGCCGGAGGAACGGCGCGGCCGGATCCTGCTCACCGAGGCTCCGTTCGTCGAAGGCGCCGTGGCGGCCGCCGTGACGGCGAGGATCGGGGCGTCGCTCGAGGAGGTGGCGGCCGAGGCCCGGGGTGCGCTCGCGGCCAAAGCCTCGCACCTAGGGGCGGAGGCGCCGTCGGAACCGTCCCCGCAGGCCGAGGCCCCGGTCGACGCCGGCGGCAGCGCCACGGTCGAGCTCGAGGTCCGTACGGCCCACGGGCTGCACGCGCGGCCGGCGGCGTCCTTCGTCCGAACAGCCGCCTCGTTCGACGCCGAGGTCGTGGTCACCAACCTCACCACCGGGCGCGGGCCCGCCCGCGCCCGCAGCCTGAACGCCGTCGCCATGTTGGGCGTCGGCAGCGGCCAGCGCATCGAGGTCTCGGCGACCGGCCCCCAGGCGCGCGAGGTCGTGGACGCGCTGCGGGCGCTGGCCGATCGGAACTTCGACGAAGAGGAGGAGGCGGTCGTCGAGGCGGAGTCGCCGCCCGGGGCGGAGCCTCTGGTCGCCCGCCCGGAGGGCACCATCGCCGGGCTGCCCGCCTCGCCCGGGGTGGCGCTCGGCGCCGTCCGGCGCTTTCACACCCCGCCCCTCGAAGTCGTCGACCGGCCGGCCGCGAGCCCGGCGGAGGAACGAGCCGCCCTGGACGCGGCCCTGGAGGCCGCCCGGCGAGACGTCCAGGGCCAGCGGGCGGCGGTGGCCGGACGGGCCGGCGCCTACCGGGCCGCCATCTTCGACGCCCATCTGCTGCTCCTGGAGGACGAGGCCCTCGCCGGCGCGGCCCGTCGTTCGATCGACCAGGGGGCGTCGGCGTCGCGAGCGTGGCGGGACGCGGTGACCGCCGTGGCGCGGTCGTGGGAGGCTCTCGACGATCCGTACCAGCGCGAGCGGGCCGCCGACGTGTGGAGCGTCGGCGACCAGGTCCTCGCCCGTGTCCTCGGCGTGCCGGCGCCCCGCCCCCGGCTGGACGAACCCGGCGTGTTGGTGACGGCCGACCTCGCGCCGGCCGACGCGGCCGCCCTCGATCCGGACTCCGCGCTCGGGGTGGCGACCGCGTTCGGCGGTCCGACCTCCCACGCCGCCGTGCTGGCGCGCTCGCTCGGAATCCCCGCCGTGGTCGGCCTCGGCGAGTCCGTTCTGGACCTGGCCGAGGGCACGCCGGTGGCGCTGGACGGCGGCGGCGGCGTCTTGATCGTCGATCCCGCCGCCGAGGTCGCGAATGCGCTCGAAACCCGAAGGCGTGAGCTCGAACGGGCCGACCGCGCCGCCCGGGCCGAGGCGCGGAGCCCCGCGGTCACGCGCGACGGCGTCGCGATCGAGGTCGCGGCGAACGTGGGGACCCCCAACGACGTCGCGGCGGCCGTGGCCGCCGGGTGCGACGGCGTGGGCCTGTTCCGGACGGAGTTCCTGTTCATGGAGCGCGAGTCCATGCCGTCGGAGGAGGAGCAGGAGGCGGCCTACCGGGCCGCGGCCGAGGCCCTGGGCGGGCGCCCCATGATCGTCCGAACCCTGGACGCCGGCGCCGACAAGCCGATCCCCTACCTCGACCAGCCGGCCGAGGCCAACCCGTTCCTCGGCGTTCGCGGCCTCCGCCTCGGCCTGGAGCGGGCCGAGCTGCTCGATCGACAGCTTCGAGCGATCCTCCGCGTGGCCGACGACTTCCCCGTCCGGGTGATGTTCCCGATGGTGGCCACCGCGGACGAGCTCGATCGGGGTCTCGAGGCCGTCGACCGCGCCCGCGCCGCCGTCGGAGCGAACGGTCGGGTCGATGTGGGTGTGATGATCGAGGTTCCGTCGGCCGCGCTGATCGCCGACCGGCTGGCCGCGGAGGCCGACTTCTTCTCCATCGGCACGAACGACCTGACCCAGTACACGCTCGCGGCCGAGCGCGGCAACGAGCGGGTCGCCGCGCTGGCCGACCCGCTGCACCCCGCGGTCCTCGCCCTCATCCACCGGACCGCCCGGGCCGCCGCGGCCCGTGGCCGGTGGACCGGCGTCTGCGGGGAGATCGCCGGGGACCCGTCGGCCGCGCCCCTGCTGCTCGGCCTGGGCGTTCGCGAGCTCTCCATGAGCGCGCCGGCCATCCCGCACGTGAAGCGCGCCGTCCGCGAGACGAACCTGGCCGAGGCCGAGACGCTGGCCGAGCGGGCGCTCGCTGCCGCGACGGCGCAGGAGGTGCGCGACCTGCTTCCCCCCCGCACGGCCGGGTAAGACGCCCGCCGACCGCCGAACCGATACGATTCCGCGCGGGTGCCCGTGTCCGTGACGACCGCCGCCGACCATCGCGCCGCCGCGTTCCTGAAGGCGGTGACGTGGCTCCGCGTCCTCCTCGTCCCGGTGATCATGGCCCTCGTCCTGGTCGGCCCGGAGCGGCGCTATGCCTTCGCGATCGCCGCGGCCCTCTTTGCGATCGGCGCGGTCACCGACTTCGTCGACGGGTTCCTGGCGCGGCGGTGGGCCCAGGTGTCGGCGTTCGGCACGTTCCTCGACACGACCGCCGACAAGCTCCTGGTGTCCGGCGCCCTGATCGCGCTCGTCGCCGTGGACCGGGCGTCCCCCTGGATCGCGATCGTGATCATCGGTCGCGAGCTCTTGATCATGGGGCTGAAGGGGGCGGCCGCGGCCGGCGGCGAGCTGGTCTCGCCCTCGGCGCTGGGCAAGGCGAAGGCGAACGCGCAGTTCCTGGCGGTCGTGCTCGCGATCGTCCGATACCCGGAGCGGGTGGGCCCGCTGTTCGTGGACGAATACGTGATGATCGCGGCCGCGCTCATCACGGTGCTCTCGGCCGCCGAATACGTCGTCCGGCTCCGGGGAACCGTCTCCACCGGCAGGTGACGTGCCGGCCGATCCGGTCCTCCTCACCGGCGGGTCGGGCTTCGTCGGCGGGGCGCTGCTCGAACGCCTCGTGGCCGACGGACGGCAGGTCCGCGCGCTGGTGCGAAGCGACGCCGCCGCGGCCGCGGTGTCGGCGCTGGGGGCGGCCCCGGTCCGAGGAGACGTGCTGGACGCGGCGTCCCTGCGAGATGCCGTCTCCGGGTGCGCGAGGGTGTTCCACGTCGCCGGGGTGAACGCGATGTGCCGCCGGGACCCGTCGGCCATGCACCGAACCAACGTCGAGGGCCCGGCCAACGTCATCCGCGCGGCCGTCGCCGCCGGCGTGGACCGGATCGTGGTGACGTCGTCCGCCGCGGCGATCGGGGAGGTCGCCGGGACCGTCGGTCGCGAGGACTCGGCGCACCGCGGCTCGTACCTGTCGCGCTACGAACGCTCGAAACACCTCGGCGAGCGGAGGGCCCGTGCGTTGGGAGCGGAGCTCGGCGTCGAGGTGGTCTGCCTGAACCCGGCCTCGGTCCAGGGACCGGGCCGCCTCGAGGGGTCGGCCCGCCTCCTGCTCGAGCTCGTGGGAGGCCGCCTGCCGGCCCTGGTCGACACGACCATCTCCATCGTGGACGTCGCCGATTGCACGGAAGGCCACGTCCTGGCCGAGCGACGGGGGGCACCCGGTGAGCGATACCTCCTCAGCGGCGCCACCTGCACCACCCACGAGGCCGTGACGCTCGTCCGCAGCCTGTGGGGCCGGCCCGAACGGGTCCGGTGGATCCCGTCGGCGGTGGCGCGGGTCGGCGGCGCCGGCGCCGAGGCGCTCGGCAGGATCCTGCGACGGGATCTGCCGGTCTGCCGGGAGGCGGTCCGTACGCTCCTGCACGGGCACCGCTACGACGGCTCGCGGGCCGAACGCGAGCTCGGCCTCCGGTACACCCCGCTGGCCGCGACCATCGAGCGGGCCCTCACCTGGTACGCCGAGCGCGGGCTCGTGCCCGAGCGCGTGACGGGGCCTCGGCCGTAGGATGATCCGGTGACGAGCCAGCGTCCCGATCGCAACCTGGCCATGGAGCTCGCCCGCGTGACCGAGGCGGCCGCGCTCGCGGCGGGTCGGTGGGTCGGTCGCGGCGACAAGATCGCGGCCGACCAGGCGGCCGTGGACGCGATGCGGCTCATGGTCGACTCGGTCTCGATGGACGGCGTCGTCGTGATCGGTGAGGGCGAGAAGGACGAGGCGCCGATGCTCTACAACGGCGAGGCCGTGGGCAACGGCAACGGTCCCGGGTGCGACGTCGCCGTGGACCCCATCGACGGCACCCGTCTGACCGCGGTGGGCCAGCCCAACGCGCTCGCCGTGATCGCCCTCGGCGCGCGCGGCTCCATGTTCTTCCCCGGCGCCGCGGTCTACATGGAGAAGGTGGCGACGGGCGCCGAGGCCGCCGACGCCATCGACGTCACGGCCCCGCCCGAAGAGAACGTGCGCCTGGTGGCGAAGGCCAAAGGCGTTCGCCCCGAGGAGATCGGCGTGGTCATCCTGGACCGTGACCGCCACGCCGACATGATCGCGGCCGTCCGCGGCGTCGGAGCACGCGTGTTCCTCATCACCGACGGCGACGTGGCGGGTGCGATCGCCGCCGCCACCAGCCGCCGCTCGGGCATCGACCTCCTGCTCGGCATCGGTGGGACGCCCGAAGGCGTGATCGCCGCCGCCGCGCTGAAGTGCCTCGGCGGCGCCATCCAGGGACGTCTGTTCGCGCGCAACGACGACGAGCGGCAGCAACTCGTGGACGGCGGGTTCGACCTCGACCGCGTCCTCAGCGCGGACGACCTCGTGTCCGGGAACGACGTGTTCTTCGCCGCCACAGGCATCACCGACGGCTCGTTGCTGCGCGGGGTCCGGTACACGGAGGACGGCGCGACGACCTATTCGCTCGTGATGCGGTCGCGTTCGGGAACCGTGCGGTACGTCGAGGCCGAGCACCGCTTCGAGAAGCTCGAGACGTTCGCCGGCGTGTCCTACCGCCGGTAGCCGGCGACTAGGCCGGCCGGTAGACCCCGGTCGACTCCTTGACCAACGCCCCCTTTCGAACGCCCTCGGCCAGCGCGGACAGCAGGCGCTTGCGCACGTCCGGCCCCTCGAACGGATCGAGGTACCCCCGACGAAGCGCGAGATCCTGGATCTTCGTCCAGTGCAGCGGCTCGCCCTCCTCGCGAAGCACCGCGAGGGCGGCCTGGAGCGCCTCCATCACAGCTCCCGCAGCCGCGGCAGGACCGCCTCGGCGAAGACGTCCAGCATCGTCGGGTCGGGCAAGGCGAACCAGATCGGCGCGGGCGAGACGACCAGCTCGCTCACCCCCACGTCGACGAACGCAGCCATGCGCTCGACGACCTGGTCCGGCGTGCCGACCAGGCACTCCTCCCGCAAGGTGTCGAGCGAGACCGCGTCCCCGACGCCGTCGGGCAGCCGCTCCACCATCAGGTCGTGCCGTCGGGCCACGTCGGCCTCGTCCTCCCCCACCACCGTGAACAACCCCAGCGAGAGCCGGAACGTTGCCGGGTCGCGCCCGGCCCGCTCACACGCCGCGCGGGCGGCATCCGCGCGCGATTCGTAGCTCTCGGGCGTCCACCGCCACGCGGCGTTCCACCCGTCCGCCAGCGTGGCCGCGATCCGGAGCAGGCGCGGGCCGCCTTTGCCGCCCACCAGCATCGGCGGCCGTGGTTCCTGCAGCGGCGGCGGTCGGTTGTAGGCCTCGCGGAGCGAGAACCGCCGGCCCTCGAACGAGGCCGGCTCCGAGCCGAACAGGGCGCCGAGGTACCCCAGCGCCTCCTCCAGGAGGTCGAACCGCTCCCCCACGGACCCGAACCGATACCCGAACGCCTCGTATTCGTCGGCGAACCACCCGGCGCCGAGCCCCAGCTCGAGCCGGCCCCCCGAGAGGCGGTCGATGGCGGTGGCGGACTTGGCCACGAGCGCGGGATGGCGGAACGCGGCGGAGAGCACCAGGGTGCCGAGCCGGACCCGCTCGGTGAGCCGGGCCAGCCCGGCCAGCGTCGTGAGCGGCTCGACCGTCCCGTACCGCCTGCCGTCGCCGCCGTACCGCTCGAGCGAGGCGAAGAAGTGATCCGAGACCCACACCGAGTCGAACCCCAGGGCCTCGGCCCTCCGGGCCTGCTCGGCCACGCGGGCGAACGAGATGGGCCCGCCGTCCGGGAACGAGAAGTCGTAGTGCGGCAGGGCCATCCCGACGCGCATCGTGGTTGAGGCTACAGGTGGCGCAACACGTCCGCCGGCCCGGTGATCTCCATGCCCTCGGGGATGTGGATCCCCCACGGCAGCTTGAGACGCGGGTACACGGCCACGTCGCCCCCCAGGTACACGCCGGGATAGACGGTGACCTCGTCGCCGAGCGCGACGTGGCGCTCGATCGTCGTCGGGTTGAACGGCTCGGAGCGGATCTCCGTCATCGACCCCACCACGGCCTCGGAGATCCGGGCCCCGGCGCCGACGATGGCCCCGTCCCGGATCTGCGATCGTTCGATCGTGGCGTCCCGATGGACCTCGATGTCGTCGTCGAGGTTGGACTCGGTGATCCGGACGCCGGGGTGGATCTCGCAGAACCGGCCGATGCGGACCCCGGGTCCGATCTGCACGGACCCCTCGGCGATCTTGTCCCGCAGCGTCTTCCCGCTCGTCGAGTCCCGCATCGAGAGGGACTCCGGGGCGATCCACACATTCCGATCCGGGTCGAACGGCGGGCCGAGCAACCGGTCCACGGCCTCGAACCTCCCCCGGAGGACCTCGACCATCGTCTCGATGTAGTCCTGGACGTTGCCGAGATCGCCGATCCGCCGGACGGGGAACGCGTACACGGGGTCGCCGTGCCCGACCAGCCACGGCAGCAGGTCCTTGCCCCAGTCCAGCCGGCGCGAGCGGAGCCGCTCGATCTGCTCGTGGCCCGCGAGCTCGCGCAGCCGGCCCGCGTCCACCAGGTAGAACCCCGCATTGGTCATCAGTGGAAGGCGCGTGAACTCCTCGTCGGTGCCGGCCCGGAAGTGCTCCCGCAGGTCGGCCAACGTGGGCTTCTCCACGAAGTCGCTGACCCGCCGCTCCGAGTCGGCCAGGATCACGCCGTATTTCTCGGCGACCTCGTCGGGCGGCCGGGTCATCGCGGCGATCGTGGCGACGGCGCCGGTGGCCCGGTGGGCCTCGACCATCGGGGCGAGGTCGAAGTCGATGATCGAGTCCGTGGGGAACACGAGGGCGGGTCCCGAGACGTCCCAGTGCTCGAGCATCCGAAGCGTCGAGTCGGCGCTGCCGGTCGAGAGCGCGTCGTATTTGACGGGCGAATACTTCACGTCGACGCCGAACCCCTCGCCGTATCCGATCATGACCTTGATCTGGTAGCGGTTCTCCTTGCCGTGGGCGATAACGTAGTAGTCCTTGATCCCTTCGCTGGTCAGGATCTCGATCACCCAACGGATCAGCCGCCGGCCGAGGAACGACATGGCGGCCTTCGATCGAAGGTAGCCGGGCGCCTTGAGGGTAAGGGGCCGGGCACGGATCCCCTGTCCGCCGGCCAGTCCGATGCCGACGACCTCGCTCACATCGGCCATCCGATCTGCATGATATCGAGGACCACCGCGCAGCCGATAGTCGACCCGAGGGAGGTGCCGTCGTGGATCCGTGGAGCCGAGAGCTCGTGGGACGCCTAGAGACGCTGGAGATCGAGAGCGAGGCCCTGCGGGGCAATCCCCTCGGGGACCCGTACGTCCGTCCGCTGTGGGTGTACACCCCGCCCGGGTACGACGACGACGAACGCCGGTACCCCACCGTCTACGTGATCCAGGGGCTCACGGGGCAGCTCGACATGTGGTCGAACCGCGAGGCCTTCCGTCCCACGTACGTCGAGGCCCTGGATGCGCTGTTCGCCTCGGGCGAGGCGCCGCCGGTGCTCGTGGCCTTCGTCGATTGCTGGACCTCGCTCGGCGGCAGCCAGTTCCTGGATTCGCCGGGCACGGGCAACTACCACACGTTCCTGTGCGACGAGGTGGTTCCCTTCGTCGACGAGCGGTTCCGGACGATGCCCGAACGCGATCGCCGAGGGATCCAGGGGAAGTCGAGCGGCGGCTACGGCGCGCTGGTCACGCCCATGCTCCGGCCCGACCTGTTCTCCGCGCTCGCGTCGCACGCCGGCGATGCGCTCTTCGAGGCGTGTTACCTGCCGGAGTTCCGGGAGACGGTCCGGACGCTGCGCGAGGAGTACGGCGGGTCCTACGAACGGTTCTGGGAGGACTTCCGCTCGCGACCCGCCTTCTCGAAGAAGGAGGACGGGGTGCTGCTCAACGACTGGTGCATGGCGGCGTGTTATTCGGCCGAATCCGACGGCACCGTCACGTTGCCGTTCGAGGTCGAGACGGGCCGGCTGCTCCCCGAGGTCTGGGAGCGCTGGCTGGCGTGGGACCCGGTTCGGATGGCTCCGCGCCACGCCGACGCCCTCCGCTCGATGCGGGCGATCTGGCTCGACGGCGGGACGAAAGACGAGTGGTTCCTGGACAACGGGGCGGTGGCGGTCTCCCGGGAGCTCGAGAAGCTGGGCGTGGAGCACACCCTCGAGCTGTTCGACGCCGGCCACATGGCGATCGGCTACCGCTACCCGCGCAGCCTGGCCTTCCTGGCCGAGGCGCTCTCAGCCTGAAGCCCCTCGATGCCGATGCTCTGTGGGAGCATTGGATCGGAGCCCCTCGAGGAGGACGTCGTGAACGGCTTGCCCCAGTCCCAGCCCCAACCCTCTGTGTCCGAGCTCCCCCCTCCGCCCTCCGGATGGGGGACGGCGGCGGCGCCGTCGCCCAAGCGGTCGCGCGGTGTGTTCGGGGTGGTCGGGCTGGTCGTCGTGCTCGTGGCCGGCGCATTGGCCTTCGTGGTCACGCGCGGCGACGAGGCGGCGGAGGCACGCCCCCTGGCGCTCAGCTTCGAGGAGGGCCACTCCGAGACCTACCGGATCACCATGACCATGGACGGGGGCGTCGCCTCGGACCTGTTCGGCGAGATGCCCATGCAGACGGAGATGTCGCAGGTCACGACGTGGCGGGTCGCATCGGTGGACGGCGACGGCAACGCGACGATCGAGGTCTCGACGTCCGAGATGTCGGGATCGATGAACGGCATCGAGATGCCGGAGGTGGAGACGGCGATGCCCCCCGTCGAGATCGTCGTCGCCCCCGATGGCCGGGTGGTCTCTGCGGGCGGGCTCGCGCTCGGCGGCGCCGGCCAGACCCAGGGGTTCGGGTTCCCCGGGATGAGCCAGCTGACCCCGATCCTCCCCGAGGACGGGCGCGCCGTGGCTCCCGGGGACACGTGGACGCAGGAGTACTCGCAGGAGTTCCCGTACGGCGAGGGATCGATCGAATACGTGGCGCACAGTCGCTACGACCGCAACGAGTCCGTGGACGGCCGCGAGGCGGCGGTCATCGTCACCGAGATGACCGTGCCGCTCGACTTCACGCTGGACTTCGGCGACCTCGTCGAGGCGATGGGCGAGGACCTGGGGGCGGTCGGCGCGACCGGCGTGGAAGGGTTCTCCGACGCCACGATCACCTACGGGGGCGGCGGGGCGTTCACGCAGACGAGCTTCGTCGACCTCGAGGCGAAGGAGCTCCTGCGGATGGAGAGCGCCGGCGACTTCGACCTGTCGATGGAGTTTCGCGGGGTCCCGGGATTCGAGGGCGAGATGTCCTTCGACGGGACCTTCACGCAGGACCTGGAGCGGGAGTAGTCGCCGGGCGGGGGCCCGTCAGAGCCGGCCGATCTCGCCCACCAGCACGACCGTCTGGTCCGCGTCGACCACCCGGACGGTGGTGAAGCCGGTGAGGTCGCGTTGGCGGAACTCGCGGAAGACCTCGGCGCCGCCGTCCGCGTCGAGCTCGTCGATGCGACCGGCCTTCAACACGTCGCCGGCCTCGTTGAGGAGCTGGATCCGGTAGGGCAGCCGCTCGGTGGCCTCGGGGTCCAGGCCCTTCACGATCGTGATCGTGAAGTCGGTGATCGTCGGCGACACGAGCTGCAGGACGGCGCCGCCTCCTCGACCGCTCGCCGTGGCGTGGAGCGTCCCGATCTGCGCGGTCTCCCGGGACAGCTCCCCCACCGGGATCGGCTCGGTCAGCACGCGCCGGAAGTCCTCGATGGCCTCGTGCCACCGGGCCTCGGCGAGCGCCGCCCGGTCCTCGAGGCGATCGGCCCGCCCCGCCATCACGGCGCCCCAGCCAAGGCCCGACACTGCCACCATCGCCGCCACGATCGACGCCGCGGCGGTCCGGACACGCCGAACCCCGGCGCCTCGCCCGGCCGCCGCGGCCACTCGCTCGACGACGCGGTCGTCGAGGCCGTGGGGCAGCGGGGCGGGGTCGAGCACGAACCCGAGGGTGGCGGTGGCCCGCGACAGGTCCTCGGACTCCTTGCGGCACCCGGCGCACCAGCGCAGGTGTCGCTCGGCCTCGTCGCGGTCCTCGGGCGCGAGCACTCCCAGCGCGAGCTCGGGCAGCCGCTCCCGGACGTCGAGGCAGGTCACGGCCGCTCCTTGTCCTGGTTGGCGCGGCGGACCTTGATCAGCGCGGTCCGCAGGCGCGTCTTCACCGTGCCGAGCGGGATGCCGTCGCTCTCGGCGATCTCGCGAGCGGTCAGCCCGCCGAAGTAGGCCCGTGCCAGCAGCCGCTTCTCGGCGTCGGACAGGGAGGCGATGGCCCGGATCGCCGCGTCGCGTTCGAGCACCACCTCGTCCTCGTCCGCCGTCGGGACCTCGGGGACCGTGTCGACCAGGACCAGATGCGGCCGGGTCACTCCCGTCTCGCGCCGCAGGCGGTCGACCGCCAGGTTGTGGGCGATCGTCATCAGCCACGTGGACAAGCGGCCGCGAGCCGGGTCGAACCGGGCCGCCTTGCGCCACGCCGCGAGGAAGACGTCCTGAGTCAACTCCTCCGCCGCCTCCGAGCTGCCGAGGAGCCGCAGGCCGAGCGTGAAGACGGGTCGCGCGTACCGCGCGTAGAGCCGTCGGACGGCGTCTTCGTTCCCGGCAAGGAGCCCCTCCACGAGTTGTTGCTCCTCACGGGCGAGGAGCGGACCTTCCGGCCGTCCGGCCATCGGTCTCCTTCCCGGTATACGGCGAGCGAGTTCGGGCGAGCTTTCGTCCGCCCGGTCATCATCCCACGGGGGCCGCGGGGCGGTCGCCGTTCGCGTCGCGGACCGATCCGGTGGATGCGATGATGGGCCGGTGAGCCTGCTTCGGCGCGCCGGTGCGCTCGTGTTGTTCGCCGCGGGGCTCGCGGCGGCCTCGTGGCCGGCGTCCGCCCAGGAGCCGGGCGGCCCGGTCGTGCAGCTCCGCCTGGACGGGGTGGTGGACCCGTTCGTCGCGAACTACCTGGAGGGAGGGATCGCCGCCGCGGAGGACGAGGGCGCACCCGCCGTGCTGCTCACGATCGACACCCCGGGCGGCCTGGACTCGTCGATGCGCCAGATCACCCAGGCCATCCTGAACGCGGAGGTCCCGGTGATCTGCTTCGTCTCGCCCGAGGGTGCCCGGGCCGCCTCCGCCGGTGCCTTCGTCCTGCTCTCCTGCCACGTGGCCGCGATGGCGCCCGCGACGAACGTCGGCGCGGCTCACCCGGTGGGGGTGGCCGGCGCCATCGAGTCGGAGAAGGCCACGAACGACGCCGCCGAATACATCGTGAGCATCGCCGACCGCCGGGGCCGGGACGCCGAGTGGGCCGAGCGGGCCGTCCGGGACTCCGAGAGCGCCTCGGCATCCGAGGCGCTCGAGCTCGGCGTCATCGACCTGATCCAGCCGAACGTCCCGGCGCTGCTGGACGCGGTGAGCGGGCGCGAGGTCGAGCTGGCCAACGGTCGCACCGTCACCCTGGACGTGGCCGGCGCCACGGTCGAGGACCGGCAGCTCGGGCTGGTGGCCCGGCTGTTGCACACGCTGCTCGATCCGAACGTGGCCTTCATCCTGTTCTACCTCGGGATCATCGCTCTGTACTTCGAGCTGGCGAACCCGGGCCTCGGCGTGCCGGCCGTGGTGGGCGTCATCATGCTGGTCGGCGCGTTCCTGTCCTTCGGCGTGCTCCCCGTGCAGCTGGCCGGCCTGCTCCTGCTGCTCGCCTCGGCGATCTTCTTCGTGATCGAGCTGTTCACGCCCGGGGTGGGCGTGGCCATGGGCGGCGGGATCGCGACGTTGATCCTCGGCGGGCTGTTCCTGTTCGACACCTCGGTGCCGGACGTCCAGGTCTCGCCCCTCGTCATCGCGCCCGTGGCCGTCGGCGCCGCCTTGTTCTTCGGCATCGTGGTCCGGGCCGTGACGCGGGCCCAGCGCTCTCCCGCGGCCGACGTTCACGACCTGGTCGGCCGGCAGGCGGTGGTCGTCCGCGCCCTCGACCCCGAGGGCGTCGTGCACCTCGCGGCCGAGGAGTGGACCGCCGTCTCCGCGAGCGGCGCCGAGATCCCCGCCGGCGTGTCCGTGCGGGTGTCCGAGGTGGACGGGCTGATGCTGCGAGTGGAGCCGGCGGAGAGCGCCCCAGAGGGCGGCGACCGGCGGGAGCCGGACGAGCAGGCCGCCGACGGCGAAGCGGAAACCAGTGAAAGGGCCAAAGAAAGGGAAGGTGACCGGACGTGATGCAGCTGCTGATCGGTGTCGCGATCGTGGTGGTGTTGCTCGCTCTGCTGATCCCGGCGGCGGTGAAGATCGTCCGGGAATACCAGCGCCTGGTCGTGTTCCGCCTCGGGCGGTTGCTCGCGACCAAAGGCCCGGGCCTGGTGATCCTCATCCCCCTGATCGACCGCGCGGTCTGGGTCGACCTGCGCGAGTTCTTCCTGGAGATCCCCCGTCAGGACTCGATCACGAAGGACAACGCCCCGATCTCGGTCGACTTCATCATTTTCTACAAGGTGCTCGACCCCACGATGAGCGTGGTCCAGGTGCAGAACTTCGTCGGTGCGGCCCAGGGCATGGCCACCACGACGCTGCGTGCCGTGGTCGGCGACATCCCCCTGGACGACGTGTTGGCCAAACGGGACGAGATCAACCAGATCCTGCGGACCAAGCTCGACGAGGTCACGTCCCGCTGGGGCGTGAAGGTCACGAACGTCGAGATCCGCGAAATCATCCCGCCGCCCTCGGTGCAGGAGGCCATGACCCGTCAGATGTCGGCCGAGCGCCAGCGCCGCGCCGTCGTCACCGAGGCAGAAGGAAGCAAGCAGGCCGCCATCACCGTGGCCGAGGGCAACAAGCAGTCCGCGATCCTGAACGCCGAGGGCGACCGGCAGGCCGCCATCCTGCGGGCCGAGGGGTTCGCGCTCGCGCTGACGACGATCTTCGAGTCGGCCCGGGTCGTGGACGCCAAGACGATGAGCCTGCAGTACCTGGAGACCCTGAAGGAGATCGGCGCCTCGCCCTCGACCAAGTTCGTGATCCCGATGGAGTTCACGGACCTCATCGCGGGGATCTCCGGCTTCGCCGGACGGACCTTCGGCGACGGGCGGGAGGGCCGGTCGGCGGACCGCACCGAGCCGACCGCGTCGTAGGCGCCCGGGCCGGAACCCGGTCGGCCCTCGCGGTGTACCAGACGTGGACACCGGATCGATCGAAACGGTGGAGGGCCGGCCACTGGAGGACGCCGAGCTCGTCGAGCTCGCGAGGAAGGGGGACGTCCGTGCGTACGGGACGCTCGTCGAACGGCACCGGGACCTCGCGTTCCGCGCCGCCTACCTGATCGTCCGCAACGCCGCGGACGCCGAAGACGCCACGCAGGACGGGTTCGTGAAGGCCTACTACGCGCTGGGACGGTTCCGCGCCGGGGAGCCGTTCCGGCCCTGGATCCTTCGGATCGTCACCAACGAGGCCCGGAACCGCCGGCGGTCGGCGGGGCGGCGAGAACGCCTCGAGCTCCGGCTGGCGGAGCGCGGCGACCGGGAGGATGCGGCCCCATCCCCCGATGCCGCGGCCTCCCTCGGCGAGGCGCGGGCGGCCCTGATCCGGGCGCTGGAGACGTTGCCCGAACGCGACCGCATGGTGATCGGCTACCGGTACCTGCTCGACCTGTCGGAGGCCGAGACGGCGAGGGCGCTCGGCGTGCGCCCCGGCACCGTGAAGTCGCGGCTGTCCCGGACGCTGCGCCGGCTGCGTGCCGCCCTCCCGCCCGAGCTGGCCCGAGGAGACGACGATGGCTGATCGCGATCGCGCCGAGACGGCCCTGGCCGAGCGGCTCCGTCAGTTGGGGACCGACCTTACGTTCCCACCGACGCCGCCTCTGGTCCCCGCGGTCCTGGAGCGGCTGGAGTCCCCACGCGCCCGCCGGCCGGTCCTGCCCGCCGGCCGGGACCGCCGGCGCGCCGTGATCGCCGTGGCGGTGGGGCTGCTGGTGGCGCTGGCCCTCGCGTTCGGCGCCCGGCTGGTGCTGGGGGCGGCGGAGATCCGCGTCCAGCCCGGCGTCACGCCGAGCGGCCCGCCGCTCGGGCCGGGCGGGCTCGGGGAGCCGGTCGCGGTCGAAGAGCTGGAGGCGGCGGTCGGGTTCGAGCTCGCCCTGCCTCCGGGGCCGCCGCCCGACGAGGCCTACGCCGTCCGTACGGCGGACGACCGGGCCGGCGCGCTCCTGGGGTGGCGCGGCGGGCCGGACCACCCGCCGCTCCCCGGAACGCCGTGGAGCCGGGTGCTCCTCCAGGTCCACAGCGACGCCGAGACGATCACCAAGACCGTGGCGCGGTTCGAGGACGTCCGAACCGTCACGGTCCGGGGACGCCCCGGGTTCTGGATCGACGTCCCGCACGACCTGATCGTGCGGACCGAGACGCGGTTCGAGCGGTACTCCGTCGGCGGGAACGTCCTGATCTGGACCGAGGGAGACGTGACGTACCGGCTCGAGACCTCCCTGCGGCTGCGGTCCGCCCTCGCGCTGGCCGAAGGCGTGGGCTGAGGGAACCCCGCCGGCTGCGGCGGTGTATCTCGGTGGTCACGTCCCGAGGAGGGGAAGATGCAGCGTCGGATCCTGCTCGCCGGGGCCCTGTCGGTCCTCGCGCTCGCCGTGCCCGTCCCTGCGGCCGCCGGCGGCGGCTGTAGTGGCGAGGCCACCACGAGTGACGGCGAGACCGTCGAGATGGCGGGCTGCCGCTTCACCCCCACGACCCTTCAGATCGAGCCGGGGGCCACGGTCAGTTTCGTCAACCGCGACCTGGCCGGGGCACAACGTGTCGGCGGAGGGATGGGGCCGGATCGAGGAGATGGCGAAGGGCGAGTCGTTCACGGCCACGTTCGCCGACGCCGGCGTGTACCCGTTCGCGTGCACGTATCACGCGGGAATGACCGGGGCGATCGTCGTCGCAGGCGCCACGGCGGGGGCCGCCGGCGGCACCCCGCTCGACTCGGCGGGCGGCGGGGGCGACGCCGAAGGGCCGGCTCGGGTGCTGGGCACCTCCAACTCTCCCGAGGACGCCGGTGCCTGGAGCGAGCTCGCCGCCGGCGCGATCGGTCTGGTCGCCGGTCTTGGCGCGGGCTGGTTCTTCCGCCGCCGCCGCGCCCTCACCGTCGGGTAGGCGGCGGCGTCGGAACGGGCGCTCAGACGGCGGCCGACAGCCCCGCCTGC
>DASUTU010000144.1:0-2497 GCA_036374435.1 Actinomycetota bacterium | reverse complement strand
CCGGGAACGTCGGTCCGGGCGCTCGCCTGGAGCCCGAGGTTCACCGGGAGGTCCTCGAAGGCGCGATACGTCCGGTCCATCGTGTACGGGGGCTCCTCGAACCCCGCGGTGATCAGCGTGGTGATCCCGGCCGAGAGCGCCGCCGGCACGAGCCGCGGCGTGATCAGGTGCACGTGGCTGTCGATGCCGCCGGGCGTCGCGATCAGGCCGTACGCGTTGACCGGCCACGTGTTCGGTCCGATGACGAGCTCGATCCCGTCCGCGATCTGCGGGTTGCCGGCCCGACCGACCCCGGCGACCCGGCCGTCCTTGATCCCGATGTTCGTCTTCAGCACGCCGAGGAGCGGGTCGAGCACCACGACGCCGGCGATCAGCATGTCGAGCTCGCTCTCCGACGTGGCCCGGTCGAACTGCGCCATCCGAGAGCGGAAGTTCTTCGCGTAACCCCACACCGGCTCGTCCCCGTAGCCGACGTGGTCGTCCTCCACCCGCACCCACAGGTCGGTGTCGCCGAGGCGGATGCGGTCGCCCGTGGTCGGCCCGTAGCGCCGCGCGTACTCCTGGCGCGAGAGCTCAGCCACCTGCACCGCCGTACCGGACCAGCACGACCTCCCGCTCCTCGCCGGGGGCGAACCGGATCGACGCGCCGGCCGGAACGTCCAGCCGAAACCCCCGTGCTGCGTCCCGATCGAACGCGAGGCGAGCGTTCGCCCGCCAGAACGGATAGTGCGAGGACACTCGCACGACGCGGGCCGACGTGTTCGTCACAGCCAGCCGGATCCGCTCCCGTCCCGGGGCGAGCTCGATCGGGTCGCTCATCCCCACGGCCTCCGCAGCACCACGAGCCGGCTCCCCTCGTCGAGCACCACCTCGAGCCGGATCTCGTCCACGAGCTCCGCGACCTCCTCCATCAGCTGGTCCTCGCGGACGGCCCGGCGGCCCGCCTCGAGCACCTCCTCGAAGGACGCGCCGGCTCTGGCCGCCAGGTGCATCTCGTCGCAGATCAGCGCCGTCGCCTCCGGGGCGTTCAGCCGGAGCCCGCGGGCCATCGCGCGACGCGCGAGCTCCGCCGCCGCGAAGATCCGCAGGCGGTCCTCCTCGGTCGGGCTGAGGTACATCTCAGGCCGGCACCGGGACGCCGGCCGGGAGCTGCTGGGTGATGCAGTGCGGACCACCGCCCCCGTACGTGAGGCAATTCCCCGCCACCGGAACGACCTCCCGGTCCGGGAAGAGCTTGCCGATCTGCTCCAGCGCCTGCTCGTCCTCGGGGCGCTCGGCGATCGGGACGATCACGCCGCCGTTCGGGAGATAGACGTTCAGGTACGGCACCTTGCCGGGGGGCGAGGTCTGGAACGGGACCACCTCGAACGCCCGGCCCCGCGCGTCGCGGGCCCGCCCGAGCCGCTCCAGGTTGTCCCCGCCGCTGGCGTGATCGGGGTCGGAGGGGTCCTCGGGCGCCAGGAGCACCACCCTGGCGGGGGCGAGGTACTGCGCGATGCCGTCGATGTGCCCGTCGGTGTCGCGGTCGGTCGAGTGGCCCAGGCCGAGCCACATGACGGTCTCGACGCCCAGGTAGTCGCGGAGCCCCTGCTCGATCTGGTCCCGGGACATCGAGGGGTTCCGGTTCGCGTTGAGCAGGCACTGCTCCGTGGTGATGAGCGTGCCCTCGCCGTCCACGAAGAACGAGCCGCCCTCGAGCACGAACGGCGCCTCGTACCGGCGCATCCCGAGGTGCGCGGCCACGTGCCGCGGGACGTCGGCGTCGCGATCGTACGGGTGGAACTTCTCCCCCCACGAGTTGAACCGGAAGTGGACGAGCGCCACCCGGCCGGAGCCGTCCCGGACGAAGATCGGGCCGTTGTCGCGCATCCAGGAGTCGTCGATCGGCAGCGGGAGGATCTCGACGCCGTCGCCGCAGAACCGGCGGGCCTCGGCCTCCTGCTCGGGGTCGCACACCATCACCACGGGCTCGAACGCGGCGATCGCGTTGGCGACCGCCGCGTAGTCGCGCTTGGCCTCGTCGAACCGGTCCGCCCAGAACTCGCGCCGGGTGACGGTCGGCCACTCCATCAGGCACGAGGCGTGGGGCTCCCACTCCGCCGGCATGGAGAACCCGTCCTCGCGCGGGGTTGGGGTCAGCTCGTTCATGTCGGTCGCTCCCGTCCCACCGGGGTGGATGCTAGTCGAGCGCGGGCGCGACCGATCCCGGCCAGGTCGATCGACTCACCGGCCGCGACCTCGAGGGTCGCCTCACGGTGTTAGCGTGGCCGCGCGGATCGAATCTCCTCCCCCGGAGAGGAGCTGACGGATGGACCTGCTGGTCAGCGGGATCAACGCGATGGTGGTCGGAGCCGTAGGGCTCGCCCTCGCCTGGCTGGGGAAGGGGAGGTTCGAGGCGGTCGAGAAACGCATCGACCGTCTCGAGGATCGCCTCGAAACGCGGATGGATTCGTTCCAGACGAGGATGGACTCGTTCCAGTCCTCGCTGGACGGGCTG
>DASUTU010000143.1:0-2410 GCA_036374435.1 Actinomycetota bacterium | reverse complement strand
ACCGCGTTCATGACCGGCAAGATCCGGATCAACGGATCGATGATGTTGCTGATGCAGCTCCAGGGAGCGTTGACCGAGCTCGCCCGCGAGATGCAGGAGATGGACGTCGACTACTGAGCCCCGGGCTCCTGTTGGAGCAGGAACGTCGCGGCGGCCCGAGCCAGCAGCGTCCCGTCCGAACGTTCCACGTCGGCCTCGGCATAGCCGAACCGCCTGCCGCGCTTGACCACCCGGCCGCGCGCCACGACGCGGTCGCCGAGTTGCCCCGCCGCCAGGTAGGTGAGCTGGAGCGACGTGGTGGCGTGGGTCCACCCCTCGTCGAGCGCGGTGTGCATCGCGATGCCCGTGGCGGCGTCCGCAAGGCTCGAGATCACGCCGCCGTGAAGGCTCCCCATCAGGTTCATGTGGTCCTCGCGGACGTCGAGCGACAGATCGACCTCGCCTCGTTCGAGCCGGTCCAGCCGGATGCCGACCCACTCGTGGAACGTGGATCGGTTCACCCAGTCCCGAACGATCTCGACCTTGCGCGCGCTCACGACGCGCTCACTTCTACCACCTCGGCCACGCGACGGCGGACGATAGAGTGACGCCCGGGGGGTGAACGGTCGATCGGGCGACGAGTCTTCTTCGATCACGACGGCGGGCTCGACGACTTCCTGAGCCTGCTGATGGTGCTCGGCTACGACGACGTCGAGCTGCTTGGGATCTCGATCACGCCGGCCGACACGTTGGCCGAAGGGGCGGTGCCGGCCACCCGGAAGTTGCTCGACCTGGCGGGGCGTTCGGACGTCACCGTGGCCGAGGGAACGCTCGAAGGACCGAACCCCTTTCCGTTCGAGTGGCGGCTCGAGTGCCTTCGCGTCAACGACCTCCCCATCCTCAACCGTCGTGGCGAGCCGATGGCGCCCCTCAGCGACCGGACCGGGCAGGAGTTCCTGGCCGAGGTCGCGCTGGCCGCGGCGGCGTCGACCACCCTGCTCATGACCGGGCCGCTCACCAACCTGGCCTGGGCGCTCGATCGGCACCCCGACCTCGAGGAGCGCATCGACGAGCTGATCTGGATGGGCGGCGCGCTCCAGGTCGAGGGGAACGTCGAGCAGCCGGGCCACGACGGCTCGGCCGAGTGGAACGTGTACTGGGACCCGCCGGCGGCTCGTCGCGTGTTCGACTCGTCGATCCCCATCACGATGTTCCCGCTCGACGCGACCAACAAGGTCCCGGTCACCGGTGAGTTCCGGCGTGCCCTCGCGGGCCAGTACGAGTACGAACGGTCGGCCGCGGCGGGGACGATCTGGGCGCTCACCGC
This sequence comes from Actinomycetota bacterium, assembly GCA_036374435.1. GTDB lineage: Bacteria > Actinomycetota > UBA4738 > UBA4738 > HRBIN12 > CALGFI01. The sequence goes on along the minus strand of DASUTU010000143.1, from coordinate 1,104 downwards.
CGGCTGGGACCTGGCCACCGGGCTGCCCTACTTCTGCTGGGACACGCTCGCGACCTCGTACCTGGCGGCGCCCGAGCTCTGCACGTTCGACGAGGTCCGCGTCGAGCTGATCGCCGACGGCCCCAGCCAGGGCCGGACCAAACCATCCGAAGGTGGTCGCCCGGTGAAGGCCGCCGTCGACGTCGACGTGGACGGCTTCTATGCCCACGCCCTGGAGGCGCTCCGCCGCTGATGGGTCGCGTCGTTGTGGTCGGCAGCTACAACGTGGGGTTCTGGGTGGTCGGCCCGACGCTGCCGGCCCCGGGCCAGACGGTGCTCGGGCACACGTTCGGGACCGGACCGGGCGGCAAGGGCTCGAACCAGGCCATCGGCCTGCGGCGCCTCGGCGCCGATGTGACGTTCGTGGTGAAGCTCGGCACCGACCGCTTCGCCGACGACGCCCGCGAGCTCTTCGGCCGCGAGGGGCTCCTCGGCGAGGGCGTCCTGGGGGCCGACACGCACACCGGCGCCGGGCTCGTCTTGGTCGACGACGAGGGCGCGAACATGATCGCCGTGGCGCCCGGGGCGAACGTGCACCTGTCCCCAGCGGACCTGGACGCGATCCCCGGACTGTTCGAGGGCGCGTCCCACCTGCTGTGCCAGCTCGAATGCCCGGCCGAGCTGTTCGCGGCCGCGGCTGCCCGGGCGAGAGCCGAGGGGGTCACGACCGTCCTGAACCCGGCGCCGGCGGTGCCGCTGGACGACGAGACGCTCGCGCTCGTCGACCTCCTCACTCCGAACGAGACCGAGCTCGCCGTGCTCGTCGGAAGGCCGGTCGACGACGACGCCGATATCGAGGCCGCCGCCCGCCACCTGATCGATCGCGGAGTCGAACGGGTCGTGGTGACCCTCGGCGAACGGGGCGCGCTGCTGGTCGGGCGGGAGGGGACGTCCTCCTTCGCGGCGCGATCCGTGCGAGTCGTCGACACGACCGGTGCGGGCGACGCGTTCAACGCCGGCCTGGTGGCGGGGCTGGCTGAGGGGATGCCCCTCGAGGGCGCGATCGAGCTCGGCCTGCGGGCCGGCGCGTTCTGCGTGACGCGGCTCGGGGTCGTCGACGGGCTG
>DASUTU010000142.1:0-5919 GCA_036374435.1 Actinomycetota bacterium | reverse complement strand
CGTCGTGGACCACGCGGCCTCGGCATCGCGAGGACGTTCCAGAACGTGCACCTGTTCCCGAACATGACCGTGCTCGAGAACGCCATGGTCGGCCAGCACGTCCGGTCGCGGTCCGGGTTGTTCGGGGCCGTGTTCCGGCCGCCGGGAACCAACCGGGAGGAGGAGCGAATCCGCGCGCGGGCCAAGGAGGCCTTGGAGTTCTTCGGCTCGCGCCTGGCAGGGTACCGCCAGCTGCAGCCGGCGTTCTCGCTTTCGTACGCGAACCGGCGCCGGCTCGAGATGGCCAGGGCCCTGGCGACCGAACCGCTGCTGCTGCTGCTGGACGAGCCCACGGCGGGGATGAACCCGCGGGAGACGCTGGAGCTCCGAGACCACATCGTCCGGATGCGCGACGAGCGCGGCCTGACGGTGCTCGTCATCGAGCACGACATGCGCGTGGTCAAGGGAGTCTCCGATCGCGTGATCGCGCTCGACTACGGACGGAAGATCGCCGAGGGCGCCTACGAGGACGTCGCGAACAACCCACAGGTGATCGAGGCGTATCTCGGAACGAAGGCGGTCGGGTGAACGAGGGGACCACCTCGGGTCCCGACACCGGCGTGGGCGTCCAGCCGGCCGAGACCGAGGCGCTGCCGTCACGAGAGGACGCAGCTCCCGACCGCGAGCGCGTGCCGATCCTCGAGCTGCGCAACGTGAGCACGCATTACGGGCTCGTCGCCGTCTTGCGGAACGTGGACGTGGAGATCTACGAGGGAGAGATGGTCTGCCTGCTGGGCGGCAACGCCAGCGGCAAGACCACCACCCTGAAGACCATCCTCGGATACGTGAAGCCGTCCGAGGGAGAGGTCGTGCTCGACGGTAACGTGGTGAGCGGGCTGCCCACCGCCGAGATCGTCCGGCGGGGCATCTCCATGGTGCCGGAGAACCGGCGGCTGTTCGGCAGCATGACCGTGTCCGAGAACCTCGACCTCGGCGCCTTCCAGCGCAAGGACAAGGCCAGGGTTGCGGAGGAACGGGAGCGCATCCTCGAGACGTTCCCGCGGATCCGGGAGCGCCTCAAGCAGAAGGCGGGGACGCTCTCGGGCGGAGAGCAGCAGATGGTCGCCATGGGGCGGGCGCTGATGGCCGACCCGAAGGTGCTCCTGATGGACGAGCCGTCGATGGGGCTCGCGCCGATCCTCGTGGAGCAGGTCTTCGAGATCATCCAGGCCATCCGCCGGTTGGGCCGGACCGTGTTCGTCGTGGAGCAGAACGCGAACATGGCGCTCTCGATCGCCGATCGCGGCTACGTGATCCAGACCGGGCAGGTGGTGCTGGCCGACACGGCGGCGAACCTTCTCCAGAACCCCCTCATGCGGGAGGCGTACCTCGGCGAGCTCTGACGCCGTCCCCGTGATCGACGCGGACACGCTCGGCCGCCTGGTGCCGATGGAGGCGGCGATCGACGCGCTCCAGGAAGCGTTCGGGGCCGACCGGCTCCCCGACGCGCCGCTCCGCTCTCACATCGAGACCGCCGGCGGGACGTTGTTGCTGATGCCGGCACACGGGACGGCCGGGGTCGGCGTGAAGCTCGTCACGCTGACCGAGGGCAATCCGGACCGCGGCCTACCGTTCATCCACGCCGCCTATGTGTTGTTCGACGCCGAGACGCAGGCCCCGCGGGCGCTGCTGGACGGCTCGGCGCTGACCGCGCTCCGGACGGCGGCCGTGAGCGGGCTGGCCACGCGGTTCCTGGCTCGGACCGATGCGCGACGGCTCGTCGTCTACGGGGCCGGGGTGCAGGCGCGGTCGCACCTGGTCGCGATGCGCGCCGTGCGGCCGGTCGAGGAGGTCGTGGTGGTGTCCCGCGGGCGGGCGAGGGCGGAGGCGTTGGCGGACGAGGTCTCGGCCAGCGGACTGCGAGCGCGGGTCGGTACGCCGGGAGCCGAGGCCGAGGCCGACCTCGTCTGCACGTGTACCACGAGCTCGACGCCCGTGGTGCGGGGCGCTCACTTGGCGGATGGGGTACATGTGAACGCGGTTGGGGCGTACACAACCTCGATGCGCGAGCTGGACGCCGAGGCGGTGCGAGGGGCCCGGGTCGTGGTGGAGACGCGCGAGGCCGCCGCGGCCGAGGCCGGGGACCTGGCGCTGGCGGTGGCGGAAGGGGCAATCGGCCCGGACCACGTCGTGGCCGACCTGGCCGAGGTGGTTCGCGGGGTCCGAGTGCGGACCTCCGACGCCGACGTCACCCTGTTCAAGTCGGTGGGCGTGGCGTTCGAGGACCTCGTCGTGGCGGCCGCGGCGGTGGCGCGGGCGTGACCCGGACGGCCGACGTCGTCGTGGTCGGCGGCGGCGTGGTGGGCGCGAGCGCCGCCTACCACCTCGCGGCGGCCGGTGCGGGCCGAGTGCTGTTGCTGGAGCGCGCGGACCACCTGGCCGCCGGCGCGACCGGCGCGTGCGCCGGGGGGTTCCGCGGCCAGTTCTCGAGCGAGGTCAACATCCGGCTGTCGCTGGCGAGCGTTCCGATGATCGTCGGTTTCACCGAGGAGCACGGGCTGCCGCTGGACCTGGCGCAGGACGGCTACCTGTTCCTCGTCCGGGGAGAAGAGCGGTGGCGGGACTTCGTCGCGGCGAACGCGCTCCAGCGGTCGCTCGGTGTGCGCGCCGAGCTCCTGTCGCCGGAGGACGCCGCCGAGCTCGCCTCGGGCATCTCGCTCGACGGGGTGGTCGGGGCGGCGTACGGGCCGGACGACGGGATCGCCGATCCCTCGGGCTTGACGCAGGGATACGCGACGCTGGCCCGCCGCGCCGGGGCCGAGATCGAGCTCGGCGTCGAGGTGACGGGCGTGCTCGTGGAGCGCGGGCGAGTGACGGGCGTCGAGTCCACGAGCGGTGTGGTGCATTCGCCAGTGGTCGTGAACGCCGCGGGACCGTGGGCGGGCCAGCTGGCGCGAACGGCCGGCGTCGACCTGCCGCTCGAGCCGATCCCTCGGCACGTGCTCGTCATCGGCCCGTTCCCGGGAGTGCCCGAACGCCGCACGCTGGTGATCGACGCGGCGACCAGCTTCTACTTCCATCGCGAGGGGTCCGGGGTCCTGATGGGGATGGGGAGCCCGAACGAGCGAGCCACGTTCGACACCCGCCCGGAGGAGCGGTTCATCGCGGAGGAGCTCCTGCCGACCGCCGTTCGGGTGTTCCCGCCGCTCGAGGAGGCCTCGGTCGAGCACTCGTGGGTCGGCCTGTACGAGATGACGCCGGACCGACACGCGATCCTCGGCGAGGCTCCCGGGGTCGAGGGTTTCTACCTGGCGAACGGCTTCAGCGGCCACGGGTTCCAACATGCCCCGGTGGTGGGCAAGCTCGTGGCCGAGCTCATCGTGGACGGCGAGGCCAAGACGGTGGACGTCTCGGGACTCGGCCTCGACCGGTTCGAGTCAGACGAGCTGGTGGCCGAAGGCCACGTGGTCTAACCGCTTGGTGCCGGGGGCGGGATTCGAACCCGCACGCGCTTTCGCGCAGCGCCTTTTGAGGACGCCAGGTCTGCCTGTTCCCTCACCCCGGCACGATGGGAGTGTATCGGCTCACGCCTTCGGTCCGACGAAGGCGTCGAGCGCGACCACACCTTCTCTTCGGGCGACCGAGATCGTGTTCCATTTCGAATCTCGATACGGCACCCCGACAAGGACACACGCGTCCCGGAAGATCTGAAGGATGTCTGCCGAAGTGTTCGTGAAGAAGTACCGGGGATAGCTGTACTTGCCCTTACAGACACGATTCACGACCCGGCAGCCGTCCGAATGGATGAGTCCTCGGAGCAGTTGCTTCGGGTATCGGGAGGCGATGTCGCGCTGCCAGCCCTGCAGGCGAATCTCCCGCTGATGCTTCAGCCCGGGACCATGCTGGGGGAAGACGCACGGCCAGTGGTTCCAGTGTGCGGTGATCGCGATGCAGCCCGCTTGACGGGCGAAGCCGACCTTTCCCCTCCCGCCGCGAACTCGCAGGATCGCTGCGCCCGCGAGATCGACGAGCTGTCCGTAGCGCTTGTCCTGGTAGATCGAAAGCCGGTTGGTGCGCGGTAAACGGACCATGTGTCCGTCCCCCAGATACAAACCCAAGAGGTACGCATACGCCGGCTCGTCGAGCGGAACGCCGTCGCACCGCGGGCACGTACTGGGGCGCCGACGCCCACTCGCGTCGAACCTCGGTAGCCGACCGTGTCGCCAGTGGTTGATTGTGGATCGGCTGATTCCGCTCGCCCTCGAGATCTCGCAGTCGTTCCAGCCTTCAGCGATCAGGCGCAGGACCTCGTCGACCTCGTGACGATCGTGCAGCGGAACCTCCGAACGCGTGTAGGCGAACGTATACGGAGGTACTGACACGTCGACCGGAGCGGACTCGACGCCTTCGTAGACTCGGCGCTCGTCCGGAACGAGGAGGAAACCGATCGTCACTGCCCGCACAATCGCGTTCGCGATGGTCCTGACCCTCGCTCTCGCAGCCTGCGAAACGGCGGCGCCCGCGGCGCCCGGCCCGGCGGCGAGCACACCGCCGTCCCCGGCGCCGTCTGCCTCCGGGAGCCCGGCGGCGACGCCGACCCCCGAACCCCCGCCGGCCGCCGCCGTCGCCTTCCTGCAGGACCTGTCGCCGGAGGGCGCGCTCGAGCCGCTGCTCCCGGTCTACCGGGCCGTCGAGCTGGCCTTCGCCGCCGCGTCGATCGATTCGGAGGATCCCGTGGACGTCGAGCTCACCTCGTTCGACACTGCGGGAGACGCGGAGGTCGCGGGCGAGATCGCCGCCGAGATCGCCGCGGATCCCCGCTACGTGGCCGCGATCGCCGCCCCCGACCTCCCGGGGCAGGCCGAGCTGGTGTCGAGGTTCGCTGCGGCGGGCGTCCCGGTGTTGAGCCTCTCGGCGCGCGGCAGCCCGGAGGCGCCTCCCGCCGGCGCGTGGCTGCGGCTCGTCGCGCCCGTGCGCACCCTGGGCGGGGCGCTCGCCGAGACGGCGGCGTCCCTGCGCCGGGTGGAAGACGGGGTTTGCATCGTGGAGGCGCCCACCGACGGGACGGTGCTGGGGCGGGTGGCGGCGCGATCCCTGCCTCCGGACCTCGACCTGACCGAGGTGAGTGGCCCGGTAGAGGTAGGGGAGGCAGGTTGCGGCGTCGTGCTCTGGGCCGGCGGTGGTGTCGACGGTGCCGAGCTCGCCGCGTCGCTGGCGGCGACCGAGCCGCACCCGCCGGTCCTCGTGGGCGGTCCGGCGCTGCTTGATCCTCGGTTCCTCGTGCTCGCCGAGGACCCCCACGCGGTGGCCGTCTGTTCGTGTGTGGACCTGTCCACCTCCCTGGATCTCGAGGCCCAGCGGTTCATCCAGGACTTCCAGACCGAATACGGGCGTCCCCCCGGGGCGTACGTGGTCGAGGCGTGGGACGCGGCACAGCTCGTTCTCGCCGCCCTTCGAGGAGGTGGCCAGGACCGCGCGAGCGTTTGGGACCGCATCGCGAGCACGACCGCGATCGACGGGCTCGGCGGGCCGTACACCCTGACCGCCGGCGAGCTTGCGGACCCGAGGTCCTTCGTGCGCGTGTACCGCGTCCGCGGCGGTCGATGGGGCGAGGTCTCGTCCGCGAGCAACACCTGAGCCCCATTACGTTGCCCGCTCTCGGGGGCTGCTCTAGAGTGCGGCGCGGATGGGCTCGTTTACCCGAATCCATGGGCCCGAGGAGGGGAACGGCATGCGCAAGAGTTGGCTACGGCATGTGGTCGTTCTGCTGGCCGTCCTGGCGCTGGTGGCGGCCGCGTGCGGCGAAGACGAACCGGAGGCGGAGCCGGGTCAACCGACCGGACCGACGGAGGAGACGGCAGCCACCGGGCCGACCGGTGAAACCGAAACCGGGGGCGACGACCTCCTGGCGAAGGTTCAGGAGGAGGGCGTCATCCGGGT
>DASUTU010000141.1:0-3483 GCA_036374435.1 Actinomycetota bacterium | reverse complement strand
CCGAGCTTGCTGACGGTCCCGGTGAAGTACTTGTCGACCAGGCTCTGGGAGAGGCCGACCGCCTCGAAGATCTGGGCGCCGGTGTACGACGCGACCGTCGAGACGCCCATCTTGCTCATCACCTTGAGGACGCCCTTGCCGAGCGACTTCACGAGGTTCTTGACGGCCTTCTCGGGTTCGACGTCGACGAAGTAGCCGTCGCGGGCCAGGTCCTCGACGGTCTCCATGGCCAGGTAGGGGTTGACCGCGGCTGCGCCGTAGCCGATGAGCAGCGCGACGTGGTGCACCTCGCGCACGTCGCCGGCCTCCACGATCAGGCCGACCTGCGTGCGGGTCTTCTCGCGCACCAGGTGGTGGTGCACGGCGCCGGTGAGCAGGAGGGACGGGATCGGCGCGAGGTCGGCGGTCGAGTGCCGGTCGGAGAGCACGATGATGCGCGCGCCGTCGGCGATGGCCGCGGAGACCTCCTCGCAGATCTCGTCGATCCGGCGGGCCAGCGCCTCTCCCCCGCCCTCGACCTCGTAGAGGCCGCGGGAGACGTGGGTGATGAAGCCCGGCATGTCCCCGTCGCGGTTGATGTGCCGGATCTTCGCGAGCTGGTCGTTGTCGATGACCGGGAACGGCACGACGACCTGGCGGCACGAGGCCGGCGTCGGCTGGAGGAGGTTCATCTCCGGGCCGATGGTGCCGGCGAGCGAGGTGACGAGCTCCTCGCGGATCGCGTCGAGCGGCGGGTTCGTCACCTGCGCGAACAGCTGGGTGAAGTAGTCGAACAGCAGCCGCGGGCGGTCCGAGAGCGCCGCGATCGGCGTGTCCGTGCCCATCGAGCCGATCGGCTCGGCGCCGGTCCTCGCCATCGGCGTGAGGAGGATCCGCTTCTCCTCCTCGGAGTACCCGAAGATCTGCTGGCGACGGGTCACGGAGGCATGGGTGTGGACGATGTGCTCGCGGTCGGGGAGGTCGTCGAGGTTGATCAGGCCGGCGTGCAGCCACTCGTCGTACGGATGCTCCGCGGCGAGCTCGGCCTTGATCTCCTCGTCCTCGATGATCCGGTGCTCGGCCGTGTCGACGAGGAACATGCGCCCGGGCTGCAGGCGCCCCTTGCGTACGACGGACGCCGGGTCGATGTCGAGGACGCCCACCTCGGACGCCATCACGACGAGTCCGTCGTCGGTGACCCAGTACCGGCTGGGACGCAGGCCGTTGCGGTCGAGGACCGCGCCGATCTGGGTGCCGTCGGTGAAGACCACCGCGGCCGGGCCGTCCCACGGCTCCATCATCGAGGCGTGGAACCGGTAGAACGCCTTCCGCTTCTCGGCCATCTCGGCGTGGTTCTCCCACGCCTCGGGGATCATCATCAACACCGAGTGCGGGAGCGTCCGGCCGCCCATGTGCAGCAGCTCGAGGACCTCGTCGAAGGACGCGGAGTCCGACGCACCCGGGGTGCAGATCGGGTAGAGCCGCTCGAGGTCGCCGGGGATCAGGTCGCTGTCGAGGAGCGCCTCACGGGCCCGCATCCAGTTGCGGTTGCCCATGACGGTGTTGATCTCGCCGTTGTGGGCGATGAACCGGAACGGGTGCGACAGCGGCCAGCTCGGGAAGGTGTTCGTGGAGAAGCGGGAGTGGACGACGCCGACCGCGGACTCCATGCGCTCGTCGCGCAGGTCCGGGTAGAAGCGGTCGAGCTGGTCGGTCGTGAGCATGCCCTTGTAGGCGATGGTCCGCGACGACAGCGACGGGAAGTACACGTCGGTCTCGCGCTCGGAGCGCTTGCGGAGCACGAACGCCATCCGCTCGAGCGCCATGCCGACGAGGCGGCCGGTGGTGGCGGCGACGAAGAGCTGGCTGAAGGTCGGCATCACGCTGAGCGCGGTCGCGCCGAGGATGCCCGGCTCGATCGGGACGTCGCGCCAGCCGAGGACCTCGAGGCCCTCCTCGGCCGCGATCTCCTCGATCCGGGAGCGGGTCTTCGCGACGTGCTCCTCGTCGCCGGGCAGGAACGCGGTGCCGACGGCGTAGGTGCGGACAGGCGGCAGCTCGAAGTCGACGACGGCCCGCAAGAACCTGTCCGGGACCTGCAGGAGGATGCCGGCTCCGTCACCGGAGTCGGGCTCGGCCCCCGTGGCGCCACGGTGCTCGAGGTTGCGCAGGGCCGTGATGGCCTTGGCGACGATGTCGTGGCTGGCTACGCCTGTCAGGGTCGCGACGAAGGCCACACCGCACGCGTCGTGCTCGTGGAGTCCGTCGTAGAGACCCTGGGGCGGCGGGAATCCTTGCATGAGGCACTCTCCCGTCGTCGTCGTGACACCGGTGCTGCGAGTGCTGCTTCCGGTGTTGGCTTGATGCAGAAGTGCACGGGACGACATTGGCCCGAGGCGGAGTAAGGAAGCCTACAACATTCGGAGTCTCGAACGCCCGCCCAGCGAGACGCGTAGGTCACATTCCGGACAGGTCCAGACGGGCCGGATCGGCCCCTCGCTCCTACCCGAGGTTGGCCCCGACGAGCGACCCGACACCGTAGGTCAGGGCGGCCGCCGCCGCACCCATGAGCATCTGGCGGGCACCGCCGTAGGCCCAGGAGCGGGTGGTCCGCGAGGTCACCACGGCGCCGGCGCCGAACAGCGCGAGCAGCGTGAAGACCAGGCCCGGCCACAGGGTGTTGGCGCCGAAGAAGTACGGGACCAGCGGGACGAGGGCACCGACCGCGAACGCCAGGAACGACGAGACCGCGGCGAGCATCGGCGAGGCGAGGTCGTGGGGGTCGACGCCGAGCTCCTCACGCGCGTGCACCTTGACCGCGTTGTCCACGTCCATGTGGATCTGGCGCGCTACCTCGTGGGCGAGCTCGGGCGCGAGACCCTTCTTCCGGTACATCTCCGCCAGCTCGCGGGTCTCGCCCTCGGGGTTGGCGATGATCTCGTGCCGCTCCCGCTCCACCTCTCGCGCCGCGGACTCCGACTGGCTGGCGACCGAGGTGTACTCCCCCACCGCCATCGAGAACGCCCCGGCGGCCAGGCCCGCGAGGCCGGCCAGGATCACCGCGGTGGAGCTGTCGCCCTTCGTGCCGCCCGCGACACCTGCGATCAGCGCCACGTTGGACACCAGCCCGTCGCTCACGCCGAACACGGCGGGGCGCAGCCAGCCACCCGTGACATCTGGATGCTCGTGGCTGATCGCGGGAACGTGCGGGTCGTGGGTCATGGCCCAAAACTATCGTCCGGGACCGGCGGATTCATCGAAGGTGAGCCTCACCTCACTGCCGCGTGCACCGCCGGTCGAGGAGGTCAGCGCTCGGGGCGTCCCGTCGCGGAGTCCGGGCCGGCACCGCGTCCACCGGTCTCCTCCGCCCCGGCCTCCAGCGCATGGGTCTCCCCCGCCTCGGCGTCCTCCGCCGCGACGGGCTCTCGGTCCTCGACGGGCTCGCGGCCCTCGAGCCAGACCGACTCCTCACGGCCCGGGTGCCGGCGCGCCGACCACACGAAG
>DASUTU010000140.1:0-16972 GCA_036374435.1 Actinomycetota bacterium | reverse complement strand
CTCGACGGCGAGAACGGCTCGGACACGCTGTACGGGCAGGGCGGAGACGACCTGCTCATCGGCGGGTCCGACTACGATGTGCTCGAGGGCGGCGCGGGAACCGATAGCTGTCAGCCCGGCCTGGGGGGCGCACTGCGGCGCCAGTGCGAGGTCTGAGGTGCGAGCACCTGGCCCGCACACCGGGGTAGGCCGCTAGTCCTCGGAGATCTCCACACGCTCCAGCACCACGTCGTCCCGCGGCCGGTCCTGCGGTCCGGTCGGAACGTTGGAGATGGCCTCGACCACGTCGTAGCCCTCGGTGACCTCGCCGAAGATCGTGTGCTTCCCGTTCAGCCACTCGGTCGGAGCGGTCGTGACGAAGAATTGGCACCCGTTCGTGTTCGGGCCGGCGTTCGCCATCGCAAGGAGCCCCGGGCGGTCGAAGCGGGGGCCGCCTGGGGGCACCTCGTCCTCGAACCGATAACCCGGCCCGCCGGTGCCGGTCGCCGTCGGGTCCCCGCCCTGGATCATGAAGTTCGGGATGACCCGGTGGAACACCGTGCCGTCGAACAGGCGGTCGGTCGTGCGCTCTCGGGTTCGGGGGTCCGTCCACTCCTTCTCGCCGATCGCGAGCTGGACGAAGTTCGCGACAGTCATCGGCGCGTGGTCCGGCGTCAGACGGGCGGTGAACGATCCCATGGACGTGACGAACGTGGCGGTGGTCATCGCGGGCCTTCCTGTCGGGGAAGGTCGAGTCTACCGCCGCGCCGTCACCGTCCGGCCGCGGCCTGCGCGAACCGCTCCAGCGTCCCGACCCACCCCTGCGCGTAGCTGCGGCGAGCCGCCGCGATGTCGACGTCCGCGCCGAGGCGCTCCCATCCTCGGTGCTCGAGGTCGACGCGCGTCCCCTCGTCCGTGGAGGTGAACCGGACCTCGACCTCGGTCGGCGGCTGCGGTCTCGGATGTGGCTTCCACGCAAGCACGACGCGAGAGGGCGGCTCCCACACCAGGATCTCGGCCCAGGGGAGGACCTCGCCGTTGGACAGGTGCTCGCGCACGCGGCCACCGGCACGAGGCTCGAACTCCACCCGCTCCACCTTCACGCCCTCGCCCTCGAACTCGCTGACCGCCCGCGAGAACCTGTCGAGTGGCCACCACGAGCCGATCTCGGCGGTGAACAGGTCGAACGCCCTCGTCGGCTCCAGCCGCACCGTCACCGAACGCCGGATCGGTTCCAGATCGCTCACTGGGTCCCTCCCTCCTCGACGGCAAGGGCCGTCCCATCATCGAATCGGGGCAGAGCGGCCGGTCCGATCAGCCGGGTGCCGATCGCCACGAACCCCGTTCCGAGCGCCCGCCGGAAAGGCCCGGGCGTCCGGTCGGGAAGCCACTCGGAGCGGCATGGCCCGCGGCTCGCACGCGCCTCCTGCCGGAGCCGCTCGGCGTGGATCCGAGCCACCTCGTCGAGCATGAATGCGTCTCCCATCCGATCCTCCCTTCGTGACTAGGCCGCCCGATGTTCGGCGGCCGCGCGGAACCGTTGGAGCGCGCCGGTCCAGCCGGCGGCGTAGCCGCGATACCGTTCGACGACGTCGGACTCGAGGCGCTCCCAGCCTCGGTGCTCGAGCTCCACCACGGTGCCCGTGTCGGACGCCGTGAAGAGCACCTCGACCTCCGTGGACGGCTCCCCGTCCCGAAGCGTCCAGGCGATCACGAGCCTCGACGGCGGATCCCACTCGACGATCGTCCCGGAGGCGACTAGGGGGTGTCGCTCATCGTCGCTCCTCCTTCTCCGTTGCTGTGGCCTCGGCCTCGGCGGCCTGCTCGAACGCCTCGAGCGCGGACGCCCAGTAGCTCTCGAGATAGGCCCGGAGCCCGGCCAGGCCCGACGCGTCCACGCTGTAGAGCCGTCGGGTTCCCTGCTGCCGATCGCGCACGAGGCCCGCCTCCTTCAACAAGCGCAGGTGCTGCGACACGGCCGGGCGGCTGACGGGGAGCTGGTCCGCCAGCTCGCCGACAGGCCGGGCTCCGCCGCGCAGGAGCTCGAGGACCGCTCGGCGGGTCGGATCCCCCAGCGCGTCCAGCACCCTCGCGGCGGCCTGGTAAGTCATGACTTACGGTAAGTTACTGCTTACGGGTCGCCCCGTCAAGTCATGCGCTGCCGAGCTGGGCGGCGAGGGCCCGCGGCTCCGTGACTGGGAGCTTGCAGGCGAACCGCTCGCAGACGTAGGCGGTGGGCCGGCCGGCCTGCTGGGGCCGGTCCTGCAGCAGGGCCACCAGCTCGCGCGAGGCGGCGTCGCCGAGCGAGGCCACGGCCAAGACGTGGTTCGGCAGGAACCGCCGGGTGAGGACCTCGTCGACCAAGGCTCGGGTGGCGTCGGCCTCGGGGCTGCCGACGATGGCGACCTCGCGCACCGGGCCGAGGTACAGGTCGAGCGCGCCCAGGGCGTGCCCGAATCCGCCGGGCGCGTTGGCCATCGCGTCGCGGACCAGCCGGAGCGCCGAGGCGCCGGCGCGTTCGTATTCGGGTTCGCCGGTGAGGTGGGCCAGGCGCAGCAGCACGTCGGCCGCTGCCGAGTTCCCGCTCGGGACGGCGTTGTCGTAGAGGTCTTTGGGCCGGAGTACCAGCGCCTCCGCGTCTACTCCGGTCTGGAAGAAGCCGCCGCGGTCGCGGTCCCGGAACAGCCGGATCAACTCGTCGGCCAGGCGCCGGGCGTGTTCGAACCACCGCACGTCGAACGTGGTCTCGTACAGGGTCAGGCAGGCCTCGGCCAGGAGCGCGTGATCGTCCGCGTAGCCGGGCACGCCGCCCCGCCCGTCCCGCCACGAACGCAGGAGCCGACCGTCTTCGCGTCGGAGGTGGGTCAGGACGAATCCCGCCGCGGCCACGGCCGCCTCGATCAGGTCGGGGCGGTCGAACGACCGAGCGGCTTCGGCGAGCGCGGAGACGGCCAGCCCGTTCCAAGCCGCCAGGATCTTGTCGTCGGTGCCGGGGCGGACCCGGTCCTCGCGACGGCGAAACAGCTCCGCGCGCGCCTCCTCGACGCGCCGCTCGAGCTCGGTTCGCTCGATCTCGAGCTCGTCGGCCACTGCCGCGAGCGGCGTCGGGTGCCACAGGACGTTCGTCCCCTCCCAGTTCCCTCCGGGGGTCGCGCCGAACGCCGTGGCGACGGGCTCGCCGCCAACGGACACGAGCTCGTCCCACGACCAGACGAAGAACTTGCCCTCGACACCTTCGCTGTCGGCGTCCTGGGAGGAGAAGAACCCGCCGTCGGGGTGGCGCATCTCGCGCAGCAGGTAGTCGCACGTCTCGAGCGCGACGGGGCGATACCGCTCGTGCCCGGTGACCAGCCACGCCCGCGTGTACAGGCGAACGAGCTGGGCGTTGTCGTAGAGCATCTTCTCGAAGTGCGGCACCAGCCATCGCTCGTCGGTCGAATAGCGGTGGAAGCCGCCGCCGAGCTGGTCGTATATGCCCCCGGCCGCCATCCGGTCCAGGGTGAGCGTGACCACGTCGAGCGCGTCGAGATCCCCGCGCAGGTGCCGGCGGAGGAGGAACTCGAGGGTCATCGGCTGGGGGAACTTCGGGGCGCCGCCGAACCCCCCCCACCGCGAGTCAACCGAGGCCCGGAGTCGCTGAGAGGCTTCCGCCGCAACCTCTTCGGAGAGGAGCTCGTGCGACTCGGACAGCAGCCCGGCGCGCGAGATCGCCTCCACGACGCGGCCGCCGTGCTCGTCGACCTCGCCCCGGCGGTTCTGCCACGTGTCGGCGATCGCGGCCAGGACGGCGCCAAACGCCGGTAGGCCGTGGCGCGCCTCTTTCGGGAAATACGTGCCGGCGTAGAACGGCTTGCCGTCGGGCGTCAGGAAGGCCGTCAGCGGCCAGCCACCGTGCCCGGTCATAGCCTGGACGGCGTCCATGTAGATCGCGTCCAGGTCCGGTCGTTCCTCGCGATCGACCTTGATCGACACGAAGTGGTCGTTCATCAGCGCCGCGGTCCCCGGATCCTCGAACGACTCTCGCTCCATCACGTGGCACCAGTGACAGGCGGCGTAGCCGATGGAGAGCAGGATCGGTTTGTCCTCACGGTGGGCGCGGTCGAGCGCCTCCTCACCCCATGGGTACCAGTCCACCGGGTTGTCGGCGTGCTGGAGGAGGTAGGGGCTGGTCTCCCCGGCGAGCCGGTTCATGACGACGCCGCCGCGGCATGGCCCAGGGCCACGTCGATCCGCCGGACCATCGGCGCCGCGCCGAGCGAGTCGTAGAGCTCGCGGGCGGCGGCCAGGAGCTCTCCAGCTCGGGGGTCGCCGAGCGCTCGACGGCACCGCGCCTCGCCGAGCAGGGTGTGGGCCCGTTCCAGGATCGATCCGTACGACAGCCACGCCTCCGCGCACGCCGCGTACCGCTCGGCCGCCTCCTCGTGTTCGCCGAGGCCCTCGGCGCGGATCGCCCTCGCGGTCGCGAGGGCGTTCCTGGTCCGGGCGTTTCGAGCCCGGTCGTCGTCGAGCATCAAGGTCTCCAGCAGGTCGTGCCGGCCGGTCATCACCAGGACCCGCGCGGCGTCCGGCAGGAACTGCAGCCGATACGAGTCGTACCCCTTCGTCTCGCGCTCGAACTCGCGGACGAGGTCCAGCGCCATCGCGTCGTGCCCGCGCTCGTGCTCGAGCAAGGCGGCGTAGGACAGGGCCGGGGCCAGGACCTCGGTCCGGCGGAGGATCCGGACTCGGGGCAGGACCTCTTCCTCGAGGAGCACCGCGGCCTGGAGCTCGCCGCGATGCCCGAGCACCACACCGCGATAGAGCTCGGCGAACGTTCGGAGCTGGCCGCCGCCCTCCTCGCGGTCCCAGGCCTCGACCTCGTTCGCCTCCTCGACCAGCTCGTCCCACCGCCCCAGGTCGAACAACACCTCGAGCCGGCCGCACTTGCACCAGGACGCCTCGTGCTGGAATCCGCGGACGCTCGCGAACTCGGCGCCGGCGTCCCAGACCTGCAGCGAGATCGCCGGCCCGTCGAGCAGCCAGAGCTGGAGCGCCAGGTTCGTGTACGAGACGGCGATCTCCACCCCGCCGCCCTGATCGAGTCCGTGTCGCAGCGCCGACCACAGGTCGGCCAGCCCGCCGGGGTCGCCGAGCTCGCACCGGGCGGCCCCGAGGTTCTGTCGCGCCCGCACGACCTCGTCCTCGGGCCCGAACCGTTCGGCGAGCTCGAGGGCCCGTTCGGCGTACCGGCGCGTCTCCTCGAATGCGCCGAGCGCGAGCTGGTGGCTGGCCATGCGCGAATAGGCGCGGGCGAGCTCGGGGCCGGGCGGCAGGTCCTCGAGGATGTGGATGGCCTCCTCCAAGAGCTGGGTGGCCTTGCGCAGGTCGCCGAGCTTGTGCAGCGCCCGGGTCTTGAGCGCGAGGGCCTCGCCCACGCCGAGCTGGTCGTCATCGGCCAGCAACCCGACGATCGCGAGGTCGAACCGACGACCGGCGTCGGAGAACCTGCCGAGCGTCGTCTCGATCTCCCCGAGTCGCAGGAGGATCCGGTGCCGCGCCGGGTCGGTCTCGGGCAGCAGGTCGATCGCGTGGACGAGGTGCCGGTGGGCCGACTCCGCGTCGACGCGGGCGGCCCGGTTCGCCGCCTCGGCAAGGTGGTGCACGGTCCGCCGGCGGAGCTCCTCGACGTCGGGGCCGCCGGTGGCGATCTCGAGCTCGAGGGCGCGTGCGTAGTGGTGCGCCAGCACCTCGGCCTGGTCGCCCACCCGGTCGCCGGCCACCTCCGCGATCCAGGCCGCCGCCGCCCGGTGTTTCGTCCCGCGTTCGGCCCGAGGGAGCCGGGCGTACGCGACGTCGCGGATCAGCCGGTGCCAGAACGCGTATTCCTCCTCGCCCTCGATCGACGAGGGCCGGATCGGACGGATCAGCTCGAGGCGGGCTGCATCGTCCAGGCCCGCCCGGACCCGCTCCGGGGCCGTGCCGCCGATCGCCGCGACGGCGCCCGCCCACAGCTCGCGCCCCAGTATCGAGGCGTCCTGCAGGAGCCCTTTCGTCTCGGGGCTGAGCGCATCCAGCCGGGCGCCGATGATCGCCTGGATCGACTCGGGCACGGGGATCGGCAGGTCGCCGGCGAGGCGGAGGGTGCGCTCGCCCCGTTCGAGCAGCCCGCGGTCGACGAGCATCTGCACGAACTCCTCGGCGTACAGCGGGTTCCCCCCGGCTCGCTCCATGAGCGCGCGCTGGGTCTCGGCGGGCAACACGGCCTGGTCGAGCAGCCCCGAGATCAACATCGCGGTCTCGGGCTCGGACAACGGCGGCAGGGAGATCGTGGCGGCGTGGCGTTTGCCTTCGCCCCAGCTCGGCGCCCGCTCGTGCAGCTCGGGCCGGGCGGCGGCCACGATCAGCACGGGGAGGTCGGTGACCTGGTCGGCGACGTGCTCCAGGAACTCGAGCACGGTCGGGTCCGCCCAGTGCAGGTCCTCGATCACCAGCACGAGCGGGTGCTGGGCGGCCAAGGCCTCCAGGAACCGCCGCCACGCGGTGAACGACTCGGCCCGATCGCCGACCGCACCGATCTCGCCGAGGCCGACCAGTGGGCCCAGCCGGGACCGCAGCCATTCGCGCTCGGACGGGTCCTCCGCGAGGGCGTCGATCGACCGCGACAGCTTCTCGCGGGCCTCGCCGGGGGAGTCGGACTCGAGGACCCCGGCCTCGGCCTTCACGATCTCGGCCAGCGGCCACAGCCCGACGCCCTCGCCGTAGGGCAGGCACCGGCCCTGCCGCCACCGGATCAGCGCGGGCTGCGCGTCCAGGTGCTCGGCGAACTCGGTGACCAGGCGGCTCTTGCCCATGCCCGGCTCGCCGATGATCGTCACGAGCTGGACGGACGGCTCGGCCACGCATCGGCGGAAGGCGGCGCGGAGCAACGCCGACTCCTCGTCTCGGCCGACGAACGGTGTGTGGGGGGTCTCCCGGACCAGCCGCGAGACGTCCGACGGCTCCCAGGCCGGCGGCCGGCCGGGCCCGGGCGCGAGCGGCCGGAACGAGAAGCGGTCGCGCGTGGCGCGCCGCGTGGCCTCGCCGACGGCGATCCCCCCGATCGGGGCGAGCGCTTGCAGGCGCGCGGAGGCGGCGACGACGTCGCCCGTGATCCGCTCGCCGACCTGGGGGCCGGGGCCGATCAGCGCCACCGCCTCCCCGGTGTCGATGCCGATCCGCACGGCGAGCGGTGCCTCGGACCGGCCCTCGTTCAGCCCCTCGATCTCCCGCTGGACCCGGAAGGCGGCCCGGATGGCGCGCTCGGGATCGTCCTCGTGCCCGGTCGGCGCGCCGAACACGCCGAGCACGCCGTCCCCAACGAACTTGTCGAGGGTCCCGCCGAACCCGTCCAGCACCCGCTTGATCGCGGCATGGTAGGGGCGGAGGGTGGCCTTGACGTCCTCGGGGTCGGCTCGGTCCGAGCGCGCCGTGAACCCGACCAGGTCGCAGAACAGGACCGTGACGACCTTGCGCTCCTCGTGGCGTCGGACCGGTCCCTCCAGGGGCTTTCCGCACCGCAGGCAGAAACGGGCGCGATCGGGGTTGCGTTCACCGCAGGCGGGGCACAACACGGTGCGGCCAGTGTACGGGCGGGCCGGGAGGCGCCGCTCAGGTTTCGGGGGCGCGGGACCGATGCATGCACCGAGGCCATGGAACCCGCTCCCGACGCCACGCGCGTGCTCGTCGTCGAGGACCACGAGGTGTTCTCCAACGCCGTGGTCAGGCTGCTCGAGCGCCACCCGGACGTCCGCCTTGTCGGGGCGGCCCACGACGCCGAGGAGGCCATCCGGATGCTCGAGCTCGAGACCGACGACGCCCCGGACGTGGTGTTGATGGACGTCGACCTGCCCGGCGCGAACGGCATCCAGGCCACCAGGAGGATCCGGGAGGTCTCGCCCGAGGCCCGGGTGGTCCTGCTGACGGCCACGGACGACCCGCAAGTGATCGCCGATGGCCTCGCCGCGGGTGCGTGCGGCTACATCCCGAAGACGCGAGCGGTCGACGAGCTCATGGAGGTGGTCCGCCGGGCCGCCGCCGGCCAGTTCGTCATGCCCGAAAGTCACCTCGGCCCGGTGGTGGACGAGCTTCGCAGCGCTCTGCGCTCGGACCGAATCGTCGATCGCCTGACCGGCCGCGAGACCCAGATCCTACGACGGATGGCGGCGGGCGAGACCACCACGCAGATCGCCGAGCACCTCGGGATCAGCGCCCTGACCGTGCAGACGCACGTCAAGAGCATCCTCGCCAAGCTGGGCGCGCGTTCGAAGATCGAGGCCGTCACGATGGCCTGGCGGGAGGGGCTCGCCCCGGCCGGCGATTGAGCGGGCTGAGCCAGGAGCTACACCTCGCTCGGGGCCGTCTCCTCCACGTCCTCGGGTGCCTGCGGGTCGTCGGCGGCCTGGTCGGCTGCCCCCGCGACCATCTCCGTAACGTCCGGCAGGAACACGCGGAACGAGGCGCCACCGCCCTCACGCTCCTCGACCCAGGCCCTACCGCCGTGGACCTCCGCAAGCCTTTGCAGTACGGCCAAGCCGGTCGGCGCCTGGCCCCGGCCGGCCCCGTCCTTCTGCTCGTCTGATTGGGCCGTGGGGGCTTTGCGCAGCTCCTCGGGAAGGTCCTGGCCGATGTCGTCGACGGCGACAACGGCGCCCTCGGGGTCGCTCGACACCGTGATCCACAGGGGGCTGCCGGACGATGTCCGCCCGGTCGCGTTTGCCAGGAGTGTCTCGACCATCTGCTCGACCATGGATGGGTCGACTGGCACCACGACCTTCTCGGCCTCGACGTAGACGTTCCGGCTCGCCAGATCCGGCGATTCGTCGACCAAGCGACGCACGAGGGACTGGACGTCGGTACGGCGGCGGTTCAGCCTAAGGGTCCCGTCGGCGAGCCGGTCGACCTCCAGGAGCACGCTGACCATGCGATCGAGCTTCCGGGCGTTGGTCCCGAGCTGTCGCACCAACTCCTGGCCGTCACGGGAATCGGGATCGTTGTGCCGAAGCGCCAGGCTGACTCCCAGGATCGACGTCAGCGGCCGGCGCACCTCCGTCGCCAAGGCGTCCGTGAGGGCGCTTCGCTCCTTGTCTCGGACGGCGCCAACCGGCACGTCTGACTTCGCCACCGTCAGCCGGACCTTGAGCTCCTTCATCTGCTGTTCTAGGACCTCGACTCGCTCGCTGGCGGCTCGGAACCGCTCCTCGCCCAGGCGCGCACGTTCCTCGGCACCGACCAACTCCCCTCGGGCCTGCTGCAGTTGCTCGAGAAGCTCCGCGTTCTTCGCGGCGGTCTCGGCCACCTGATCCTCCACCGCTCGCGAGCGCACTTCGGACTGCTTCACCTTGGTCTCGGCGACCAACGCCGAAGCGGTAGCCTGGTTGGCCTCGTCCTCCGCCGCCCGCATACGCCTGACGGCGTCCTCGGCCTTCTCCTCGGCTGCCCGCATCCGGAGATCCGCCTGCTGCGCCTCCGCCTGCGCGGTCAGTTGGCGTGCGGAGGCCTCACCGGCGTGCTCCTCGGCGACGTGCAGCCGGTGGGTGAGCTGTGCGACCTGCTCTTCCGCGTCCTGTGTACGGACCTCGATCTGTTTGGTCTCGGTCTCGGCGGCGAGCAGCCGCGCAGCGGTCTCTCTCGCCTCCTCCTCCTCGGTCTCCAGGCGCTGGGCGAGCTGGTCGCCCCTCGCCTCCGCTCCACGGAGCCGCTCGCTGAGCTGTTCGATCTGCTCCGCGGCGGCCCGGGCCCGCTCGCCGGCCTTCCTGGCCTGATCTTCGGAGGCCTGGATGAGCTCGTTAGCCTGGAGAGCCTGATCGTCGGCAGCCTTGGTGAGCTGTGAGATCTCTTGCTCCGCGGACCGAACCTGCTCGGTTAGCTGCTCGATCTGCTCCTCGGCCGCCCGGGCCCGCTCGTCGGCGTTCCTGGTCTGGTCTTCGGAGGCCTGGATGAGCTGGCTGGCCTGCAGGGCCTGCTCGTTCGCGGCCTCGACGAACTGGGTGAGCTGAGCGACCTCCTCCTCCGCGGACTGGAGCCGCTCGGTGAACTCCTGGGCCCGCTCGTCGGCCTTTCTCGCCTGATCCTCGGCGACCTGGATGAGCTGGTTGGCCTGCACCGCTTGCTCATCAGCGGCCTGCACGAGCTCGGTGAGCTGTGCGATCTGCTCCTCGGCGGCCTCGGCTCGCTCGTCGGCTTCCCTGGCCTGCTCCTCCGCGACCTGGATGAGCTGGTTGGCCTGCACGGCCTGCTCGTCGGCGGCCTGGGTGAGCTGGGCGACCTCCTCCTCCGAGGCCCGGAGCCGTTCGGTGACCTGTGAGACGTCGTGCTCCGTGGCCCGGAGCCGTTCGGTCAGCTGTCCGATCTGCTCCTCGGCGGCGCTGGCTCGCTCGTCGGCCTTCCGGGCCTGGTCCTCGGCGACCTGGATGAGCTGGTTGGCCTGCGCGGCCTGGTCGTCGGCGGCCTGGGTGAGCTGGGCGACCTCCTCCTCCGAGGTCCGGAGCCGCTCCGTGACCTGTGAGACGTCGTGCTCCGCGGCCCGGAGCTGTTCGGAGAGCTGTCCGATCTGGCCCTCGGCGGCGCTGGCCCGCTCGTCGGCCCTCCGGGCCTGGTCCTCGGCGTCCTGGATGAGCTCGTTGGCCTGCACGGCTTGCTCATCGGCGGCCTGGGTGAGCCGGGCGACCTCTTCCTCTGAGGATCGGACCCGCTCGGTGAGCTGCTGGGCGCGGTCGTCGGCCTTCCGGGCCTGGTCTTCCGCGGCCTGGATGAGCTGGTTGGCCTGCACGGCTTGCTCATCGGCGGCCTGGGTGAGTTGAGCGACCTCCTCCTCCCGGGCCCGGAGGTGCTCGGTGACCTGTGAGACGTCGTCCTCCGCGGCCCGGAGCCGGTCGGTCAGCTGTCCGATCTGCTCCTCGGCGGCCCTGGCTCGCTCGTCGGCCTTCCGAGCCTGGTCCTGGGCGACCTGGATGAGCTGGTTGGCCTGCACGGCTTGCTCATCGGCGGCCTGGGTGAGTTGGGCGACCTCCTCCTCGGCGGCCTGGAGCCGCTCGGTGACCTGGCCCATCTGATCCTCGGCGGCCCTGGCCCGCCAGTCGGCCTGACTGGCCTGTTCCTCCGAGGCCCGGAGCCGCTCGGTGGCCTGCTGGACGTGCTCCTCCGCCTCAGTCGCCCGCGCCTCTGCTTGCCTGAGTCCCTCCTTCGCCCTGTTCGCTTCTTCCTGGGTCGCCTCGAGGAGCTCGGCGATCTGCCTCGCTTGCTCCTCGGCGGCCTGCGTGCGCACCGCGGCCTGCCTCGCTTGCTCCTCGGCGGCCCTGGCCCGCCCGTCGGCCTTCCCTGCCTGTTCGTCGGCGGCCTGGCTGACCTTACTGGCCTGCGAGGCTTGCTCCTCGGCGGCCTGGACGCGATCGCGGAGCTCTTCCATCTGCTCCTCGGCGACCCTGGCCCGCTCGTCGGCCTTCCTGGCCTGTTCCTCGGCGACCTGGATGAGTTCGTTGTCCTGCTGCGTTTGCTCGTCCAACTCCCGTGCGCGAAGCTCGGCTTGGCTTGCTCGATCCTCGGCTGCCTGCACCCGGAGCTCGGTCTCTCTGAGCTGCTCCGTGGCTCGCAGCTCGGCCTGTCGGAGCTCCTCAGCTCGTTGCTTCGCGTCCTCTTGCGCCGCCTCCAGGTGCTCGAGCGCCTCTCTGGCCTGGTTCTCCGCTGTCTGCGCGCGGAGCTCCGCCGTCCTGATCTTTTCCTCAGCGAGCGCGGCGCTCTCCCGTGCGGCCTGGATCAGCTTGGCGGCTTCCCCGACCTGCTCCTCGGCGGCTTGGGCCCGAAGCTCGGCCTGCCGAGCGCGCTCCGCCGAATCCCGCGCGCGGAGCTCAGCCTGCTTGGCCTGTGCTTCCTCTCTTGCCAGGAGCCGCTCGGCGGCCCGCTTCAGCTCTTCGGCGGCGTGGGAAACTGCCGCCCCCACGGGCATGGGGGGAAGGGCCGTCTGTCCGTCGGTCTCGATCTCAGTCATGTCGCCCATCGCGTCCTCTCGCCTCATTTCTCTGAACTCGGGGCGGACGGAGCTTCGTCGAGCTCGGCGTCCGGCTTCTTGAGCCGGAGCTCGGCCTGCTTGGCCCTGGCCTTGAACTCCTCGCGCCACTGCCGCATCGACTTCTGGACTTCGATCTCGGCCTCGAGCTCGGACTCGAGGGACATGTCCCGGGACTCCTCATTCCGCTGCCGAACCGACCAGTGGGGCTCGAGGTCGCCCTCGAGGGACGGGTCCTGGGATTCCTCATGCCACTCCTGAATCGACGGCTGCGACTCGAAACCGTTCTCGATGGCCGCGGCTTGGAGGTCCTCATGCCACTGCGTCCACACCTGGGAGTCGAGATCGCCCTCGGGGGTCACGACTTCCTCGACCGCCTGGTCCAGATGGGGATGAAGAGCCTCGAGGTCCTCGTCGGAGGCGGGAGTCGGTGCCCCGGCCGGTGCCTCCTCCGGTTGCCTCTCGGCCGCCATCTCCGCGCCGTCGTCCTCGTCGTGCCGCTCGTCTGCCGGCGCGCGAACGAGGCTTCTGGACCAGACGAAGGTGAGGCCGAGGAGCAGGAACGAGGCGGCAAGCCCGAAGGCGGATCCGAGCCGAAGGGTGTTCCACAGGGCGCCGATCTGTGCGTCGACGACGGCGATCGGTTGGTCGATCTCCACGACCGCGACCGGGCCGTCGATCGACCTGGAGACCGGCGTGAACGTCTGGACCGTGTCGTCGAGGACTCGGGCCGAGCCCGAACCCTGGGCGATGCCCGCGATCAGTGATCGCATCTCCTCGGGGGCGTTCCCCACACGCGACTCGTTCAGCGAGAAGAGGACCTTGCCGCGCGAGGACCAGACCGTCACGTCGACGACGGATCCCTTCGACGAGACGAACCTCGAGATCTTGGCAGCAAGCCTGTCGTAGCTCGACCCGGTGACCGGCCTGGTGAGCTGCTTGCCGGTGAGGATGGCCATTACGGACTGCGCCTCGTCGCCCGCCCGCTCGACCACGCCGTCGAGGGCCCTGTTCCGCTCTGAGTGCACCATGGTCGTGGACACGACGACGCCGATGATGAACAGGAGCGGCATGATCGCCCACAGCCACCGTCGCCCACGCCCGGCAGCGGTCTCGGTCTTCACCATGTCCCCCCTCAGCCCCGTCTATCGCTCTGCATCCGGGGTGGTCGCGGCCTTCTGGAGCTCGGCCTCCCGTTGCTTGACCCGGAGCGAGGCCGCCTCGGCCCGAGCCTTGAACTGCTCGCGCATCTGCCGGAGGCGCTCCTGGGAGTCGACATCCGCGTCGATGGCCTCGACCCGATCGACCGCAGCGTCGGGATCGGCATGTGAAGACTGGAGGTCTTCGTCGGGCGGGAGGGGAAGCCTCCCCCCGCCGAGTTCGAGGTCCTCGTCGAGATCGAGATCCTGACCGAAGACCTCTTCATAGGTGGGACCGCGTCCATCCGTCGGCAGCGCCTCGGTCGACGGAGGCCCTTCCGTCGCCGTGACCGCCGCTTCGCTGTTCTGCGCCCGCCGTTCCTCGTCCGGCCGACGCCGGACGCGCCTGGACGAGACGAACATGAGGACGAGGCGCAGCAGAGAGAGGCCCAATCCAGCCGCGGATGCCACCCGGAGGATGCTCCAGCCGACGTCGACTCGCTCCGCCGTGACGGCGAACGACCAGGCGAACGCCGCAGCGAACAGGAAGGACAGGGTCACCCACGGCCACCGTCGCGGATGCCGGGCAACATGTCCGAACATTGTTCCCCCCAAAAGGCTTGGTCCGACCGTCTATATCGGCGCGAGTGTTGGTGATGCGTATCCGCCGGAATGACTATCTTTCGGTCCAGGTGAGTCGGCCGGACCAGCCGTCGCACTCGCCCGATCGGCCCACACCCTCGACCGTTCCTCGGGTCCGGCGGAAGGTTCAGCACGGACCGTTCGACCCCGGTGGCCTGTCCAACTCACGGAATCCGTCCCTCTGCCGAATCCGCAGCGATCCGAAACGCCGCCCCGACGAACGCGAGACTCTCCTTCGGGATGACGGCCTTTCTCCTGAAGCGGCGGATCTTCACCGTGCCTTCGAGCTTGTCCAGTGCCTTCCTGACGTAATTCGGTGCGAGATGCTCCAGCTTCTGCCCGGTCGTCAGCACGTTCTCCAGGAACGGGAGAGGTACGTTGACCTTCTGGTCGTCCGTCTCCGGGAGTATCAGGGCGTAGATCCGATCCGCCTCTATCCGGGCGATCGTGGCGATGTCCAAACGCAAGCTCACGGGCCAACACACTCCCTTCTTCGTCTCGCTCCTAAGAGCCCCTAGTACCTTCGGCGCGATGCCCGTCCAACCTGATCGGAGAAAGGCTCTTCATCCCTCGGGCGGTTCCATGAAGGTGGCCCCGGTTCCTTGTCCGGCTGTCGAACGTGGGTGAATCTCGCCTCCGGGGCGCCGAACGTCGGTAACATGCGGACGCCGATCGAGTTGTCGAGATCGTGGAGGCGGCACTGGGGTGAGCGAGATCCCGCAGCAGACCCACGCCGGAGCGGAGGACGCCGTTGGGCGGTCGTCCCCGGTCACCGTCCTCACCCAGGGATGGGTCACGGGGGTCACCCGGGGTGCGCTGGCCTTCGTGGTGATGGCCGCCCTGGGACAGGCGATGGCGTTCGCCGTGAACCTCGCTCAGGACCCCCAGGCATCGGCCGGGACGGCCGCGAAGCTCGGCTGGCTGTACTTCGGGTGGTTCCACCGTGTGGCCGTCACGGCTCGCCTGACGCCCCCGGTCGACGAGCTCGTCCGAGGCCTCACCGTCGACGTGGGACTCGCGATGCTGCTGGCCACGTTCCTGGCGATCGCGATCCTGTACAGGGGAGGCCGTGCCGTGGCGGACCGGGCGGGGGGCGGCGCGGTTGCCCGAGCCCTTCATGGGATGAAGGTGGCGCCCGCGTACGCGATCCCACCCTTGGTGGTGTCCGCGCTGGTCGACGTCGACATCCCGATTCCGCGGAACGCGCTCGTGGCCGGCACGCTCCAGATGGAGTCGTCGGTCCTCCCGTGGTTCGTGCTGCCCTTGCTGATCGCGGTGGCGACGGGGGCCGCCGGCGGCCTGCGCTCGGGGCGTTTCGAGCTGCTCTCGCGCGAGCCGTGGGGGCGCCGCGCGACGGGGGCCATCGCCGGGGGGCTGCGGATGTTCGTCCTCGGCCTGGTGCTGTCGTTCGTCGGACTCCTCGTGCTGGCGGTGGTCCGACCCAGCGCGGCCAGGACCTACTTCGAGGTGGTCTCCCGGCCCCCCACCGACCAGACGGCCGTGATCATCGCGAACCACACGCTCCTGCTGCCGAACCAGTCGATGTGGGTGCTGGTTCCGGCGATGGGTGGCTGCGACGGTCTCTCTGGAGGCGTCTCCGCGTCCTTCCTCTGCTATTCGAAGTTCCCCGAGTCGGTTTCGGTGAGCACCGAGGGCCTGGTCGCCGGAACGACCGTCGTCGAGGCCGACGTCGAGACGGCGCCACCGGGCTACTTCCTGTTCCTCCTGGTGCCCGCGGCGTCGGTGGTCCTGGGAGGGCGGTACGCCGCCCGGAAGCGCGCCCGGCTCAGGTCGGAGGCCATCGCCGTGGGAGCCGTGTCCGGCGTGGTCTTCGCGATCCTGGTGGCGGTGGGCTCGTGGCTGGCTTCGGTGTCGGTGGGACTTTCCACGCCCGCGTGGGGCATCCCCGGAAACACCTCGGTGCTGATCGGACCCGGTGTGTGGGCCGCCGGGCTCCTGGCGCTCGCGTGGGGGGTCATCGGTGGCGGGCTCGGGGGATGGCTGGGCGGCAGGGAGTTCCCACCCATGGCACAGCTCGCGCGTTCCTCGGGCATCCCCACGCGGAGGACCGGGGATCCCGCCGCTCCGTAAGCCCAGCGGTGAAGCGGGAGTCTGGTCCGGACCCCGACCGATGGCTCGATCCCGACCGCATCCAGCGGAGAACGCGCTCCGCGGCTCAGGCGATGGGGCGCCGTGCCGATTCGGGCACTATGGATGGCGGCGTCCGCCTTCTCGTGGTCGATGAGATGTTCACCCAGGAACTGGCGCCGTACCTGGAGGGTCGATCCGACCTGTCCGTGATCCCGGCCGCCGACGTCGAGGCGGCGGTGAGGCTCTGCCGGGCGAATCCCATCGACGTCGTGCTCGTGGACGTCGATCGTCCCGGTCGAGCGGGGCTCGAGGCGATCCGGCGTCTGCGCTCCGAGTGCCCCCAGGTGAAGGTGATCGCCCTGAGTGCGTTCGGCGCCACGGATCTCATCGTCGAGGCGTTGATCGCCGGTGCGAACGGGTACGCGCAAAGAGCCGGCGGGATCGGGGAGCTCGTCGAGATCATCCGCCGCGCCGTCGTCGGCGAGATGGTGATGCCGGCGGAGAAGCTCGTCCACGTCTTGGACGAGCTCCACCAGACTCGGACCCGATCCCAGGTGCAGGAGCGGGCGCTCGAGCACCTCACGGCGCGGGAGATGGAGATCCTCCGTGAGCTCGCGGCAGGTCGCGGCACCGGACAGATCGCCGAGGCGCTCGGCATCAGTCCGCTCACGGTCCAGACCCATGTGAAGAACATCCTGGCCAAGCTCCGCGTGCACTCGAAGGTGGAGGCCGTCACGCTGGCCTGGCGCGAGGGCCTCGTACCGATCCCGCAGCCGGCGTAGCCCCGGCACAGCTCCGGCGTCGCTTCGGGGGGTAGCCTTGGAACGCCATGGCTCGGGGCCCAGGGGCGTTTCGGGATCGGCGATCTCCACCGTTCCGGGTCGTGATCATCGACGACAACACCGTGTTGCGTCGGGTCGTCGCGATCGCTTGCTCCGCGACGGCCCGGCTCGACCTGGTGGGAGAGGCCCGGGACGGTGAGGAGGGCCTCGCCGTCTGTGAGCGCCTTGCTCCCGACCTCGTCGTGTTGGACCTGGCGCTGCGGGCGATCGACGGGCTCGAGGTGGCGCGCCGCCTGCGCGCATCGCGGAACCCGCCTCGA
>DASUTU010000139.1:0-29451 GCA_036374435.1 Actinomycetota bacterium | reverse complement strand
ACGACTTCGACGGGACCATCGTGATCGGGGAGCGCCCCGAGGACTCGACGGCCGTGGTCGAGATCGACACCGCCAGCGTGGAGACGAAGACCGACATGCGCGACGACCATCTGCGCAGCCCGGACTTCTTCGACTCCGAGCGGTTCCCGAAGATGACGTTCCGCAGCACAGAGATCCGTCCGACCGGTGGGAACACGTTCCAGCTCGTCGGCGAGCTGACCATCAAGGACGTGACGAATCGGGTCACGCTAGACGCCGAGTTCCACGGCTACGGCCCCGGCCTGGACCCCGACGGGCCGCTGGTGGCCTTCTTCTCCGCTCGCGCCGAGGTCGACCGCGAGAACTGGGACCTGACCTGGAACGTCGCCGTGGAGACAGGCGGCGTCCTCGTCGGCAAGCGCGTCCAGATCGAGATCGAGACGGAGCTCCAGCTCCAGCAGTAGCTCGATAGCATTCGCCCGGTGAAGATCGGGCTCTGCCAGACCAACTGCGGCGAAGACGTCGCCGCGAACGAGCGCCAGGTGTTCGGGCTGCTCGAAGAGGCCGCGGCCGCCGGCGTCGACCTCGCGGCGCTGCCCGAGGTGTGGCCGTGCCAGGGGTCGGCCTCGCAGGTTCGCGCGGCCGCCGAGCCCCTGGACGGTCCCCGGGTCGAACGGCTCGCCGGCGCGGCGCGGCGCCACGGCATGTGGATCCACGGTGGGAGCGTGCTCGAGCTCGACGGCGACCGCGTGTTCAACACCAGCGTGTTGTTCGACCGCGGGGGCGAACCCGTCGCCACGTACCGGAAGATCCATCTGTTCGACGCCGACCCGCCCGGAGCCGTCCCGAGCCGGGAGTCGTTCCTGTTCGGGGCGGGGGAGCAGGTCGTCACGGCAGAGACCGAGTTCGGCCGGGTCGGGCTGACCATCTGCTACGACGTCCGGTTCCCCGAGCTGTACCGGGAGCTCGCCGTCCGCGGCGCCGTCGTGCTGTTCGTCCCGGCCGCCTTCCGGTACGAGACCGGCCGAGATCACTGGGACGTCCTGCTGCGCGCTCGCGCCATCGAGGACCAGGCCTTCGTCGTGGCCGCCGCCCAGTGGGGGACGTGGGGTCCCCCCGGCCGCGAGCGCCGGAACTTCGGCAACAGCCTGGTCGCCGATCCGTGGGGCCGAGTGGTGACGCGCGCCACCGACGGCGTGGGCCTCACCGTCGCCGAGCTGGACCTTTCCGAGATCGCACGCGTACGAGAGGTACTTCCGGCCTTGCGCCATCGGCGGCTCGGGCCGATCTGCTGACGGGCGAACGCCCCCGGCCATTTGACCTACGCAGACCGTAGGGAAGTTTGGCGTCTTGAGATCGAGGGTTCAGTTCCCGGATGGTCATTGCCGATAGTCAAGGAAGGTGGGGTGGCCTCGTGCCACCGGGACCCTGAGACGGGAGTCAGGGACATGACCCAGCCGATCAGACTTCGCCGGTCCTCGATCGCGGCCATCGCGCTCGTGTGTTCTCTCCTCCTGTCGGCGGTCGTGGCGGATCGGGCCGACGCCGGCGTGGTCGCGCGCGACCGTGCCACGATGCTGAAGCTCACGAACGCGGCGCGGGCCAAGAAGGACCTCCGTCTCCTGAGGCTCGACGCGGAGCTGTCGAAATACGCGCAACGCCATTCGCGCGAGATGGCGAACCAGGATCGCCTGTTCCACACGGCGAACCTTGCGGAGAAGCTGAAAGGCAAGAAGTGGAGGGTGGGCGGCGAGAACGTCGGGTACGGCTCGTCCCTGAAGCAGGTCCAGCGAGCGTTCATGCGCTCGGCGGCGCACCGCGGGAACATCCTTCGCAAGGCCTTCAAACGTGCGGCGATCGGCGTCGTCCGATCGGGCGGGATCTTCTTTGTGACCGTCATCTTCTACGGCTAGCCCCTCCCGACCTAGCTGTAGATCAGGAGCGCCCCGGCCTCGGCCGGGGCGCTTCGCTCGTGAGGTTCGGACCTGGGGCCCGTCAGGCGTGCTGGAGATCCTCTGGGAGGTCCACGTCGACGGGGGCGTCGCCCCCGATGTCGACGTTCTCGACGAGCTCGGGGCGACGCGCGATCAGGTCGCGGGCGCCGAGGTCCCCTTCGAGCGTCTGCAGGTCGCGCCAGAGCTCCCGAGCGATCAGCGCCGGTCCCGGGCCGGATCGGAACGCCAGCCGCACGATCGGCGACCTTCGCGCCCGGAACGCGTCGAGCAGCGATCGGACGTGCTGGGCGGTCATGCCGGGCTGATCGCCGAGCAGCACGATGGCGCCCTCACTCGCCGGGTCGGCGTGAGCCAGTCCGGCGCTCAGGGAAGACGCCATCCCGCTCAGGTAGGCGTGGTTCACGACCCATCGCCCCGCCGACGGCAGCCGCAGCGCGGCGCGAACCCGTTCGGCGTCGTGGCCGAGCACGACCACCACCTCGTCCGCCCCGCCGGCGGTGGCGGCGTCGACCGCGTGCTGCACCATGGGTTTGCCGCGTACGTCCACGAGCTGCTTCGTGTCGCCGAATCGCGTGCCGGTGCCCGCGGCGAGGACGATCGCGCTGATCACGATCGCCTCCCGAACAGCCGCCGGAAGAAGCGCACGATCGCCGACCAGATCGCCGACAGGCCGAGCCGGATGCCCGAGATCGGCTTGGCGCGCGCCGCCGGGCGCTCTGCGCGTGCCTCGCCCGGCGGAGACTCGGCCGGCGCGGCCGCCGGGCCGACCGCCGTCATGTTCGCTCGGAGGCAGTCGGCGAACTGCCCGGTGAGCTTCCGGCTGACCTCGGGGAGCAGGCCGCGCGAGAGCTGGGCGACCGCGCCTGTGAGCTGGATCTCTGCGGTCATCTTCACGGTAGTCTCCGCGCCGCCGGGCTCGAGCCAGCTCGTGACGGTGGCGTTCGCGGCACCTTTGCCCTTCTGCTCCATCCCTTTCGCGTGGAACACGATGCGGTGCGTTTGGTCGTCGCGTTCGTCCATGCTCACCGTCCCGGCGAATGCCAGCGACACCGGACCGAGCTTCATGTTCACCTTGCCCTTCCACGTGTGGTCGTCGACGGTCTCGGTGAGCTCGGCGCCCGGCATGCAGGGGGCCACCTGCTCGATGTCGAGCAGGTGATGCCACAGGTCGTCGACCTTCGCGGGAACCGTGAACTCGTTCTCGATCCGCATGTTTCCCCCTCGGGCGGCCGGCCTTCGCGGAGCCTATCGCGATCGGCATCACGCCGGGTCTCTCGGTGGGGGACGTCGAGGGCGGCAGGTCACCGCGCCGGGGCGTGGCGCTCGTGGATGGGGCCGGGGCGATCCTTCAGGAACCCGGCCTCCCGGCCACGCTTGACCGCCACGATCTCGGCGCAGATCGCCGCCGCGATCTCTTCCGGTCCCTCGGCGCCGAGGTCGAGCCCGGCCGGGCCGTGGACCCGCTCGAGGTGGGCCGGGGCGATCTCGGCGCCTTCCTCCCGGAGCTCGTCCAGCAGCCGCTGCGTCCGCACCGCCGGACCGAGCATGGCCAGGAACGGGACCGGCGAGGAAAGCAGCGAGCGGACGTAGTCCTTGTCCCGGAGGAAGTTGTGAGTCATGACGACGGCGAACGTGCGCTCGTCCACCGGCGCGGTCTCGGCCATCTTGTCCGGGCGCTCGACGAGCACGAAGTCGGCGGCTTCGGGAAACCGCTCGCGGTTGAGGAACTCGGGGCGATCGTCCACCACGATGGGGCTCCACCCGAGGGCGGCGGCCTGCGTCACGAGTGGGGCGGCGTCGTGCCCGGCCCCGCAGACGAGCAACCGGAGCGGCGGCTCGAGGACCTCGACGAACGCGCGGACGCCGGAGGCGAGCTCGCGCACCTCGCTTCGCTCCCTGGCGAGCAGCTCGATCGCGGCCTCGCGGGCCGCGGCGTCGACCGCCCGGTCCCCCAGGGACCGTTCCACGGCGCCGCCGGGGCGGACCAGCATCCGGGCGCCCTGCTCGACCCCGTCGACGGACGAGTCGAGGATCGTGACCATGCAGATCGGCCGCTCCTCCTCCAGCGCCATCCGGAGCGCGCCGGCCACCTCGGCGGCCTTGTCGGCCGGCTCGACGAACAACTCGAACGCGCCGTTGCATCCGAGGCCCCAGCCCCAGACGGCGTCGTCGTCAGCGGTGAGGTCGAACGAGACGATCCGCGCCATCCCCTCGCGCATCACGATCTTCGCCACGTCCGCGACGTCGTTCTCGAGGCACCCGCCCGAGATGTTCCCCACGAGCTCGCCCTCTTCGGGGACGAGGAGGCGAGCGCCGGGGCGACGGTACGTGGACCCGCGGACGGCGACGATCGTCGCGAGCGCGAGCTTCTCGCCCCGCGCCGAGAGCGACTCGATCGCCGACAGGACGTCGGTCAGCTCGCTCATCCATCCGATGGTACCCTCAACCTCTCCGGCGGACGGGCGAGATCCCGCCGCACCGAGCACCCGGTGGATCCATGCGGCTCCTCGTGTTCCTCCACGGAACGACCCTCATGCATCCGGGCGCCCTCGGTCGAACCCGTGGGGAACGCGTCGCTCAGGTCCGGACGGGCAGCGATCCCGCCTTGCAGGAGCTCGATGCGTACGTGCCGGTCGACGGCGCCGTGGCGAAGCTCCGGCGCTGGCACGAGCAGGGCGCGGGGATCGACTACCTGAGCTCACATCGCGAGCCCGAAGAGGTCGCGAAGGACGAGTTGCTGTTGGCGAGGTTCGATTTCCCGCCGGGCCGGGTCCTGGCCCGCGGCCCCGGGGAGAGTTATGGGGACGTCGCCGCGCGTGCCATGCCGGACGTCCTGATCGAAGACGACTGCGAAAGCCTCGATGGCGGGAGCGAGATCACGTACCCGCAGATCCGGGCTGAGCTCCGCGCCCGGATCACCTCGATCGTCGTCCCAGAGTTCGGAGGGATCGATCACCTGCCCGATTCGCTCCTGGAGCTCGTCGCCTGCGGTTCGTGATGCCAAGGGTGAAGCCGGGCGACTCGGTTCGGAGCCTCAGGCGCTCGCCGTGACGAACCTCGCCGGGTCCTCCTCGAACCGGGTCTGGCAGGACGCCGAGCAGAAGTAGTAGGTGCTCCCGGCGTGCACGGCGCGGTGCCGGGCCGAGGCCACGTCCACCGTCATCCCGCAGACGGGGTCGAGCTCCTCGTGGCGCGGGACCTCGGCCGGCGGCGCCGCCTCGAGGTTCCCGGAGGCGCGTTCGCGGACCAGCTCGGCCAGGATGGCCACGGCGATCTCCTCGTGGGCGATCGGCCCGAGGTCGAGGCCGGCCGGGGCGTGGACGCGGGCCAGCGCCTCGTCGGGCACGCCGCGGTCGCGCAGATAGCCGAGCACCGATTCGGCGCGGCGCCGGGAGGCCACCAAACCAACGTAGCCGGCGGGGGTGGCCAGGGCCTGCTCGAGCGCCTCCTCGTCGTAGTGCCCCTGCGTGGCGACGACGACGAGTGAACGCTCCGACACGTTCGCCGGTACGAGGTCCATCGAGGTCATGACGCGCCCGGCCTGCGGGTAGTCCTCGGCCGTCCCGCCGTCGTCCACGACAACGGTCCGCCAACCGAGTGCGTCCGCCATCCGCGTCAACGTGGCCACGGCGGGGGAGCGGCCGATCACGACGAGCTGCGGTTGGGGCAGGACCGGTTCCACGTAGACCTCCAGGGCTCCTTCGCTCTGACACGCGATCGGGACCGTGACGACGCCCTCTCGCCCTCGCGCCGCGAGCTCTTCGGGCGGTCCGAGGAACAGGAGCCGGGGCGTGCCCTCCTCGAGCGCCTTGAGGGACTCGCGGATCACCGTCGGCTCGGCGCAGGCGCCGCCGAGCCAGCCCCGCACGCGGCGATCGGGGGTGACGATCGCGGTCGAACCCTCCTTGCCGGAGGACGGTGCCCGCCGCCACACCACGGTGGCGAGCACGAACGGCTCTCCGCGCTCGGAGAGGTCGTTCGCGAGCGCCAAGACGTTCTGCTTCATGTTGGCTCTACGCCGGAGACGCCGCTTTGGCCTTCTGGATGGCCTCCCAGACGCGGGCGGACGTGAGCGGCATGTCGATGTTGTGGACGCCGAGGTGCCACACCGCATCGATCACGGCGTTGACGAACGCGGCGGGCGACCCCACCGTGGCCGACTCGCCGACGCCTTTGGCGCCGATCGGGTGGTGCGGCGACGGCGTCACGGTCTCGCGCAGCTCGAACTTCGGCGTCTCCCACGCCGTGGGCAGCAGGTAGTCGGTGAAGTTCGCGCCGATGCAGTTGCCGTCCTCGTCGAACGTGATCTGCTCCATCGCCGCGATGCCGAAGCCCTCGCACAACCCGCCGTGGATCTGGCCCTCGACGATCATCGGGTTGATCCGCACGCCGCAGTCGTCGACGGCGACCACCCGGTCGACCTTCCACTCGCCCGTCTCTTCGTCCACCTCGATCACGACCGCGTACGTCCCGAACGGGAACGTCAGGTTCGGCGGGTCGTAGTAGGTCACCCCCTCGAGCCCCGACTCCATGCCGTCGGGGAAGTTGGTGTAGGCGGCGAACGCCACGTCCTGGATCGTCTTGACCTGGTCGGGGGCGCCCTTGACGAAGAACCTGCCCTCCTCGTACTGGATGTCCTCCTCGGCCACCTCGAGCAGGTGGGCGGCGAGCTTCATGGCCTTGTCGCGGATCTTGCGTGCCACCAAGGCGGTGGCGGCGCCGACCGTGGGCGTCGAGCGCGAGGCGTAGGTGCCGAGCCCGTACGGTGTGTTGTCGGTGTCGCCGTGCATGACCTTGATGTCCTCGGGCTGGATCCCGAGCTCCCCGGCCACGATCTGCGCGAACGTCGTCTCGTGGCCCTGGCCCTGGGTCTTCGAGCTGATCTTCAGGATGGCCTTGCCGGTCGGGTGGATCCGCAGCTCGGCGCCGTCGTTCATCTTCAACCCGAGGATGTCGTAGTCCTTGTGCGGGCCGGCGCCGACGACCTCGGTGAAGCTGGCCAGCCCGATGCCGAGCAGCCGCCCCTGGGCTCGGGCCTCGGCCTGCTCGCGCCGCAGGTCCTCGTACCTCACGGTCTCCAGCGCGAGATCCATCGCGCCGTGGTAGTCGCCCGAGTCGTACTCGAACCCGGTGGCCGACTTGTAGGGGAACTGGTCCTTGCGGATGAAGTTCTTCTTCCGCAGGTCGGCCGGGTCCACGCCGAGCTCGTAGGCCGCGTTCTGCACGAGGCGCTCGATCATGTAGGAGGCCTCGGTCACGCGGAACGAGCAGCGGTAGGCGACGCCGCCGGGCGCCTTGTTCGTGTAGGCGCCGTCCGCCGAGACGTGCGCGGCCGGCAGATCGTACGAGCCGGTGACGATGTGGAACAGGCCCACCTTGAACTTCGACGGCTGGGCGTCGGCGTGGAAGGCTCCCTCGTCGGCGAGCAGCGACACGCGCAAGCCCTTCATGGTGCCGTCCTTGGTCAGGGCCATCTCGCCGTGCATGTGGAAGTCGCGGGCGAACCCGGTCGAGATCAGGTTCTCCGTCCGGTCCTCGATCCACTTCACCGGTCGGCCCAGCA
This sequence comes from Actinomycetota bacterium, assembly GCA_036374435.1. Lineage (GTDB taxonomy): Bacteria > Actinomycetota > UBA4738 > UBA4738 > HRBIN12 > CALGFI01. The sequence goes on along the minus strand of DASUTU010000139.1, from coordinate 21,954 downwards.
GCAGCGAGGCCGCCGTCGCGACGACGTACCCGGGATACACCGGGACCTTGTTTCCGAACCCGCCGCCGATGTCGGGCGAGATGATCCGGATGTTCTCCTCCGGGAGCCCGGCCACGAGCGCGAACACCGTCCGGATGGCGTGTGGCGCCTGCGAGGTCATGTAGATCGTGGCCTGGCCCGTCGCCGGGTTGACGTCGGCCACGCAGCCGCACGTCTCGACGGGGGAGGGGTGCGAGCGTGGGTAGAACGTGTCGAGGTTCACCACGACGTCGGCCTCCGAGAAGGCGCGGTCGGTCGCGTCCTTGTCACCACTCTCCCAGTGGTAGATGTGGTTGGAGGTCTGGTCCTCCTTGTCGGTCCGGATGATGGGCGCGTCGTCCTCCAGGGCCCGCTGCGGCGTCACGATCGGCTCGAGCGCGTCGTACTCCACCTCGATCATCTCGAGGGCGTCCCTGGCCGCGTACGGGCTGTCGGCGACGACCGCCGCGACCTCCTGTCCCTGGAACCGGACCTTGTCGGTCGCCAGGACCGCCTGGGTGTCGTACGACATCGTCGGCATCCAGGCCAGGTTGTGCTGCGCCATGAGCTCCCCGGTCACCACGGCCACGACGCCGGGGGCCGCGGCGGCCTTCGAGGTGTCGATCGACGTGATCGTTGCGTGGGCGAACGGGCTGCGCAGGATGGCCATATGCAACATCCCGGGCAGTGTCACGTCGTCGATGAACGTGCCTTTGCCGCGGATCAGCCGGTCGTCTTCCTTACGCTTGACGCTGTGGCCGATGCCCCGGATCTCTTCGAGTTCGGTCGCCATCAGCGTCCCCCCGCGGTTGCCTCGGAGCCGGCCATCTGGGTGCCGGCCGCCTGGATCGCCTTCACGATGTTCATGTAGCCGGTGCAGCGGCAGATGTTGCCGGAGATCGCCCACCGGACCTCCTCGTCGGTGGGCGACGGGTTGCGCTCGAGCAGCGCCTTCCCCGTGAGCATCATGCCCGGCGTGCAGAACCCGCACTGGAGCCCGTGCTCCTCCTTGAACGCCGCCTGGATCGGGTGGAGCTGTCCGTCGCTCATCAGCCCCTCGACGGTGGTGACCTCGCGCCCGTCGGCCTGGACGGCGAACAGCGTGCACGACTTCACCGGGACGCCGTCGAGCAGGACCGTGCACGCCCCGCAGCTGGTCGAGTCGCATCCGATGTGCGTGCCGGTGAGCCCGAGGGTCTCTCGAACGAAGTGGACCAGGAGCAGGCGCGGCTCGACGTCCGCGGTCCGCTCGGCGCCGTTGACCGTGACCGTGATGTCCATCGATATCTCCTCTAGGTCCTCGCCATCTCGACGGCCCGGGCCAGGCCGCGCCGAACGTACACGTCGATCACGTGACGTTTGTATTCGGCCGACCCCCGGACGTCGGTCACGGGGTTGGCCGCGGCGGCGGCGAGCCGCCCCGCCTCCACGAAGGCCGCCTCGTTCGGCTCGGCTCCCGCCAGGGACGCCTCGGCCTCGGCGGCGTGGATGTTCGTCGAGCCCACCCCGGTCAGGCCGATGCCGGCCCGCCCGATGGTGCCGTTCGACATCTCGACCTGGACGGCGACGCCGACGGTGGCGAAGTCGCCGATCTTGCGTTCGAGCTTCAGGTACGTGCCCCCGCTCGGGGCCGTGGGGACGGGCACGCGGACCTCGGCGAGGACCTCGTCCGGCTCCACGGCGGTGGTGAACAGGTCGACGAACAGCTCGGACGCCGGTACCTCGCGCTCGCCGCTCGCGCGGTGGAGCACGACGCTGGCCCCGGCCGCGATCATCGCGGAGCCCCAGTCGCCGGCGGGATCGCCGTGCGCCAGGGAGCCGCCGATCGTCCCCAGGTTCCGCACCAGCGGGTCGGCGATCTGGGGCGCGGTCGAGGCGAGCAAGCCGCTGCTGGCCTCGACCACATCGGAGCCCGCGATCTGGTTGTGCCGCGCCATGGCGCCGATCCGCAGCACCCCGCCCGCTTCCTCGATCCCGTCGAGGCCGGGCACGCGGTTCAGGTCGACCAGGTAAGCCGGCGCCGAGAAGCGGAGCTTCATCACCGGGATCAGGCTCTGTCCGCCGGCGAGGACCTTCGCGTCCTCCAGGGACTTCAGGAGCCCGAGCGCCTCCTCCAGCGTGCCCGGGCGGTGGTACTCGAACCGTGCTGGCAGCATCCGGCCCTCCTTCGTCCACGGACGCCACGCCTTGGGAGGGAACGACTATCTCCCCGAGGTCGCGAACCGGTCAAGTCAATGCGGGGGGCGGACGTTATCGTCGAGACCCGATGTCCTTCCCGACCGCCGCCGCGCGCCCGTCGAACCGAGGGTTCTGGAAGGTGATCGTGGCGATGGGAGCCGGCTCGATCGCGCTGGTCGTCCTCGTGATCGCGTTCCGGCCCGTGGCCCGGACCGGCGCGGTGGCGTTCGCGCAGGCCAACCTGCGGACGGCGGCGTCCGTCGCAGAACGCATCGCCGATCGGGAGGGGTCGCTCCAGGCCGCGACGGCGAGCCGGATGCGCTCGGAACCCGAAGCCGCCGACCTGCTCTTCATCGACCCCGATACGGGCTCGAACGACTCCGAGATCGTGAGCGTGTACGCGACGCGCGAGTCGTGGACCGGCGCGGCGCGGGCCGACACCGGCGAATGTTTCTGGGTGCGGCTCGAGACCGGAGGAGGCCGAGTGGTCGGCACGGGCACGGACTGTTCGGGCGAGGAGGCGAGCGAGGCCGCAGCCGGCGCCTGGCCCGAGCCGTAGCCGTTCCGATTCGCGCGAAAACGCGGGCCGCCGTACGATCGTTCCTTCCTGGACCGTTCGCACGGAAGGGGGACTCCGTGACTCACGTTTCGGTCACCGTCAACGGGGTGCCGCGCGAGGCCGACGTCGAGCCGCGCACGCTCCTCGTGTACTTCCTCCGGGAGAATCTCGGGCTCACGGGGACCAACGTCGGGTGCGACACGTCCTCGTGCGGAGCGTGCACCGTGCATCTGGACGGCGAGTCGGTCAAGTCGTGCACGATCCTTGCGGTGCAAGCCGACGGCCGTGAGGTCACCACCATCGAGGGGATGGCCTCGGACGGGCGGCTCCATCCGCTCCAGGAGGCCTTCCATCGCAACCACGGGCTCCAGTGCGGCTACTGCACCCCCGGCATGATCATGGCCGCCTCGAGCTACCTCGAGGAGCACCCGACCCCGACGGAGGCGCAGGTGCGGGAGTCGCTCGAAGGCAACCTCTGTCGCTGCACCGGCTATCACAACATCGTCAAGTCCGTGCTGGACGCCGCGTCGCAGATGAGTGGCGCCGGCGCGTAGCCCTCGAGGCGACGCAGGCGGGTTTCGTCGGAACAGGGGGTCCCGAGATGGCGGTCACCGAGAAGTACGTCGGACAGCCGGTTCTCCGCAAAGAGGATCCGGAGCTGCTCACGGGGCAGGCGCGGTACACGGACAACCTGGTCGCCCCCGGGATGGTGTGGATGTCGGTCGTGCGTAGCCCGTACGCCCACGCCCGGATCAAACGGATCGACACCTCGTCCGCGGGCGCGATGCCCGGGGTCCTCGGCGTGTACACGGCGGCGGACCTCGAGGGCGAATGGGGTGGGCCGCTCCCGTTCGTGTGGCCCATCACCGAAGACATCAAGGTCCCCGTTCACTGGCCGCTGACCAAGGACAAGGCGCGGTTCCAGGGTGACGGCGTCGCGGTGATCGTGGCCGAGACCAGAGGCCAGGCCGCCGACGCGGCCGAGGCCGTCGAGGTCGAGTGGGAGCCGCTGGACGCCGTGCTCGAGCTGGAAGAGGCGGCCCACGACGACGTGGTGATCCACGAGGACCTCGGCACGAACGTGGTGGTGCACTGGAGCCACGGCGGGGGCGGGGACCAGTCGATCTTCGACACCGCCGACGTGGTCGTGAAGGAGCGGTACCTCGGGCCGAGGGTCATCCCCAACGCCATCGAGCCCCGCGCCTGCCTGGTCCAGCCCGTCCCGGCGATGGGCGAGTTCACGTTGTTCAGCACGACCCAGATCCCGCACATCGCCCGGGTCACGCTCGGAGGGACGTGCAACATCGCCGAGTCCAAGCTCCGCGTCGTCGCTCCCGACGTCGGCGGCGGATTCGGCTCGAAGCTGAACGTCTACGCCGAAGAGGCCCTGGCACTCGTGCTGGCCCGTCGGCTCCAGCGCCCCGTGAAGTGGGTGGAGACGCGTTCGGAGAACTTCCTGGCCACGATCCACGGCCGCGGCGTCATCCACGACGTGGAGGTCGCGGCCACGAGCGAGGGGAAGATCCTGGGATTCCGGGTGAAGGAGCTTGCCGACATGGGGGCGTATTACCAGCTCCTCACGCCGGGGATCCCGGAGCTCGGCGGGTGGGTCTACATGGGTCCGTACGACGTGCAGGCCTACTGGTACGAGTTCACGGGCATCGTCACGAACGCGACGCCGACGGACGCCTATCGCGGCGCCGGGAGGCCCGAGGCGACGTACGTGTTGGAGCGCGCCGTCGACGCCGTGGCTCGGAAGCTCGGCATGGACCCGGCGGAGGTGCGACGGATCAGCCTCGCTCCGAAGTTCACGGAGGCCAAGACCTCGGTCATGGGCCTGAACATCGACTCGGGCAACTACCCCGAGACGTTCGAGAAGGCCCTGGCGCTCGCCGGGTACGACGCCCTCCGAGCGGAGCAGCGGGAGCGGCGCGACCGAGGAGACGTGCGGCAGCTCGGCATCGGGCTGTCGAGCTATATCGAGATGTGCGGGCTGGCCCCCTCGAACATCCTCGGGGCGTTGCGCTATGCGGCGGGTGGATGGGACGCCTGCACCGTCCAGTGCCTGCCCGACGGCAAGGTCGTGCTGAAGATCGGCACGTCCCCCCACGGCCAGGGACACGTGACCACGTGGGCGCAGATCGCCGCGGACACGCTCGGGGTGTCTCCGGACGACATCGAGGTGTTCCACGGGGACACGTCGGTGGCGCCGCTCGGCATGGACACGTACGGGTCCCGCAGCGTCTCGGTCGGGGCCACGGCCTTGCACTTCGCCCTGGAGAAGATCAAGGAGAAGGCGCGCGTCCTGGCGGCGCACGAGCTCGAGGCCTCCGAGGAGGACCTGGAGTTCGAGGGCGGCACGTTCCGCGTGAAAGGTGCGCCCGAGAGCGCCAGGACGATCACGGACCTGGCGGCGTCCGCGTGGCACGCCCACGACATCCCCGCGGGGTTCGAGCCCAACCTGGAGGCCACGGCGGTCTGGGACCCGCCGAACTTCACCTGGCCGGCCGGGACCCACATCTGCGTCGTGGAGGTCGACACGGAGACCGGCGATACGGACGTCCTGAGGTACGTCGCCGTGGACGACTGCGGGACGGTCATCAACCCGATGATCGTGGACGGTCAGGTCCACGGCGGCGTGGCCCAGGGGATCGCCGAGGCCCTGTACGAGGAGGCGCTTTACGACGAGCACGGCAACCTCATGACGAGCTCGCTCACCCAGTACCTGGTGCCGGCCGCCTCCGAGATGCCGTCGTTCGAGCTCGACCGCACCGTGACCCCGTCGACGACGAACCCGCTCGGCGTGAAGGGCATCGGGGAGGCCGGCACGATCGCGTCGCCGCCGGCCGTCGTCAACGCCGTCCTCGATGCGATCGGTCACCTCGGGGTGAGCTCGATCGACAAGCCGGTCACTCCGGAACGGGTGTGGAGAGCCATCCAGGAGGCAAAGGGGGGTGCGGCATGATCCCCGCGCCGTTCGACTACGCTCGCGCGGAGTCCGTGGACGAGGCGATCCGGCTCCTGTCTGAGCACGAGGACGCCAAGATCCTGGCCGGCGGGCACTCGCTCCTGCCCTTGATGAAGCTGCGGCTGGCCCGGCCGTCGATGCTCGTGGACGTGACTCGCATCGGCGACCTGGGCTCCATCCGCGAGGACGGGGACCGGGTGGCGATCGGCGCCCTCACGCGCCACCACGACGTGGCGAACAGCGACGCCCTCCACGAGCTCTGCCCGATCGTGTCGTACGCGGCGAGCCTGATCGGCGATCCGCAGGTCCGGCACGTGGGGACGATCGGCGGTTCGGTCGCGCACGCCGACCCGGCCTCGGACATGCCGTCGGTGCTCGTGGCGCTCGACGCCGAGCTGGTGGTCCGCGGGCCGAACGGCGCGTCGCGCACCGTACGGGCCCGGGACTTCTTCACCGGCCTGTTCGAGCCCGACCTCGAGCACAACGAGGTTCTGGCCGAGATCCGCGTTCCGAAGACCGCGGGCCGGGGCTGGAGCTACCTGAAGTTCCATCGCCGGGCGCAGGACTGGGCACTCGTGGGGGTGGCCGCGCTCGCCGGCAACGGGTCGGGAGCCGCGGTGGCGCTGACGAACATGGCGGATCGCCCCATTCGGGCATCCGGCGTCGAGGAGGCGCTGGCCGGCGGGGCCGATGTCGCGACCGCCGCCGAGCGCGCTCCCGAGGGCACCAGCCCCCCGAGCGACGCGTTCGCCAGCGCCGACTACCGGCGCGAGCTCTCCAAGGTGCTGGTTCGCCGCGCAGTCGAGGAGGCCCAGGCGCGATAGCGGCGAGGGTCTTTGACGCTCGCGGCCGCGTCTGCCTAGATGGGCGTCATGCTGGGCCAAGCCGACGAGGTCGTCGAGGACGTCACGAACTGGTTCGAAGACTGGGGGCTCGCGGTCTTCATCGCCCTCGGGGTGGCGATCCTACTCACGATCGCCCTGCAGCTGTTCGTCCGACGGTTCCGGCACAAGCTCGAAGGAACCCCCAGCCAGACGCAGGAGCTGAACGTCCAGCGCATCGTCACGCTGACCGGGGCACTCTCGACCGCGGGCATCGTGGTCATCTGGACCGTCGCGCTCCTGACGATCCTGAACGCCTTCGGCGCCCCGCTGGGCGCGCTGTTTGCGAGCGCCGGGATCGCCGGCGTCGCGCTCGGGTTCGGGGCGCAGTCGCTCGTCAAGGACACGCTCTCGGGGTTCTTCATCCTGCTCGAGAACCAGTTCGGGGTGGGCGACGTCGTGGAGCTCCAGACCTCGGCCAACCCGGTCACCGGCAAGATCGAGGCGCTCACCCTTCGCGTGACGACGCTTCGAGCCTTCGACGGCACGCTCCACACAGTCCCGAACGGCAACATCCAGCTCGTCAGCAACAAGTCGCGAGGCTGGGCCCGCGCCATCGTGGACGTCCGGGTGGCCTACGGCGAGGACGTGGATCGCCTGCGCGGGATCCTCGACGACCTGTTCGAGCAGCTCCGGCTGGATCCGACGATGTCCGACTGGATCCGGGAGGGGCCGAACGTGCTCGGCGTGGACGCGATGGCCGACTACGCGCTCGTGATCCGGGTCGTCGCCGACACGCGGCCGTCCAAACGGTGGGACACCGAACGCGCCCTGCGGGAACGGATCGCGGCCCGGCTCGACGCCGAGGGGATCAAGGTTCCCCTCCCGCCGACGTTCATCTCGGGGCAAGGCACGGCCGCCCCGTAACCCACACGGTCCCGGTACGCTGAAGGCGGCATGGCGGGGCAGCCGTTCGGTTCGGTCGAGGAGCTCCAGCGCGCGCTCGAACGCGAGCGCTACCTGGCCGACCGGGGTCTGTCCACGGCGATCTACCTCGCGGTCTCGCTCGACCGGCCCCTGTTGCTCGAGGGCGAGGCGGGCGTGGGCAAGACCGAGGTGGCCAAGGTGCTCGCCGCGCTGCTCGGGCGCGACCTGATCCGGCTCCAGTGTTACGAAGGCATCGACGCCAGCCAGGCGTTGTACGAGTGGAACTACTCGAAGCAGCTGATCGCCGTCCGCGCCATGCAGGACGTCACCGCCGAGGCGCACGTCCAGGACCTGTTCGGGCCGGAGTTCCTCGTCGAGCGCCCGCTGCTCTCGGCGATCCGCGCCGGCGACCGCGCCGTGCTCCTGGTCGACGAGCTCGACCGGGCCGATGACGAGTTCGAGGCGTTCCTCCTGGAGATCCTGTCCGAGTTCGCGGTGACGATCCCCGAGATCGGCCGGATCGCCGCCGACCGCCCGCCGACCGTTGTGGTGACCTCCAACCGCACGCGCGAGCTCCACGACGCTCTCAAGCGCCGGTGCCTGTACCACTGGATCGACCATCCGGCGCTCGACCGGGAGATCGAGATCATCCGGGCCCGCGCCCCCGAGGTGCCCGAGGGGCTCGCGCGCGACGTCGCCGCGGCCGTGAACCGGCTCCGCGCCTTCGACATCGCCAAACGCCCCGGCGTGGCCGAGACGATCGACTGGGCGAACGCGGTGGCGTTCCTCGGCGTTGAGCACCTGGACGAGGACACGGCGGCGGCCACGCTCGGCTCGGTCCTGAAGGACCACGACGACCAGGATCTCGCGGCGCCGCGGCTGGCCGAGGTGGTCGGCGATGGCGGCGACGCCTGAAGCCGGGGGGCCCGGGGGGGCTCAAGAAGCGAGCGCGAAGGCGCGAGCGGTAGCCCCCCCGGAACAGGAGGCGCTCGCGCGGCTGATCGGCTTCGGCCGGGAGCTCCGCCATCGCGGCTTGAACGTCGGGACGGGGCGGATCGTCGCGTTCTGCCGCTCGGCGGCCGCACTCGGCGTCCTCGACCGGACCGACCTGTACTGGGCCGGCCGGGCGTCGCTGATCTCGCGGCCCGAAGACGCGGAGACGTTCGACGCGGCGTTCCGGGACTGGTTCGGCGACCGGATCCGGATCGAGCTCGACCTGCCGGCCGCCGCTGCCTCGGAAGACGTCGAACGGATCGCCGGCGAGGAACCACCCGGCCTGGTGGTCGAAGAGGACCGGGTGGTCGCCAAGGAGTGGCATGCGCTCGAGGCGGACGAGGAGCCCGAGGGCGAAGCCGCGGTGCGCCTGGTGGCGAGCGCGGTCGAGGTGCTGCGCGAGAAGTCCTTCGCCGAGCTCACCGAGGAGGAACGCGCCCGGGTCGCGGGGCTGATCCGCCGGATCGCCGTCCGGGTCCCGATCCGTCACACCAGGCGGTACCGGCCCGCGGCCGCGGGGCCGCGCTTCGACGTGCGCCGGACGCTCCGGCGTTCGCTCCGCACCCACGGCGAGCCGTTCCACCGGGCCTGGCGCGCCCGCGGAACCCGTTTGCGGCCGCTCGTGTTGATCCTCGACATCAGTGGCTCGATGGCGCCCTACGCCCGGGCGCTTCTCCAGTTCGCCTTCGCCGCACTGGCCGCCGGGCGCCGGGTGGAGGTGTTCTGCTTCGGCACCCGGCTGACGCGGGTCAGCCGGACGCTCCGCACCAAAGATCCCGACCGCGCCCTGCACGAGATCGGCCGGATGGTCGCCGACTGGGAGGGTGGTACCCGGATCGGCGAGTCGCTCAAGGTCCTGCTCGACGAGTGGAGCCAGCGAGCGGCGCTTCGTGGCGCGGTCGCCGTGATCTGCTCCGACGGGCTCGAGCGCGGCGACCCGGCCCTGATGCGTGACCAGATGGCCCGCCTCCGCCGGCTGGTGCACCGCATCGTGTGGGTGAATCCGCTGAAGGGGAGTCCCCGCTACGAGCCACTCGCTCGCGGGATGGCCGCCGCGCTGCCGTCGATCGACGTGTTCCTGCCCGGCCACAACCTGGAGAGCCTGGAGGAGCTCTCCCGCGTGTTGGGGCGGTGAGTCAGGCCCCGCGGGAGGCCAGGTAGTCCTCGACCACCTCGATGAGGCGTTCGCGCCCGAACGGCTCGTCGTGTCCGCCGAACACGACTCGCGCCGGCAGGTCGCGGAGGCGCCGGAGGCTCGCCACGTAGTCGGCGACGTTCGACTCGGGGAGCTCGTCCAGCAACACGCCGCTCTCGTACACGCAGTCCCCGGAGAACAACGTCCCGGTCTCCGTTTCCCACAGGCCGATCTCTCCGGGCGTGTGACCGGGGAGATGCAGCACGGTGAACCGGCGATCGCCGAGATCGAGCACGTCCCCCTCCTCGACGACCCGCGTCGGCGCGGCCGGCGTGATCCGGTAGGCGGCCGGGTCGAACCCGTCGAACGGGAGCGCCGTGAGCAAGGACGCCGGCGGCTCGTAGCCGGAGAGCTCTTCGGGCGGGTAGTCCTCGATCCGGAGGCTCGCGAACATCGAGGCGCTCGCCACCGCGTCGGCGTCCTCACGGTGCACGACGATCTCCTCGAACTCGTGCAGGCCCCCGACGTGGTCGAAGTGCCGGTGCGTGGCCACGGCCGTCACGGGTCGCTCGAGCAGGTCGGCCAGCTCCACCAGCAGCGGCCTGAGCCCGAGTCCCGCGTCCACCATGAGGTCCCGGTCGCGCCCCCGGACCAGGTAGAGGTTGGCTCGCAGGAACGGGTCCACGTGGGGCTCGACGATCCGCCGGACCCCGTCCGCGACGACCTCGTGGGTGAACCAGCGTTCGGCCGTTCGCATGCCCGGAGCTTGACGCATCGCCGCCGGCCGGGATAGGACCTGATCACTCGACGAGGGAGGACCGCGATGGCGACCGATCTGTCCGTGTCCGTGAGCGACGAGCCGGGCGGGCTGGCCCGGGTGGCGGAGACGTTGGGGGCGGCCGGCGTGAACATCGAAGGGATCGCCGGCCTCGGCGGCGGCGGCGCCGGCCACATCCATCTCTTGGTCCAGGACGCCGCGGGGGCTCGGTCCGCGCTCGAGGGCGCCGGGTTCTCCGTCGACGGAGAACGGGAGGCCGTGCTCGTCGACGCTTCCGCCGAGGACCGACCGGGCAAGCTCGGAGAGCTGGCCAGGGCGGCCGCCGACGCGGGGGTGAACCTCACCGCCTGTTACGTGGCCACCGGGTCGCGGATCGTCTTCGCCGCCGACGACGCGGCCGCTCTGCGTTCGGCGCTGGGTGCCTAGGGCCGGCGGCCGAACTCGCCGAGCTCGAACGGAACTCTGGTGAGCTCTCCGTCGCTGCCCCTGGACCGGGTGGGCGCCGTCGTCTTCGACATGGACGGCGTCATCACGGACACGGCGTCGGTCCACGCCGCAGCGTGGAAGCGGCTGTTCGACGAGTACCTGGCGGCGCGTTCCCGCCGGTCCGGCGAGCCGTTCGAGCCATTCGACGTCGACGCCGACTACCGCCGCTACATCGACGGGAAGCCCCGCTACGACGGGGTGCGCGACTTGCTGACGTCTCGCGGGATCACGCTGCCCGACGGTGACCCGTCCGACCCGCCCGATCGGGAGACGGTGTGCGGGCTCGGGAACCGCAAGAACGAGTTCTTCCTCGAGCACCTGCGGTCGGAGGGCGCCGAGCCGTATCCGTCCACGGTGGAGCTGATCCGCCGCCTGCACGAGCTCGGCGTGGGGGTGGCGGTGATCTCGGCGAGCCAGAACGCCCAGGAGGTGCTCGACGCCGCCGGCGTCGGGACGTTGTTCGACGTCCGGGTCGACGGAGCGGTGGCCGACGATCTCGGGCTTCCGGGCAAACCCGACCCCGCCGTGTTCGTCGAGGCCGCCCGGCGCCTCGGGGCCGCGCCCGACCGGACCGCGATCGTCGAGGACTCCATCGCCGGGGTGGAGGCGGGGCGCCGGGGGGCGTTCGCGCTCGTGGTAGGCGTCGACCGGGCCGGGCACGCCGACGCCCTGCGGCGGGCCGGCGCGGACGTGGTGGTGGCCGACCTCGCCGAGCTCGGCCTCGTCCCGCCCGGGGGCCGAGACGTCCAGGACCTGCCGCTGGCGCTCGATCGCGCCGAGGAGATCGAAGGGCTCCTGGCGGGACGGCGCCCGGCCGTCTTCCTCGACTACGACGGGACGCTCACGCCGATCGTTGACCGGCCGGAGGACGCTCTCCTCGCCCCAGAAACGCGGGCGGTGATCGAGGGCCTCGCCGCCCGGTGTCCCGTCGCCGTGGTGAGCGGACGGGATCTCGCCAACGTCCGCGGGCTGGTCGGCATCGAGGGCATCGTGTACGCCGGGAGCCACGGATTCGACATCCTCGGAGGCGACGGGGAGTCGCAGCAGCGGGGCCGCGAGTTCCTCCCGGACCTGGATGCCGCCGAGCGCGAGCTCGCGCCGCTCCTCGCGGGCATCGAAGGCGCTCGGCTTGAGCGCAAGGCGTTCGCCGTAACGACCCACTTCCGGCTGGTGGATCCCGCTCGAGCTCCCGAGGTCGAGGCCGCGGTCGACGAGGTGGCCTCCCGGTATCCGCACCTTCGACGCACCGGCGGCAAGAAGGTGTTCGAGCTGCGCCCCGCGGTGGACTGGGACAAAGGCAAAGCCTTGCTCTGGCTCCTCGAGGTCCTCGGGCTGGGGGGCCTCGAGCACCTGCCGGTCTACGTGGGCGACGATGAGACCGACGAAGACGCCTTCCGCGCGATCCGCGACCGCGGGCTCGGGGTCGTGGTCCGCGGCGAAGGGGACGAGCGACCCACCGACGCGCGATACGCCCTCCGCGACCCGGATGAGGCGCGCGGGTTCCTGGAGCTGCTGGCCTCGATCGCCGGGACGGGCGGACCGTGAGCGACTGGGCGCTCCGGTACGAGGGGTACGAGCCCGAGCTCGAAGGGCTCCGCGAGGCGTTGTGCACGCTCGGCAACGGCGTGTTCGCCACGCGCGGGGCCGCCCCCGAGGCCTCGGCCGACGACGTCCACTACCCGGGGACGTACGCCGGCGGCGTGTTCGACCGTCTCCGGTCCGAGGTCGCCGGTCGCACCGTCGAGAACGAGGACCTGGTCAACCTCCCCAACTGGCTGGTCCTGACGTTCCGGCTGGACGGCGGCGAGTGGTTCGACCTCCGGCAGGTGGAGGTCCACGACTACGTGCAGGAGCTGGATCTGCGGACCGGGGTGCTGCTGCGCTCGTTCCGCTTCACCGACGCGCGGGGCCGAACCACCGGCGTCACGCAGCGCCGGATCGTCAGCATGGCCGAGCCGAAGCTCGCCGCGCTGGAGACGACCATCCGCGCCGAGAACTGGTCGGGCCGGGTCGAGGTCCGTTCCGCGCTCGACGGCACGGTGACCACGTCGGGAGTCCCGAGGTACCGGGAGCTGCGCGGTGACCACCTGGTCGCGGTCTCGGCCGAGTCCGTCGACGCGGACGTGATCGCGCTGCTCGTCGAGGCCCGGGACGCGCAGCTGCGGATCGGGGAGGCGGCCCGGACGCGGCTGGTTCGCGACGGCGCGACCCTCGTCTCGGACCGTCGCGTTCGGCACGGGGAGGAGGGGCTCGTGGCCCATGAGCTCACCTTCGATCTGGACGAGGGGGGCCACGCCACCGTGGAGAAGGTGGTGTCGCTGGTCACCGGCCGGGCCAACGCGATCTACGAGCCGGGCGTGGACGCGGTGGAGCAGGTGCGCGCGGCGGGTGGGTTCGACGAGCTCCTCGAGCGGCACGAGCTCGCCTGGAACCACCTGTGGCACCGGTTTGACATCCGGATCTCCGGGTCCGAGCGGGCGCAGATGATCCTGCGGCTGCATATCTTCCACCTGCTCCAGACCGTGTCGACGAACAGCATCGACATGGACGTGGGCGTTCCGGCCCGCGGCCTGCACGGCGAGGCCTACCGCGGCCACGTCTTCTGGGACGAGCTGTTCATCTTCCCCTTGCTGAACCTCCGCCTGCCGGCGATCACGCGGGCGTTGCTCAGCTACCGGTTCCGGCGGCTCCGCCGGGCGCGGCTGGCCGCCCGAGAGGAAGGCCACGCCGGCGCGATGTACCCGTGGCAATCGGGCAGCGACGGGCGCGAGGAGAGCCAGGCGTTCCACCTGAACCCGAAGTCCGGCCGGTGGTTGCCCGACCATTCCCGGCTCCAGCGCCACATCAACCTGGCCGTGGCCTACAACGTCTGGCAATACGTCCAGGTCACCGGCGACGAGGAGTTCCTGCGGTTCCGGGGCGTCCCGATGCTGGTCGAGATCGCCCGGTTCTGGTCGAGCATCGCCACGTACAACCGGCTCCTCGGACGGTACGAGATCCGCGGGGTCATGGGTCCGGACGAGTACCACGACGCCTACCCCGGCCGAGACGAGCCCGGACTGGACAACAACGCCTACACCAACGTGATGGTCGTGTGGTTGTTCACCCGGATCCTCGCCCTGTTGGAGCGGCTGCCCGAACACCACCTCCGCGAGCTGTGGGAGACGCTCGGGCTCTCACGGGAGGAGCTGGACCGCTGGGAGGACGTCAGCCGCAAGATGGTCGTCCCGTTCCACGACGGGGTCATCAGCCAGTTCGAGGGATACGGCGACCTGCTCGAGTTCGACTGGGGCGGCTACCGGAAGCGGTACGGGGACATCCACCGGCTCGACCGCATCCTCGAGAGCGAGGGCGACTCGCCGAACCGCTACAAGCTGTCGAAGCAGGCCGACGTGCTCATGTTGTTCTACCTCCTGTCGGCCGACGAGCTGCGGGAGATGCTCGAGCGCATCGGGTACGAGCTCCCGCCCGAGATGATCACGCGCACCATCGACTACTACCTTGCCCGGACGTCGCACGGGTCGACGCTGTCGCGAGTCGTGCACTCGTGGGTGGTGGCCAGGTCCGACCGCGAGCGGTCGTACGAGCTGTTCACCGAGGCGCTCGAGAGTGACGTTGCCGACGTCCAGGGTGGCACGACGCCGGAGGGCATCCACCTGGGCGCGATGGCCGGCACGGTGGACCTGATGCAGCGCGGCTACACCGGCCTCGAGGCGCGGGAGGACGTGCTCCGGTTCAACCCGGCCATCCCGCCGGAGATCGAAGCGCTCGAGTTCGAGCTCCACTACCGGGGCCACCGGCTGGAGGTCCGCATCACGCCGGAACGGCTGCACGTCAGCGCCATCCCCACCGACCGAGCCCCCATCCGCGTCGGCTACCAGGACGACGTGATCGACCTGCCGCCCGGCGGGGCGGTGGAGTGGGAGCTCGGAAGCGACGCCCCGGCCGTCACGGCCCAGCCCGCCGACTAGGCGGGTCGGCCGGAGTCGGCCTGCGACGCGGAATACGCCCGGTCCAGGAGCTCGACCGGGTGGACCACCGGCATCTCCGCGCCGAGCTCGCGAAGGCCGGCCGCGATCTGCATGGTGCACCCGGGGTTCGCGCTGGCCACCACGTCCGCGCCGGTCCCCGACACCGACTCGGTCTTGCGCCGGCGAAGCTCGGAGGAGAGCTCGGGCTCGAGCACGTTGTACAGGCCGGCGGCGCCGCAGCAGAGGTCGCCGTCCGGCACCTCGACGACCTCGAGGCCGGGGATCGTCCGCAGGACCACGCGAGGTTCCTCACGGAGGTGCTGGGCCCGGAGCGCGTGACAAGCGTCGTGATACGCGACGCGCTCGACCCCGGCCGACGCCGGCGGCGGCTCCACCCCCGCGTCCGCGAGGAGTTCCATCACGTCGCGGACCTTCGCCGAGAACGCCCGGGCGTCGTCGCGGTCGAGAAGGTCGCCGACGTCTTTCAAGTGTGCCCCGCAGCCGGCCGCGTTCACGACGACCACGTCCACGTCGGCGAACGCGCGGAGGTTGTGCTCGGCCAGACGTCTCGCGGTGCCGAGCCGCCCGTAGTGGGCGTTGAGCGCGCCGCAACAGGTCTGCCCGCGCGGCACCACCACCCGCCAGCCGTTCCGAGCCAACACGCGGATCGTCGCCCGGTTCACGCCGCGATACCAGCGGTCCTGGACACACCCGGCCAGGAGCGCCACCGTTCCCTTCTCCTCACCGTAAGGCGTGGTGACGCGTGGGAGCCGCCCGAACAGCTCGGAGCGCCGCGGGACGAGCCGCCGGACACGGCTCGGAAGCACCAGCCGGCCGAGTGGCTGGAGCGCCGAGGCCAGCCACCGCAGCGCCTTGCGCGGAAGGACCACGTCGAGCCCGAGCCGTCGGACCGCCCGAACGCGCCGGGTTCGAAGCGGCTCGATCTGCACGCGGGCGTGCTCCATCATCCGGCCGAACGGGACGTGGCTCGGGCACACGTCTTCACAGGCCCGGCAGGACAGGCAGAGGTCCATGAACCGGGCGAATGTCGCGTCCACCTCGGCCCGGCCCTCGTGCACCTCGCGCATCGCGGCGATCCGCCCCCGCGGCGACGCGGACTCCTCGCCGGTCAGCCGGTAGGTCGGACAGTGGGGGAGGCACAACCCGCACGCCACGCAGGACGAGAGGTCGGCGTCGGTGGGAGCGTCCGTGGGGATCGGCCACGCGGGCTCGGCGCCGGGCAGGGGACCGATGAACCTCGCCCCATCGGGCAGCTCGGTGCCGAGCGGGGCCTCGGGACCGCCGGGGATGCGATCGGTCAGCACCCCTCGAATCCTCTCACGCGCGCCCCGGGATCGTGAACAACGTTCGCCGTGTCGAGCTCGTTCCGGACGGCCCGCGCGTGGATCCGTCGTCGTCGAGGATCGTCACCACGGCGGTGCCGTCGGCGATCGTGGCGTTCGACGGGTTCGAGAGCGCCACGGTGAAGTCCTCGTCCGGCTCGACGAGGGTGTCGGCCACGATCGGGACGGAGATCGTGGCTGAGGTCGCCCCCGGGGCGAACGTCACGGTGCCGGAGGCGGCCACGTAGTCCTGGCGCGCGTCGGCCGACCCGGGCACGGTGTCGAAGGCGACCCGGACGGTGAACGCGCTCGGGTCCGACAGGCTTACGGCGAGCCGGACGACCTGGTTGGCACCCGTTCCCTCCGTGACCGAGCCGTCGCGGATCGTGATCGTGGGCGGCGGGTCGTCGTCCCGGATCGTCACGGTCGCCGCGCCGTCGGCGATCGAGGCGCCGGACGGGCGGGAGAGAGGTTCAACAAGCGGACCGCGGCGCTCCTGCTCGCCGGCGCGGTGCTGGGCGCCACGCTGGCCGGTCCGACGCTCGCGGTGGCCGGCAACGGCTTCGCCCCGATCTGGAAGCACGTGAAGTCCAAGCTGTCCAAGCCGGGCACGATCAACAGGGCCAAGAATCCGGTCGACTGGACCCGGCTGAAGAACCTCCCCGCAGACTTCGCCGACGGCGTGGACGACGCCGGCGCCGGCGGCGGCCTGGGGGCCATCACGGTCCGGACCGAGAACAACCCGATTCCCGGCGGGCAGGCCCACAACAGCAAGTACGTGCTCGACTACGTCGAGATGTTCTGTGAGCCGGGTGAGATCGCCCTCTCCGGGAACGGCTACTTCGGGGGCAACACGCTCAACGGCGGCACGCCTGGCGACGACGACGACCTCGAGGTGTTCATCGCCGGGACCTTCCGGACCGACGACGGCATGGGCAACCAGGGGTACCGCGTCTGGGGTGGCAACGACTCGGGGTCCCAGCGCAACCTGATCGTGCAAGTGGTCTGCATGGCGGCGTGACTCTCCCCGCCGAGCCTCGAAGGGGCGGACCTTCGGGTCCGCCCCTCGCTCGTGCGCCGTCCCTACCGCGCGGGCGGGATGGCCCTCAGATCCCGGCCCACCCGCGCCCGGGGGCGAGCACCCCGTTCGGGTCGAACGCGGCCTTGAGCCGGCGCTGGACCTGCTCGGCGGCGATGGAGCCGTTCCCCAGCCCGCCCAGACCTCGGATCACCGGGGCGATCCCACCGGCGGACCGGGCGCGCGAGCGGAGCTCCGTCAGAGGACCCTCCGTGCTCTCCACGCCGACCCAGGCGATCCCGACCCCGGCCAGCGCCCCCCACGCCGCGAGGGCGGGTTCGGCCTCGAGCAGGTCCTCGAGCCGGGAGGGGGGAACCGCGGCCTCGGCGACCACGCCGGCCTCCTCCCACGGTCGCGAAACGGGGAACGGCGCGTCGTCGGCCGAATCGAGCGGGTCCGCGACCCGGGCCGCCGCCTCGGCCTGCTCTTGGACCTCGGCCGCCCAGCCCTCCAGGCGCAGCTCGATGCCGTCGGACGTGACCAGGACCGACGCCGCGGCGGGGACGGCTTCGAGCAGCGACCGGGCAGCTCCGAACGACCCGGCCGCGTGGATCGAGCGCCGCGCCTGAGGAAGGGGACGCACCTTCAGCGCGACCTGCACGATGACTCCCAGCGTGCCGAGCGAGCCGGCCACGAGTTTGTGCAGGTCGTAGCCGGTCACGTTCTTCACGGTCCGGGCGCCGCTGCGGACGAACCGCCCGTCGCCGGTCACCACCTCCGCCTCGAGCACGGAGTCGCGCAGGGCCCCCACCTTCAGCCGGCGGGGGCTCGTTGCGCCGCTCGCCACCACGCCGCCGACGGTGGCGTCGTCGGGGGCGTCGGCCGGCCACTCCTGGCCGCCCTCGGCGAGCATGCGGCGGAGCTCCCCGACCCGCATCCCGGCCTCGACCACGACGATCATCTCTGCCGGTTCGTAGGCGACGAGCCGGTCGAGCTGGGTCGTCCACAGCTCGGCGTCGACGTCGGCCGGGTTCCCCTTGTCCAGGTGCCGCCTCCCACCGATCACGAGGAGGCGGCGGCGCCCGGTGTTCGCCTCCCGAACCGCCTCCACGAGGTCGCCTTTCGTCGGGGGGTGGATCAGATCCATGCGCCCTCCGGCAGGTCGGCGGCGGCCCGGGCGGCGTCGGAGCCCCGTGCCATGGCGAAGTCGCCGCACCGGGCCCCGTCGGGGAGCACCTTGTGCGGGTTCATGCGCCCTTCGGGGTCGAACGCGGTGCGCAGGCACGCCTGGGCGGTCAGGTCCTCGGGGGTGAACACGAGCTTCATGAAGTCGCGCTTCTCCAGTCCGATCCCGTGTTCGCCGGAGAGTGCCCCGCCGGCGTCGACGCACAGACGCACGATCTCCTCGCTGGCCTCCAGGACGCGCTCGAGCGTGCCGGGCACCCCCCGGTCGAACGAGAGCAACGGGTGGAGGTTCCCGTCACCCGCGTGGAACACGTTCGTCACGATCAGCTCGTGCCGATCCGCGATCGCGTAGACGCCGTCCAGGACGTCGACGAGCTTGGACCGCGGCACGACGCAGTCGTGCAGGTGGTAATGGGGCGCGATCTGCGCCACCGCGCCGAACGCCGACTTCCGGCCCTTCCAGATCAACGCGCGCTCCGCGTCGTCGGAGGCAACGCGGATCGTCCGGACGTGGTGGGCGCGGCCGGCCGCCTCGACCACCTCGCTCTGGGCGGCCACGGCCCCGGGCGTGCCCTCCACCTCCACGATGAGGATCGCCGCCGCGTCGGTCGGATACCCGGCGTGAGCGAAGCTCTCGGCCGCCACCACGATCCCGTGGTCCATCATCTCGATCGCCGCCGGAACGACGCCGCTCGAGATGATGCTGGAGACCGTTGCGGCGCAGTCCGTTACCGTCTCGAAGTCCAGGAGCATGGTGCGGGTCTCCGGCGGGAGCGGCGTCAACCGCACGCAGACGGCCGCCACGACGCCGAGGGTGCCTTCGCTCCCGATCATCACCGTCCGGAGGTCGTAGCCGGCCGCCTCCGGCGCCTCCGAGCCGAGGCGTTCGACCGTGCCGTCGGGCAGGACGACGTCGAGGGCGAGCACATGGTTCGACGTGACGCCGTGCGCGAGGCAGTGGGGCCCGCCGGCGTTGGTGTTGACGTTGCCGCCGATCGACGACGTCTGCTGGGACGACGGATCGGGCGCGTAGGTGAACCCGTACGGCCGAAGGGCCGTGGCGAGGTCGAGGTTCGGCATGCCGGGCTCGACCCATGCCAGCCGGTCGTCCGGACGCACCTCGAGGAGCCGTGTCATCTTCGCGGTCACGACCACCAGCGCCTCACCGATCGGGGTCGACCCGCCGGCGAGCCCCGTTCCCGATCCGCGGGGGACGATCGGCAGCCCGTGATCGCCGGCGATCCGCACACAGGACCGGACGTCCTCGCTCGACCTCGGGAAGGCCACGAGCGCGCAGCCGCCTTCGACCATCGACGCGTCGCGCGCGTACAGGCGGAGGGCGAGCGGGTCCGAGAGCACCTCGGAGGGACCGAGGGCGTCTTCGAGCTCGCGGCGGGCGGCATCGACGCCGGCCATGGATGCCATGGTGCCGGGTCAGGCTACCGCCGCGTGCGGCGGCGGGGAACCGCTCAGACCACGCGGCCGGGGGATCCGCCCGGCGTGGTGAGCGGGCGCCCTTCGGCCTCCCACTCCTCGAGCCCGCCGCGGAGGTTGTGGGCGTCGAACCCTCGCGCCTGGAGCATCAGCGTCGCCAGCTCGCTGCGGTTGCCGGACCGGCACACCACGACCGTCGTCTTGTCCGGCTCGAGCTCCCCGGTGGCGCCGGCCAGGATCGTGTTCAGGGGCAGGTGCACCGAACCCTCGATTCTGCCGGCCACCCACTCGTAGGGCTCGCGGCAGTCCACGACCTGCACCTCGTCGAGGCGCTCGGCCAGCCCGGCGGACGTGGTCAGGTCGGTGGCGGTTTCGCTCATTGCAGCTGCAAACCTATCAGCGAGGTCGACATACGACGAGGCGGGGAAGGGTCAGCGCCCGAGCGCGTGCTCGAAGGCCGCGTGCGCGTCCGCCCCGAACAGGACGAAGCGCACCTCCTCGACCCGCGTGCCGGCCCCGCGCACGCTCTCGATCGCCACGGGAGCCGCCTCCTCGAGGGGGTACCCGTACACGCCCGTCGAGATGGCCGGGAAGGCCACGGTCCTGGCCCCGAGCTCGTCGGCCACGCGCAACGACTCGACGTGGCAGGAGGCGAGCAGCCCCGAACGGTCCTCGGAGCGCGAATACACCGGCCCCACGGTGTGGATCACCCATCGGGCGGGCAGCTCGCCGGCCGTGGTGGCGACGGCCTGCCCGGTCGGCAGCCCGTCTGGGAGCCGGGTCCGGCGGATCTCCCGGCATTCCTCCAGGATGGCCGGTCCACCGGCGCGGTGGATGGCGCCGTCCACGCCGCCCCCGCCCATCAGCGAGGAGTTCGCGGCGTTCACCACCGCGTCCACCCGCTCGCGCGTGATGTCTGCCTGCACCAGGACGATCCGGAGGGGCATGCCTGCATCGTAGTCTTGGGCGGCGACCCGGCGGTCGGCCCGGTTCGACCGGAACCCTGCCGGTGGGGTTGAATGGGGTTCGACCGGGCGACCGGTGGAGGCGTTGAGGAGGGGCCCATGGCAGAGATCGTGATGGAGGATGTCGCCAAGGTCTACCCGGACGGGACGACCGCGGTCTCGGACCTGGACCTCGACATCCAGGACGGGGAGTTCATCGTCCTGGTGGGACCGTCCGGGTGCGGCAAGACCACCGCCCTGAGGATGGTGGCCGGGCTCGAGAGCATCACGAACGGGACGATCCGGATCGGCGAGCGCGTGGTCAACGCCGTCCCCCCCAAAGAGCGGGACATCGCGATGGTCTTCCAGAACTACGCGCTCTACCCCCACATGAGCGTGTACGACAACATGGCGTTCGGTCTCAAGCTGCGGAAGCTGCCGAAGGACGAGATCGACCGCCGCGTCCGGGACGCCGCGAAGATCCTCGGCCTGGAGGAGTTCCTCCACCGAAAGCCCAAGGCCCTGTCGGGCGGCCAGCGCCAGCGGGTGGCCATGGGCCGGGCCATCGTGCGCGAGCCCAAGGCGTTCCTGATGGACGAGCCGCTGTCGAACCTGGACGCCAAGCTGCGCGTGCAGATGCGGTCGGAGATCTCCCGGATCCAGCACGAGCTGGGGGTGACCACGATCTACGTCACGCACGACCAGATCGAGGCCATGACGATGGGCAACCGGGTCGCGGTCATCCGCAAGGGCGTGTTGCAGCAGGTGGACACGCCGCAGTTCCTCTACGACCACCCGGCGAACCTGTTCGTGGCCGGCTTCATCGGCTCTCCGGCCATGAACATGGTGGAGGCCGAGCTCACCCGGGCCAACGGCGGCGCCCAGGCCACGTTCGCGGGGATCACGTTCGGGATCCCCGAGGAGGTCTTCGCGGACCGTCCGGCGCTGCGGGGTTACGACGGCAAGCGGGTGATCCTCGGCCTGCGCCCCGAAGACATGGAGGACGCCGCCATCGAGACGGGAGCTCCTGCGGACCGGCGCATCCGCTCCACCGTGTTGCTCCGGGAGGCGCTGGGGGCGGACGTGCTGATCCACTTCGAGGTCGAGGCGCCCGAGGTGATGACCGAGGACATCAAGGAGCTGGCGCGCGACGTCGGGGCGGAGGCGCTCGAGGCCGTGCAGGAGCGGGCGGAGGC
>DASUTU010000138.1:0-2797 GCA_036374435.1 Actinomycetota bacterium | reverse complement strand
ATGTTGAACGAATAGGCGGGCGGAGGCCCGATGTGCGGCTTGCCGAGCCGGCTGAACAGGATCCGCAGCAGCGCGTTGGCGTCGGTGGCCGTGCCGACGGTGGAGCGCACGTTGGCGCCCATCCGCTCCTGGTCGACGATGATCGCGGTCGTCAGGCCGTCGAGCACGTCGACGTCGGGCCGGGCCAGGTTCGGCATGAATCCCTGCACGAAGGCGCTGTAGGTCTCGTTGATCAGCCGCTGCGACTCCGCCGCGATCGTGTCGAACACCAGCGAGCTCTTGCCCGAGCCGGAGACGCCGGTGAACGCCGTCAGCCGTCGCTTCGGGATCTCGATGCTGACGTCCTTCAGGTTGTTCTCACGTGCGCCGTGCACGCGGATGAGGTCGTGGCCGTCGGCAGCGTGCGGCATCGACGTCTTCGTCTTCGTGGCCATGCTCATCGTTTCTCCCGACCGACGATCCCTGCGGACGAGGCGAGCTCGGTCCTCAGCTCGCCGCCTTCTTCACGAGCGCGCGGATCCTCTTCTCGTCGGAGGCCGTCAGCTTCGTCAGCGCGAAGGAGGTCGGCCACATGTTGCCGTCGTCGAGGTGCGCCTGCTCTTCGAAGCCGAACGTCGCATACCTCGACTGGAACTTGTCCGCGCTCTTGAAGAAGCAGACGACCTTGCCCTCGTGGTTCGCGTACGCGGGCATGCCGTACCAGGTCTTCGGTAAGAGATCCGGCGCGCTGGCCGTGACGATTGCATGGAGCCGCTCGGCCATGGAGCGATCCGGCTCCGGCATCTCGGCGATCTTCTCGAGCACGGCCCGTTCCCCGGCCTCCCTGCCCTTCTTCCCGCGCTCTTCCGCTTTCAGCTCCTTGGCGCGCTCCTTCATCGCGGCTCGTTCCTCGGCCGTGAATCCCTGGGCCTTCTTGGCCTTGGTGCTCTTCGCGGACGTCCGAGTGTCCTTCATGGCTTGTCCCTTCCATTGATCGGGCGGGCATCCTGCCGAGCGGCACTATCGCCGCGCCAGCTGACTGATCTGGATCAGGTTCCCACAGGTGTCGTTCAGTTGGGCGATGGTCGAGCCCGTCACCTTGGTCGGCGCCATCGTGAACTCGGCGCCGCGGGCGCTGACGCGCTCGTGGTCGGCCTCGATGTCGTCGGTGAAGAACATAACGGCGGGCTGGCCCTGCTGGAACATGGCCTCCTGATAGGCCTTGGCCGCCGGGCTGTCGTTGAGCGCCAGCTGCAGCTCCGCCCCCTGCGGGTCTTCGGGTGAGGCCATCGTCAGCCATCGATACGGCCCCTGGCTGACATCGGTCTTCTTCGCAAAGCCCAGCACGTCCGTGTAGAAGCGCAGGGCCTCGTCCTGGTCGTCCACGTAGATGGTGGTCAGTCCGATCTTCATCGCGGATCTCCCTTCTGTCACCTCTGCCTGGGGTGGCTCCTCGGACCCATGACCCAGCCCGACGGGAGAACGTGACAGTTGGAGCGCGAACGGCGCCGCCACGATCGCGACGACCGTCGCCTACACCCGCGGGTCCTGGGGTTCCTCCACGTCCGCTGCTTCGATGTCGAGGTTGAGGTGGGCGAGTCGCTCGGGGTCCGAAAGGATGTCGAACTCGACGATCTTCCCGTTCCGGACGGCGACGGCGCCCACGGAGAGCGGTCCGCCATCGGCGATGGCCACCCAGCCGGGGGCGCCGTTGACCAGCGCCCGCTGCGTGGTCACGGCGACCCGCGACCACATCAGGGCCTGGCGGGCGACCGCCTCCGCACCACGGACGTGGCGCGAGACTCCCGCGCTGCCGCCGTCGGCTCGGAGCACCACGTCCGGGTCCAGGACGGCGATGAGCGCCTCGAAGTCCCCGTGTCTCGTTGCGGCGAGGAAGGCGTCGACGACCTCCCACTGGGCGGTGAGGTCGGCGTCCGGGACCGGGGCGTGCCCGCGGACGCGGCGGCGGGCGCGGCTGGCGAGTTGGCGTGCCGACTCCGAGGAGCGCCCCATGATGGACGCGATCTCCTCGAAGGGCACGGCGAACATGTCGTGGAGCACGAAGGCGAGCCGTTCGGGCGGGGTCAACGTCTCGAGGACGACCAGCAGCGCCAACCCGACCGAGTCGCCGAGCAGCGCTTCATGCTCGGGGTCGGTGCCATCGGTGGGGTCGACGATGGGATCGGGGATGCGCACGTCCAACGGCTCCTCGCGCCGCGTGGTGCGAGAGCGAAGCATGTTGAGCGCCACTCGGGCGACCACGGTCGTCAGCCATCCGGCCAGGTTGTCCACGTCGCTGGTGTCGGCACGGCTGAGCCGCAGCCAGGCGTCCTGGACGGCGTCGTCGGCCTCGCTCAGGGAGCCGAGCATCCGGTACGCCACGGCCCGCAGACGTGGGCGGTGCACCTCGAACTCCCGGGCGAGCAATCCCTGTTGGTCCATGTCACCTTTCTCCAACGCGCGGGGTCATGTAGGAGACCCGCCAGATCCGAAGGATGTGACAGAGATCGTCCAGCGGAAGCCACCCGGTCTGCTCCGGAGCCAACACCCCACCGAGAGGAGGGTCGCACGGTGCGAGTCTTCGTTGCAGGAGCAAGCGGCGCGGTCGGCAGCCGGCTCGTCCCTCGGTTGATCGAAGCCGGTCACGAGGTGATCGGCGCCCACAACTCGCCCGCGAGCGCAGAGCTGCTCCGGGTGCTGGGTGCTCGACCGGTGCAGGTCGAGCTCCTGGACGGGGGTGCCGTCCGCACGGCGCTGCTCGAGGCCCGGCCCGAGGCGATCATCCATCAGGCGACCGCGCTGGCGAACGCGAAGTTCG
>DASUTU010000137.1:0-5555 GCA_036374435.1 Actinomycetota bacterium | reverse complement strand
CGGCGAAGACGAACCGGAGGCGGAGCCGGGTCAACCGACCGGACCGACGGAGGAGACGGCAGCCACCGGGCCGACCGGTGAAACCGAAACCGGGGGCGACGACCTCCTGGCGAAGGTTCAGGAGGAGGGCGTCATCCGGGTGTCGACGGACCCGGCCTACCCGCCCCAGTCGGAGCTGAACGAGGAGACCGGCGACTACGAGGGCTTCGACATCGACGTCGCCACCGAGATCGCGACCCGACTCGGGGTCGGGGTCGAGTGGGAGGCCCCGGCCTGGGAGGCCATCACCGCGGGTCACTGGAACGACCGGTGGGACATGAGCGTCGGCTCGATGACCGTCACGCCGGAGCGGGCCGAGGTGCTCCACTTCACGCCGGCCTATTACTTCACCCCGGCGTCGATCGCGGTCCACGCGGACAACACCACGATCACCGACCTCGAGACGGATCTCGACGGAAAGCGGATCGGCGTGTGCGGCTCGTGCACGTATGACTTCTACCTCCAGGAAACGCTGGAGATCCCGGGCTACGAGTTCAGCTTCGTGGTGGATGACCCCGAGATCGTGACCTACGACACCGACACCACCGCGATCCAGGACCTGACGCTCGGCGACGGCGCCCGCCTGGACGCCGTCATGTCGGCCCTGCCGACGCTCGAGCGGGCGATCGACCGTGGGCGCCCCATCAAGATCGTCGGCGATCCGCTGTTCGGGGAGCCGCTGGCCGTCGCGTTCGATCGCTCATCGTCGCTGGACCCGACCAGCCTGCTGGAGCGCGTGAGCGAGATCATCGAGGAGATGCATGCCGACGGCACGCTCACCGAGCTGTCGATGAAGTGGTACGACACGGACCTGACGCAGGAGCCATCCATCTAGCGGCGAGGCGCCGCGGAAGGAATCGTCCGTGAAGACGGAACCGAGGGGGGTCGGCGACGGCCGGCCCCCCCGCCCGTCCAGCGCCGGTCGGATGGATCGGCTCTCGCGCGCCAGCGCCAGGGTCCCGTTCCGAGTCAAGCTCGCCGTCGTCTGGCTCGGCATCTTCCTGGTCCTCGGCGTCCTCCTTTCCCTCATCGACTTCGACTGGGAGTGGATCGGCCTCAAATGGGGCTACATCGTTCGCGGAACGCCGTATACGCTGGTCCTGGCGATCGGCGCCATCCTCTTGGCGATCACGCTCGCCCTCCTCGGGGCCCTCGGCCGAATCTCGCGCAACCCGGTGGCGTTCGGCGTCTCGGGCTTCTACGCGTCGTTCTTCCGCGGAACCCCGCTCATCCTCCAGCTGTTCATGATCCACTTCGCGCTTCCCCAGATCGGCGGCGCCATCAGTCCCGGCGCGGCGCGGGCGTTGACGTTCACGCCGGTGCAGTCCGGGATCCTGGGGCTCGGCCTGAACTACGGCGCCTATATGACCGAGATCTTCCGGGCCGGGATCCAGTCGGTCGGCCACGGGCAGAGCGAGGCCGCGGAGGCGCTCGGGATGACCTACCGTCAGAAGATGCGCCGGATCATCCTGCCGCAGGCGGTCCGAATGATCATCCCCCCGACCGGCAACGAGTTCATCGCGATGATGAAGGACACGGCCCTGGTCAGCTTCCTGGGAGTTACGGCGCAGCAAGCCGAGATCTTTCGGCGAGCGACGCTCCTCGGGCGCGCGGACTTCCGACCGCTCGAGGGGCTGCTGGTGGCCGCGGCCGCCTACTGGATCCTCACCACGATCTTCTCCTACTTCCAGGGACGCCTTGAGCGTCGGATGTCGAAGGGCTACGTCCGGGCGATGGGAGCGCCGGCGCGGCCGAAGATGTTCGCGGCGGGAGGGGGCGGGGCGGCCGGGGTGGAGGCGGTGGTCCTCGTGCCCCCGGAGCAAACGGACAGCGTCGGGCCTGATCCCGACGAACGGCCATCGGGCGAGGAACCGCCGTGACCGCCCGGCGAATCGGCGAGGCCGTGGTCCGCGTCGAAGGGCTGCACAAGTACTTCGGGGACCTCGAGGTGCTCAGAGGCATCGACATGGAGGTGCACAGGGGCGAGGTCGTGGTGATCTTCGGTCGCTCGGGCTCCGGGAAGAGCACCTTGCTGCGCTGCGTCAACTTCTTGGAGGACCCGACGGCGGGCTCGATCGAGGTGGCGGGGATCCGGCTGGAAGGCGGTCACCGAACGCGCCACAAACGTGAGCAGATCCGGCAGCTCCGCATCCGGACCGGTATGGTGTTTCAGGACTTCCAGCTCTTCCCGCACATGACCGCCCTCGGAAACGTGATGGAGGGGCCGGTCACCGTGAAGAAACGGCCGGAGGACGAGGCCCGCGGCCTGGCAATGCACTTCCTGGACCGGGTCGGCCTGGCCGACAAGGCCAAGGAGTACCCGATCCGCCTCTCCGGCGGGCAGAAGCAGCGGGTCGCGATCGCGCGCGCCCTGGCCATGGAGCCCGAGGTGATGCTGTTCGATGAGCCGACCTCGGCCCTCGACCCCGAGCTCATCGGCGAGGTGCTCGAGGTGATGCGTTCGCTCGCCACCGAGCTCCACATGACGATGATGGTCGTCACGCACGAGATGGGGTTCGCGCGCGAGGTGGCGCATCGCGTGGCCTTCTTCCACGAGGGCGTGGTCCTGGAGGAGGGTTCCCCCTCGGAGGTCCTGTCCAACCCGCGTTCGCCCGAGACCAAACGGTTTATCGACGCGGTGCTCTGATCGGCGTTCGGCTCGAGGTCGATCGTCACCCGAGACCTAGACGACGGGCCGAGGAACCTTTGGAGCCGCTCACGCCTTCCCCATACGCGAGCGTTGTCTACTCGGTTCCCCGACCCGTCAAAAGGTGGCCCCAAGCGACCCGGTTCCCGGTCGGCCGACGCACCTTCCGCATCCGGTGACCCGATCGCCGGGCTCGCGCCCGTCGTTCGGACCTCCGTTCTCGGAGGCGCTTCTGCCTCCCGGTCCCTGCGGCCGCTTGGGACCGGGGCGAACAGTAGCGACGCGCCCGGAGCGTGTCAACGCACCGAACGACTTGCGCCGCAGTGGGCACCAAAAGTTGCCGCTGGTAGGTCCTTGCGTCGTACCGGTGAAGAAAGAGTGACAAACGGACCGATCGGTCGCGTCGGTGGATCGCGCTAGGATCACCCGACGTGACCCCCGTCGACGGCGACCCACCGAAGCGACTGTTCCTGCTCGACGGTCACAGCCTGAGCTACCGCGCGTTCTTCGCGTTGCCCACCAGCCTCGCCACAACGACGGGACAGATCACCAACGCTGTCTACGGCTTCACCTCGATGTTGATCAAGCTCCTGGCCGAGGAGCGGCCCGATTTCATCGCGGTGGCGTTCGACGTGGGGAAGCCGACGCATCGGCTCGAACGCTACGCCGAATACAAGGCGGGCCGGGCCGAGACCCCGGACGAGTTCCGCCAGCAGCTCGGGCTCATCGTGGAGGTCCTGGAGACCTTGCGGATCCCGGTGATCGGGATCGAGGATCACGAGGCCGACGACGCGATCGCCACCATGGCGGTGCGGGCGCGCGAGCAGGGTACCGACGTCGTCATCGTGACCGCGGACCGGGACTTCTTCCAGCTCGTCCGGCCCGGGATCACCGTGATGTTCAACGTCAAGGGCATCTCGGACATCCGCCGGTACGACGTCGAGGCGGTGACCGAGCGGTTCGGCCTGCCGCCGGAGAAGTACCTGGACTACGTGGCCCTGAAGGGGGACGCCTCGGACAACATCCCGGGCGTCCCCGGCGTTGGTGAGAAGACCGCGTCGAAGCTTGTTCAGGACTTCGGGTCGGTCGAAGCGCTCCTGGAGCGGACCGGCGAGCTGAAGGGCAAGCTCCGTGAATCGATCGAGGCGGCCGGGGAGCAGCTCGCGCTCAACAAGGAGCTCGCCGAGCTCAACCTCGACGTCGACGTCCCGGTCCGCCCCGAGGAGTGCGTGATGGGGGAGTGGGACGTCGACGCCGTCCGGCGCCTATTCACCTCGCTGGAGTTCCGAACGCTCTTCGAACGCCTGGAGGAGGTGAGCCGGTCGGTCAAGCCGGTCGTCGAGGTCGCCGAGCTCGACCTGCGCGAGGCGGCGCCGTCCGAGGTGACCTCCCTGCTGGCCTCGGACGCACCGAAGGCCGTTCGGATCGACGCCGAGGACGGGCGGATCGGCGGCGTGGCGGTCTCGGTGGGCGGGGGCCAGGCGGCGTACGCGGCGGTGGGCGACCCCGCAGAGGTGGCCGAAGCCCTCGCGGGCGCCGCGCCGAAGTGGACCCACGACACCAAAGACACCGAGACGGCGGCCCTCGAGTCCGGCGGCGGGCTCGGCGGCATCGAGTTCGACACGATGCTGGCCGCCTACGTGCTCGACCCGGCGGCCCCCAGCTACGCGCTCTCCGCTCTCTGCGAGACGTACCTCGGCAGCGACGTCCTGGGCTCGACCGCCGAGCAGGCCGAGGGCCAGCTGTTCGCCGAGACCTGGCGGGTCTGGGCCGCGGAGGCCGCCGCGGTGGCGCTCTTGGGGCCCGTCATGGCCGAGCGGGTCGAGAAGGCCGGGCTCCGGAAGCTCCTCGACGAGGTCGAGCTGCCGCTGTCGTCGGTGCTGGCCCGGATGCAGGCCGCCGGCGTGGCGCTCGACGTGCCGTACCTCGACGAGATGGCCGAAGGCGTCCGCGACCGGATGGCCGCCCTCAAGGACGAGATCTACCGGCACGCCGGTGAGGAGTTCAACCTGAACTCGCCGCCGCAGCTCCGGACGATCCTGTACGAGAAGCTCCGGCTCTCCCCCGGCAAACGGACGGCGAAGGGCCAGCTCTCGACGGATGCCTCGGTGCTCGAGAAGCTCCGCGACGCGCACCCCATCGTGGACGCGCTGCTGTCCTGGCGCGAGCTCGACAAGCTCAACTCGACCTACCTGGAGGCGCTGCCCCGGCAGGTCGATCCTCGCGACGGGCGGATCCACACCACGTTCAACCAGACCGGCGCGGCCACGGGCCGCCTGTCGAGCTCGAACCCGAACCTGCAGAACATCCCGGTCCGGGGCGAGCTGGGGCGCCAGATCCGTCGGGCGTTCGTGCCGGGATCCCCCGAGCAACTGCTGCTGGTGGCCGACTACTCGCAGATCGAGCTCCGCATCCTCGCCCACCTGTCCGGGGACGAAGGCCTGAAGGCCGCGTTCGAGTCCGGGGCCGACATCCACACCGCCACCTCGGCCCGGGTGTTCGGCCTCCCCGAGGACCAGGTGGATCCCGCCACCCGGAGCCGGGCCAAGGCCATCAACTACGGGTTGGCGTACGGGATGAACGCCTGGGGCCTGGCCTCGCGCCTGGAGATCACGCCGGACGAGGCGCAGGAGTTCATCGACGCGTACTTCGCGAGCTTCCCGCAGATCCGTGAGTACCTCGACCGGCAGGTGGCGCGGGCGGCGGCCGAGGGGTTCACCGAGACCCTGCTCGGCCGCCGCCGGTACATCCCCGAGCTCCAGGCGGCGAACCCGCGGGTCCGGGACATGGGACGGCGGATGGCGCTCAACGCGCCGATCCAGGGGAGCGCGGCCGACGTGTTCAAGCTCGGCATGTTGCGGGTGGACGA
>DASUTU010000136.1:0-3660 GCA_036374435.1 Actinomycetota bacterium | reverse complement strand
CGCTCCCGTGGACCGCGGCGAGCACGTCCCAGTCCCCGACGACGGTGACGGCGCGGCGGATGCCCCGGACGGCTTGGATCTGGGTGACGACGTCCTCCACTTGCCGGGACGGGCACGAACGTAGACGAACGCGTCCACGCTCGGAGGCTAGGTCGGCGCCGTGGCCGCTGCAAGGACCGGCCGGTGGATCGCGTTCAGGCTTCGAGCGCCGGCTCCGGGACCCGACAGAGCCGCTCGAGCTCCTCGACGCCCTCCTCCGGCCCCAC
This sequence comes from Actinomycetota bacterium, assembly GCA_036374435.1. GTDB lineage: Bacteria > Actinomycetota > UBA4738 > UBA4738 > HRBIN12 > CALGFI01. Next base: position 3,394 of record DASUTU010000136.1, on the reverse strand, counting down.
CGCGATCAACCGGTCGTCGGCGCGGATCTGGAAGGGGCCCCTCGGCCGGTAGATCCACCGGGGCCCGCGCTGGACGGCCAGCACGAACATGCCGGTTTCGGTCTCGAGCCGGAGGTCCTTCAGGGTGCGGCCGTCGGCGGTGGCGCCGGGATCGACCACGATCTGGGCGCTGGTCTCCTCGGTTTCCTCCAGCGCGAGCTGGACCACCGGGTGCAGGGCCTCGCCGTGCTCCACGTGCCAGGTCATGTCGCGGGCCGCGTCGCACATCGACTCGCTGGCCGAGGCCAGGCGGAGGAGGCCGCGGAGCTCGTCGGGGTCGCGGGCTTCGGGGGAAGACCGCAACACCCAGGACTCGAGCTCGTCGTGCAGGCGGTCGCTCCGCTCCTCGAGCGCCCCGACCTCGGCGGCGAGGGACCGGTTGTTGAACAGGAGCGCCGAATAGGCGAGCCCGACCGCCGCCTCCGAGAGGTCCTTGAGCTCGATCAGCAGATCCACCGCCCGGTCCAGCTCGGACAGCGGCGGGAGGTCGCCGTCGGGAGGTTCGGGCAACGGCGGCGCGCCGGCGAGCTCCCGGACCAGGTTCACGCCCTCCTCCGGGCCGCGCACGAGCAGGACGTCGGCTTCCGTGACCACGTCCTCGGGCCCCGGGTCGAACTGCCAGTCCAGGCCACTGCGGATGGCCATGACCCACATGCCGGTCTCGGTCGGGAGCGACAGGTCTCGCAACGACCGGCCGATCGCCGCCGAACCCTCTCGCACCTTGACTCGCGCGGTCATCTCGTCGGCGTGCCGGAGATCCCGGCGGAGCGCGTCGGGGATCCCGAGCCGGGCCTCCACGACGCGGCCGATGTCGGAGGCGGCGTCGCCGATCTTCTCCACGGCGTCGGCGATCCACAACACCCCGGCCATGCCCTCGGCGTCTTCGGGGGAGCGGGCGGCCAGCATGGCCGTCATCCGAAGCCGCCGGAGGTGGTGGCTCATGCGCTCCTCGAGCCGCTCCACCTCGCGGGCGAGCTTCGCCTCGTCGAAGAAGACGGCCGCGTAGGCCAGGTCGACCATGAGCTCGGAGGCGTCTTTGGCCTCGACGAAGAGGTCCTTGACGCTTCTCGGTTCTTCATCCATTCAGGGTCACCCCCGATAGTGCCATAGCGGATACGAAGGCGACGACGCCGAGCAGGTCCATCACGCCCGTGCTCAGCGGGACGCTGTGGTTGTCCGGGTCCAGACCGAACCGCGTCGTGCCGACCGCGAGGTAATAGCCGAGCACGAGGATCAGGGGGAGCAGGAACAGGCCGGCCAGCGCGGTGCCCCCGATCGTCGTGCCGGCCCCAGGCACGGCGCGGCCGACCAGCGACGCCAGGGCGAACCCCACCGTGCCGATGAACAGGAAGATCGAGAACCCCGAGGCGACCACCAGCCCGCCGTCCACCAGGGCGGGGGGTTCGGGCACGCCGCGGGCCGTGATCACCCCGAGCTGGAGCTTGGACGACAGGCGCGATGACAGGATGCCGCCGAGCGCGCCCGCCTGGGAGATCAACGGCGGGACCAGGATCAGCAGCCCGGGGTACCGGAAGAACCGGTCGGACTGGGCCTCGAGCAGCGTCCCGGCCAGGACGTCCAGGATCGGAACGATCGCGAACACCCCGGTCATCTCGAGCAGGATCCGGCCGATGCCGGGCTCGAGCCGGAACCCGGCCACCACGCCGACGATCGCGCCGACCAGGCACACGGCCGCGACGACGTCGCTCACGAGCTCGGAGCGCACCAGGAAGGTCGCCAGCAACAACGAGGGCAACGTCACCATGTCGCCGACCGCGGTGACGATCGGCGTCGACACCGCGTCGAGGTCGTAGCCGCGGCGGAACGACACGAGGGTGAGCCCGATCGTGGCGAGGAGGACGAGCGCCGCGCCGAGCGTCCCGCCGACCACCGAGATCGTGATCAGGGAGGGGAGGGGGATCGACTGCTCCCCGAACACCACCGCCGACACCCGGGCCAACACGGCGATGTACAGCGACGACGACATCGTCAGGACGAGCCCGACGGCCGCGTTCTGGCGCAGGACGCCTCCCGGCCGGAAGGAGGCCTCGAACAGGCCGGCCGCGATGTTGGTGCCGAGACGGGCCGCGGTGGTCCCGGAGATCACGCCGCGCATGCCGACCGCGGCCGGGATCAGGATCAGGAGGCCGGGGAGCTCCTCCAGGGTCCCGGCCATGCCGCCGAGCGTGATCCCGGCGACGAAGGCCGCCATCGTGGACAGGACGAGGGCGACCAGCGCCTGCCGAAGCGTGCGGCGTTCGGCGCGCCAGTAGGCCCACAGGCGAGTCGCCCGCCGCTGGATCGCCGTCGGGATTCGCGCGGGCATCTGCCACCCACCATCGGATCGGCCTCCTCGGAGCCGGGCCCGAACGGGCCCGCACGCCGCCCGGCGAGGCGCGGACGGCCCGGCACAGTATCCGAGTGGGAACGAGCGGCCGCAACCGGTCCCGTCCCGGTCGACCCCGCGGTCACCCCTCCACCCAGTCGCGGGTGAGGACGAGCCAGAAGGCCAGGCCGGCGTAGGGCCCGTACCGGCGGAACCGGCGCGTGATGGCGGCGTCGGTCACGATCTTCCGACCCACCTTCCTCGCGTAGGTGGGCCTGGTCCAGGAGTCGAGGATCAGCCGGTGGTACCGGCCGAGGGTCATCATGATGTGCGCGGCGGCGTACGGGCCCACGCCGGGCAGGGCGAGCAGCCGCGCCTCGAGCTCGTCGTCGGGCAGCTCCTCGGCGCCGGCGCGGCCGAACCACTCCAGGTCGATCTCGCCGTCGGCCGCCGAACGCGCCAGCGCCAGCAGGTACGCGCCGCGGTAGCCGGTCCGGGCGGTGTCGCGATAGAAGGCCTCACCCACCTGCGCCATTGCCTCCGGCGTCGGGAACGCCCTGCCCCAGGGGCCGTCCCGCCGCACCCCGACGGCGGAGTCGCCAAGGTGCTCGACGATGGCGTGCACCATGCGAACCGTCGCCGACCACGTGCAGTTCGTGGTGCAGATGGTCTTCACCACGTCCTCGAACACCGTGGCGCTCCGCACCATCCGGCCGGCCCCGACCGTGACCCACGACAGCTCGGGATCGGCCGCGGCGGCCGCGTAGAAAGGGGAGAGATCGGCGTCCAGCCGCAACACGTGGCGGACCGAGCCGAGCAGATCCTCCGCGAGCGTTGCCGACGGACGCCGCCCGAGAACGGTCACCCGCGCCCGGCCGTTCCGCCCGCCCTCGACCCGCACCACTCTCGGCCGGCCGCGCCGCGGCCGGAGCGTGAGCTCGGTGGCTCGGTAGTCCGGGTCGGGTCGCATCGGCGGCAGGTCCACGAACCCGTGCGAGTTGAGCGTTCGGACCAGGTCCACGGGTTCGC
>DASUTU010000135.1:0-6382 GCA_036374435.1 Actinomycetota bacterium | reverse complement strand
GTGTCGTTCGGCGCGAACGAGACTGTCGAGGTCACCTTCGACGCGGGGCCGGGCACGTACACCTTCTACTGCTCGATCCCCGGCCACCGAGAGGCGGGCATGGAGGGAACGATCACGGTGGCGGCCTCCGGGCACTGACCGAGGCGGCCCCATCGGCTCAGCGATCGCTGCCGATACCTGAGCGGTGGAACGGCCACGAGGTGGAGGTACGCGGCCGGCGCCGGACCTCGGTTTCGGTGGGCGAGGGGGGATTTGAACCCCCACCCAGTTGCCTGGACAGGAACCTGAATCCTGCGCGTCTGCCATATTCCGCCACTCGCCCGTGGCGGGCGTCATCGTAGCAGTGGGGTCGTCCCGCACTCCCGTCGAACCGTAGGGACCGGGCCCCGGGTAGAATCGACAGCGTCGCCCTCTCTGAGCAGGGAAAACACTCCGGATCGTGCCCATCCTTCGAGACTTCGAACGACGCCTCGGCAATCTGGTCGAGGGCTTCTTCGCCTCGGCCTTCCGCTCAGGCCTCCAGCCGGTCGAGCTGGCCAAACGGGTGATGCGCGAGATGGACGCCAACAAGACGGTCGGCGTGCACGACGTCTGGGCGCCCAACCGCTTCTCGTTCACGCTGTCCGATGAGGACGCCGACCGGTTCGAGCAGGCGGAGCAGGCGCTCGCCACCGAGCTCAAACGCGTCGTGCGCGAGACCGCCAGCGAACGCGGCTGGGGGCTGGTGGGCCCGCCCGAGATCGAGTTCGTCGTCGACGAGCATCTGCGCCGAGGTCGATTCGAGGTCGAGGCGTCGTTCGTCGAAGGGGAGCAGGAGCTCGCCCCGCTCGCCGGCGGTCAGGCCACGCTGACGTTGTACGAAGGTGGCCAGCCGTCGCGCACGTACGCGTTGGCCAAGCCGGTCGTGACCCTCGGACGCCTGCCCGAAAGCGACGTCGTCGTCAACGACCCGGGCGCCTCCCGCCAGCACGCCCGGATCAGCAACACCGCAGGCGACTACGTGTTGTCCGACCTCGGCTCGACCAACGGCACCCTCGTGAACGACCAGACCGTGCGCGAACGCGCCCTCGCCGACGGCGACCGGATCACGATCGGCGAGACCGTGCTCGAGTTCCGGAGGGCCTGACGTGTCACCGTTCGTCCTGTCGGTCCTGAAATACGCGCTCGTGGCGCTCCTGTACTTCTTCGTCTTCCGGGCGGTCCGGTCGGTTGCCCTCGACGTCGCGGGGCGGCGAGGGGGCGGGGCGGCGTCGCAGCCCCGCGCGGCCGCTGCGGCCAAGGCGTCGAAGGGCGGGAAGCCGCCGTCCCAGGTCGTCGTGCACGAACCCGACGAGGCCCGGCCGCGGACCGTGAGGTTGTCGGGGTCCACGCAGATCGGCCGCGCCGAAGCCTGCGCGATCCGGCTCAACGACACGTACGTGTCCCAGATGCACGCCCGCCTGTACGGAGAAGACGGTGGGTGGTTCGTCGAAGACCTGGGGTCCACCAACGGCACGTACCTCAACGACCGACGGGTCGTGCGGCCGGTCGAGGTCCACGCGGGGGACGTGGTGAAGGTGGGCAAGACCGTGCTGGAGCTCCGCCGATGAAGGTCCTGGTGGGCGCGGCCACCGACATCGGCCAGGTACGCGAGGGGAACGAGGACTCCTACCTGGTCCTGGATCCGCTGTTCGCCGTGGCCGACGGGATGGGAGGGCACCGGGGCGGCGAGGTGGCCTCGGACCTCGCCGTCCAGACCATCCGCCGGCTGTTCGAGCAGCACGAGGGATCGCTCATCGAACAGGTCGAACGAGCCAACCGCGCCGTGTTCGAGCGGTCGCAGTCCGACCGGGCGGTCTCCGGCATGGGCACGACGCTCACCGCCGTGGTGGTGGACGACCGCGGGGGGGCTCGCCTGGCCCACGTGGGCGACTCGCGCGCATACCTGCTGCGCGACGGCGAGCTCGATCTGCTGACCAGGGACCACACGCTGGTCCAGCGCATGGTGGACGAAGGGGAGCTCACCGCGGAGGAAGCGGAGGACCATCCCCACCGCCACATCCTCACGCGAGTGCTCGGCGGGGAGGGTTCGGTCTCGGTGGACGAAGGCGTCCTGGAGCTCCGCCAGGGCGACCGGCTGCTCCTGTGCACCGACGGGCTCACCGGAATGGTTCGCGACGACGAGATCCGGTCGCTCCTCCAGCAAACGAGTGACCCGCAGGAAGCCGCGGAACGCCTGGTCCATGCGGCCAACGGGGCCGGCGGCGTGGACAACATCACGGCGGTCGTGCTCGACGTCGTCGACGGCAGCGCCGCCTCGTCGGAGCCACCGTCTTCATCGGCCGTATCGACCCGGACGCCGGTGTCGCCCCTTCGAACGACCGTGCCGCCGCCACCTCCTCCGGAGGAGCGCGGCGGAGCCCCGCTCGCGGTACGGCGCGCCGCCGTGTGGACGGCGGTCGCGCTCGCGGTGATCGTGCTCGGCGTGGTGGCGCTTCGGCTGTACGTGGACGCCCAGTGGTACGTGGGGGTCTCGGACGGCCGGGTGGCGGTCTTCCGGGGCATCCCGGCTGAGGTCGCTGGGTTCGACCTGAGCTCGGTCGTGGTCGAGACGACGATCCCGGCCGAGGAGGCGCAGGCCCTGGCCGTCTACCGGGAGCTTCCCGAGGGGATCACGGCCGACGACCGCGAGGGCGCGAACGAGATCGTCGAGCAGATCCGCGCCGACGTCGCTCGAGCGCGGACGACGGGAACGTGAGCCGGGCCGCCGCCCACCCCGCCCGCGTGCCGCTCTCGGCGGCGATCGCGTTCACCGTCATCGCTCTGATCCTGGCGATCGGCGCCTACGTGATCGCCGGGTACGGCAAACGCGGGCAGCTCCCCGCGACCTTCGGGCTGTACACGACGATCTTCGCGGCCGGCTACGTGGGCGCGCTCGTCGTGACGCGGTGGCTGGCGCCCTCGGCCGATCCGGCGCTGTTCCCGACCGCCGGCGTGTTGGTGGGACTCGGGTTCGCCATGATCTTCCGGCTCTCGGGTGGGTTGGCCGCCGAACAGGCCACCTGGATCGTGGTGGGGCTCCTCGCGTACGCCGTCACGTTGCTCCTGGTCCGGGACCATCGGATGCTCGACGCCTACACCTACTCGATCGGGCTGGCCGGTCTGATCCTGCTGATGCTCCCGATGGCTCCGGGAATCGGACGGGAGATCAACGGGGCGAGGTTGTGGGTGCAGATCGGGCCGCTCGGCTTCCAACCGGCCGAGATCGGCAAGGTCCTCATCGTGATCTTCCTCGCGTCCTACCTGACCCAGCGACGCGAGCTGCTCCGCGTGGCCACCACGCGGATCGGACCGGTCCGGCTGCCGCCGGCCAAACATCTCGCGCCGGTGCTGCTCGCGTGGGCCGGGTCGCTGGCGATCCTGTTCGTGCAACGAGATCTCGGCGCGTCGCTGCTGTACTTCGGGATCTTCGTCGTGTTGCTCTGGGTGGCCACCGGCCGCGTCGCCTACCTGATCCTCGGCCTGGTCCTGTTCGCCGCCGGCGCCTACGCGGGGTGGGTGCTCTTCGACCACGTCCAGCTGCGCGTCGATGTCTGGTTGAACGCGCTCGATCCCGACAAGGTGCACGGCGTCGGCTACGGGCAGCTCGCCCAGGCGCAGTTCGGGATGGCGACCGGCGGGCTGGTCGGCTCGGGCCTCGGGCTCGGCTCGCCGGGGCTCGTGCCGTTCGCCCCCACCGACTTCATCTTCGCCTCCCTCGGCGAGGAGCTCGGGTTGATGGGTACCACGGCCGTTTTGCTCCTGTTCCTGGTCCTCGTGGGGAAAGGCCTGCGGATCGCTCTCGAGAGCCGGGACGGGTTCGGACGGCTGTTGGCCACCGGGCTCGCGGCGCTGGTCGCGCTCCAGACGTTCGTGATCGTCGGCGGGGTCACGCGGCTGATCCCGCTGACCGGCGTCACGTTGCCGTTCGTCTCCTACGGCGGCTCGAGCCTCGTGTCGAACTTCGTGCTCCTTGCCCTGCTGGTTCGGATCTCGAGCGGACCCTCGCCGCTCGGAAAGGCGACCTGACGTGGAGCGGCAGATCCGACGGCTCGGCGTGGGGCTGCTGGTCCTGTTCCTGGCGCTGTTCGCGCAGATCAACTACGTGCAGGTGTTCGCCGCCGACCGCCTCCAGAACAACCCGGCCAACGCCACGCGGCAGCTCCGCGCCGAATACGCCGTCAACCGGGGGCGGATCCTGGCCGCCGACGGCCGGACGGTGCTGGCCTCGAGCCGGCCGAGCTCGGGGCTGCTGAAGTACCAGCGGCGGTACCCACAGGGCCCCCGGTACGCCCACGTCACCGGGTTCTACTCGTTCGTGTTCGGCCGGACCGAGCTCGAGCAGTCGTTCAACTCGTACCTGGCCGGCGACGCCGCCGAGCTCCTCCCGCAGACGCTCACCGACATGGTCCTCGGCCGGGACCGGCGCGGGGCCTCGATCGTCACCTCGATCGAGCCGGCGATCCAAGCGGCCGCCGAACAGGCCGCGGCCGCCGAGAGCGGGGACGTGGCCATCGCCGCCGTGGATCCGGCCACGGGCAACATGCTCGCTCTGGTTGCCGAACCCTCGTACGACCCGAACCTCCTTGCGGCGCAGGAAGGCCGGGAGGTGCGACGGGCCTGGGAGGAGCTGAACGCCGACCCGGACAAGCCGATGGTGGCCCGGGCCAGCGACGAGCTGTTCCCGCCCGGGTCGACGTTCAAGCTCGTCACCGCGGCGGCGGCGCTCGAGAACGGGTTCGGTCCCACCAGCTCGTGGCCGAACCCCCGCGAGCTCGACCTGCCGCTCACCACCGAGACGATCCAGAACTTCGGCGGTTCGCACTGTGCGGGTGGCGCCGCGCAGATCACGCTGGCGCAGGCCCTCCAGGTCTCGTGCAACGTGACGTTCGGCGAGATCGGGCTGGAGCTCGGCGCCGACCTGCTGGCCGAGCAGGCGTACCGGTTCGGGTTCACCGAAGAGCCGGGTCGGGGAGTCCCGTTCGACATCCCGTGGGTCTCCGGCGTGTTCCCGGCCCCCGAGACGTTCGAGCAGCGCGAGCCCGCCGTGGCGATCTCGGCCATCGGCCAGCAGGACGTGCGGGTGAACCCGCTCCAGATGGCGCTCGTGGCGGCGGCCATCGCGAACGACGGCGTGTTGATGCGGCCGCGACTGGTGACCGAGGTCCGCGACCCGAGCGGCCGGGTCATCGCCGAGTTCGATCCGGAGGAGCACACGCAGGCCCTCTCGCCGGGCAGCGCCGCGGCGTTGACCGACATGATGGTCTCGGTCGTCTCTGGTGGGACGGGGACCGCCGCGCAGATCTCGGGAGTCGAGGTCGCCGGGAAGACCGGAACGGCGCAACACGCCGAGGGGCAGTCCCCGCACGCCTGGTTCGCGTCGTTCGCCCCGGCGGATGCGCCGCAGGTGGCCGTCGCGGTGATCGTCCTGAACGGGGGTAACCTTGGCGACGAGGCGACGGGGGGCCAGGTGGCCGCGCCGATCGCGCGTGCGGTCATCGAGGCCGCGCTGGGCTGATGACCGTCGACGGAGGGAGTAGGCCATCGAGCAGCCGGTGATCCTTGGAGGCCGCTATCGGGTCGAGGACGAGCTCGGCCGAGGCGGCATGGCGAAGGTGTATCGCGGCGAGGACACGGTCCTGGGTCGGACCGTCGCCGTGAAGGTCCTCGCCCCCCAGTTCGCCGACGATCCGAACTTCGTCACCCGCTTCCGGCGCGAGGCGCAGGCCGCGGCGCGGATCAGCAACCCGAACCTGGTGTCGGTGTTCGACACCGGCTCGGACGACGGCGTGCACTACATCGTGATGGAGTTCGTCGAGGGCAAGACGCTCGCCGAGTTCCTGGCCGGGGGCGGGCGGATCATGCCCGAACGCGCCATCGACATCGGCGCCGACGTGTGCCGGGCGCTCCAGGCCGCGCACGCCCAGGGCGTGATCCATCGCGACATCAAGCCGGGCAACATCATGCTGAACGTCCGCGGCGACGTGAAGGTCACCGACTTCGGCATCGCCCGGATGTCGACCACCGCCGAAACGGTGGCGCAGACCGCGGCCGTGCTCGGGACGGCCGCCTACCTCTCGCCCGAGCAGGCGCAGGGCCAGCCGGTGGACGGGCGCACCGACATCTACTCGCTGGGCTGCGTGCTCTACGAGATGGTGGCGGGGCGGCCGCCGTTCACCGGCGACTCACCGGTGACGGTGGCATCCAAGCAGGTGCTCGAGCAGCCCACGCCGCCGTCGAAGCTCAACCCGGACGTCTCGCCCGATCTCGACGCCGTGATCCTGCGGGCCATGGCGAAGAACCCGGACAACCGCTACCAGACCCCAGAGGAGCTCCAGACGGACCTCGAACGGGTCCGCCGCGG
>DASUTU010000134.1:0-5440 GCA_036374435.1 Actinomycetota bacterium | reverse complement strand
ACTACCAACACTTCTCGGCGAACGGGAGATGAGACCGGCGGCGGGCCGGTTCGGCTCGCCGCCGATGGACCTCGCTGCCTGAACGACCGCTACCCGGTCGGCGGATCGTGGATCTCGCCGCGCCAGGCGCCGGACTCGGTGCCCCGCTGCTCGATGAACGTCTTGAACCGCTCGAGGTTGTAGGCGGTCCGGATGGGCACGTTCACCTCGACCGAACGTTCGATCGTCTTCATGACGATCTCCTTTCCCCGTCCGCCCTTCTTTGCTACCCAGCACCGCGGCCGGGCCACCCTCCCGACCACGCTCGGTAGCCCGAAGGACCTCCTTCGCGGGGGCCGAACGCACCCTGTGTCCTCGCGGGGGCTCCCATACGTTGCGTCTACGTTGCGTCGAACGAAACCGGGCGAGCGGGCTTCAGGAACGGGGCCCCAGGTGCCGACAACTACGTCGTCCGGTCGTGGACGCAGATGGAGGGGAGATGTTGACCAGGATCCTGATCGGATGGGTGGCCCTGTCCGTGCCCGTCGGCGTGCTCGTGGGCCGCATCCTGCGCCTGGGTCAGCATCCCGTCGGTCCCGCACACGCCCGCCCGGCCGAACCCGTCCGGACCGCCCAGACCCACCGGCCCGCCCGGTCGGCCTGAATCTTCGGCGGCTCGAGCGGCGCCCGCGGTAGCATCCTCGGGTCGCGCCTGCGCTCCTCCTGTCCACCCGGCAGCGAACGCGACCTCGCCGAGCGCATTGGACCCGTCCGAGAGTGGAGGTCGTTCGGTGTCGGAGACGGTGCTCGGTGTCGTGACCGCGGGGTGGGCCATCGTGATGGCGCTGGCCCCGATGCTGCAGATCCGGAGGATCCTTCGTCGCCGGTCGTCCCGCGACGTGTCGATCGGTTACCTGGCCGTGCTGGTGGTGGGGTTCTGCTTGTGGATCTCCTACGGCACGGTGATCGGCAACCTCGTGCTCATCGTCCCGAACACACTTGCCTTGCTCACGGGCGTGGCGGCGATCGCCGTCGCCCTTCGGTTCCGCTAGCCGTCCCCGATGGGTCCCAACCGTGACCAGACGCCAGGCGCCGGTGGTGGTGGTTTCGGTCCTGGCGGCGTTGCTGCCGGCCTGTGCGCCGGACCACGTCGATCCCCCGCAGGGCTCTCGGCGCGTGACCATCTCCACCTCCTACGGAGAGCGGCTCGACGCCGTGGAGCTGGGGCGGGGGAGCGAGGTCGTCGTCCTGTCGCATGGAGCGAACGGGACGAAGGAGGGCTTCTACCCGCTCGTCGAGGCGCTCGCGCGCGCCGGCTGGCGCGCCGTCGCCTACGACGCGCGCGGCGTTGGCGAGTCCACCGGCAGGCGAGGTGACCGTCGCGATGTCGACCTTCGAGCGGTCGTCGACTACGTGCGAACATCCGGTGTGGGAGCCGTCGTCCTCGTGGGTGCTTCGCTCGAGGCCTCGCTGTCGCTCTCGATGGCCGACGATCTGGACGCCGACGCCGTCGTCAGCTCGTCCGCCCGGGCCTCGACGTTCGGCGCGCTCGAGGCGGTGCGCGCGCTGGACGGGGCCGTCCCGGTCGTCGTCGCGGCGGCGGAGGACAACGACCCCTTCGTCGCCGACGCGCGTGCGCTCGCGAACGCGAGTCGGGTCGAGCCGGTGATCGTTTCCGGCCGAGGCCACGGCACCGGGATGTTCGACGACCACCCCGGATCTGGTGGACGAGATCGTCACGTTCCTTCAACAGGTGGGGTCGGCGCGCGGAGGACTTGGGGCGAGTTCGCGATGGCGCGCCGGGGAGGACTCGAACCTCCGACCCGCTGCTTAGAAGGCAGCCGCTCTGTCCGCTGAGCTACCGGCGCCGATGGGTCGTTCCGGGCAAAAGTGTAGGCGACCCCAGGGGCCCGGGCTGCGCTCCGAGTTGACGCTTCCACCGTCGGGGGTAGAGCCTCGTGGGAGGGTCCCCGATCGCGCAGGCCGTCGAAAGGGCTCGAGATCGCTACCACGCAGGGCAAACCGGGTGTCACGTCACGCCGGGGGCCGGCCGCGGCCGAGGCCTCTCGCGTGGTCGTGGAAGGGCTATGGCCGGAGATCGACGCCGGGCGGTTCGCGATCAAGCGCACCACTGGGGAAGACGTCTGGGTCGAGGCGGACGCGTTCGCGGACGGTCACGACCTGGTGGCGGCGGCGCTGCGGTATCGGCGGGCCGAGGAGCGCGAGTGGCGAGAGGTCCGGATGGAGCCGGCCGGCAACGACCGGTTCCGGGGCCGCTTCACGGTCGAGGAGCTGGGTGAGTACCGCTACACGGTCGCCGGGTGGATCGACCGGTTCGGGACGTGGCGGCGCGACCTCCGGAAGAAGGACGACGCGGGCCGCGATCTCTCGGTCGACCTGCTCATCGGCGCCGAGCTGGTCATGGCGGCCTCGCGCCGCGCCACCGCTGCGGATCGGGAGCGGCTGAAGGCGGCGGCCAGGACGTTGTCCGGAGACGACGTCGCCGAGGCTCGCGCCAAGGCGTTCCGGCCGGAGCTCGCCCGGCTGATGGACCGGCATCCGGATCGCCGCCATCAAGGCACGTTCCCCCGGGAGCTCCGGGTCACGGTCGATCCGCCGCTGGCCCGGTTCTCCGCCTGGTACGAGCTGTTCCCCCGTTCCACGGCCCGCGAGCGGGGACGCCACGGAACGTTCGACGACGTCATCGCCCGACTGCCGTACGTTCAGAAGCTCGGCTTCGACGTCCTGTATCTGCCCCCGATCCATCCCATCGGGCACGAACGGCGCAAGGGTCCGAACAACACGCCTTCGGCCAGCCCGGACGACCCGGGCAGCCCCTGGGCCATCGGCGCGCGTGAGGGCGGACATACCGCCGTTCACCCGGACCTCGGCACGATGGCGGACTTCGAGCGCCTGGTCGCGGAGGCTCGTCGGCGGGACATCGAGGTGGCGATCGACGTCGCCTTCCAGACCACGCCGGAGCACCCGTGGGTCCTCGAGCACCCCGAATGGTTCCGGCACCGGCCCGACGGCGAGATCCAGCATGCCGAGAACCCGCCGAAGGTCTACGAGGACATCTACCCGCTCGATTTCGAGACGAAGGACCGCCGGGGGCTCTGGGACGCGCTTCGCGACGTCTTCTCGTTCTGGGGCGACCGGGGAGTGCGCGTCTTCCGGGTGGACAACCCCCACACGAAGCCGTTCGCGTTCTGGGAGTGGCTCATCGCCGAGGTCAAGGCGGACCGGCCCGACACGATCTTCCTGTCCGAGGCGTTCACGCGCCCGAAGGTGATGTACCGGCTGGCCAAGGTGGGGTTCACGCAGTCGTACACGTACTTCGCCTGGCGCAACACGAAGTGGGAGCTCACCGAGTACCTCACCGAGCTGACGCGCACCGGCGCCGTGGAGTTCTTCCGGCCCAACCTCTGGCCGAACACGCCGGACATCCTGACCGCGTACCTGCGGACCGGCCGGCGGTCGGCGTTCGAGGTCCGGCTGATCCTGGCGGCCACGCTCTCGGCCAGCTACGGGATCTACGGGCCGGCGTTCGAGCTCATGGAGCACGTACCACGGGAGCCCGGCTCGGAGGAATATCGGAACTCGGAGAAATACGAGATCCGGAGGTGGGACCTGACCCGTTCCGACAGCCTGGCCCCGCTCATCGGGCGGGTGAACCGTATCCGGCGCGAGAACGTTGCGTTGCAGTCGAACACCTCGTTGCGTTTCCACGGAATCGGCAACGACCAGCTCCTCGCATACAGCAAGTCGACGCCGGACCGATCGAACGCGATCCTGTGCATCGTGAACCTCGATCAGGCCCACGCCCAATCCGGGTGGACCGACCTCGCGCTGGACGAGCTCGGGGTGACCGCCGGGCGCCCGTTCGAGGTCGAGGACCTGCTCACCGGTGCGGTCTTCACGTGGACCGGACCGGCAAACTTCGTCCGGCTCGACCCGGCCGAGACCGCGGCGCACGTCCTGCGGGTTCGGGGGGGCGCGTGACGCGTCGCGCCACCGCCACGATCGCGCCGCAACCGATCGCCAGCGATCCGCTCTGGTATCACGACGCCGTCATCTACGAGCTGCACGTCCGCGCCTTCCAGGACTCGAACGGCGACGGGTGCGGCGACTTCCGTGGCCTGACCCAGCGGCTGGATTATCTGGCGGACCTCGGGGTGACGACCATCTGGCTCCTGCCGTTCTACCCGTCGCCCCTGCGCGACGACGGGTACGACACGTCCGACTACCTCTCGGTCCACCCCCAGTACGGAAGCCTGCGGGACTTCCGCGGGTTCCTGCGGGCCGCGCACGCTCGCGGCCTGCGGGTGATCACCGAGCTGGTGCTGAACCACACCTCGGACCAGCACCCGTGGTTCCAGCGGTCGCGCCGGGCCGCTCCCGGCAGCCCCGAACGCGACTTCTACGTCTGGAACGACACCACCGAGAAGTACCGGGAGGCACGCGTCATCTTCAAGGACTTCGAGGCGTCGAACTGGGCGTTCGATCACGACGTCGGCGCCTACTACTGGCACCGGTTCTACTCGCACCAGCCCGACCTGAACTTCGACAACCCTCGCGTGCGGCGGGCCATGTTGAACGTCGTGGACTTCTGGCTGGACATGGGCGTCGACGGCCTCCGGCTGGACGCGGTGCCATACCTGTTCGAGCGGCGCGCCACGAACTGCGAGAACCTGCCGGAGACCCACGCCTTCCTGAAGGAGCTGCGCGACCACGTCGACGGGCGCTACGAGGGCCGCATGTTGCTGGCCGAGGCGAACCAGTGGCCCGAGGACGCCGTGGCCTATTTCGGCGGCGGGGACGAGTGCCACATGGCCTTCCACTTCCCGCTGATGCCGCGGATGTTCATGTCGCTGCGGATGGAGGACCGGTACCCACTCGTGGACATCCTAGAGCAGACGCCGCCGATCCCGGATGGCGCCCGGTGGGCGTTGTTCCTGCGCAACCACGACGAGCTGACGCTCGAGATGGTGACCGACGAGGAGCGCGACTTCATGTACACCGAGTACGCGAAGGACGCGCGGATGCGGATCAACGTCGGCATCCGCCGCCGGCTTGCGCCGCTGGTCGACAACAGCCGCCGCCGGATGGAGCTGCTGAACTCGCTGCTGTTCAGCATGAAGGGCACCCCGGTCATCTACTACGGCGACGAGATCGGGATGGGCGACAACGTGTATCTCGGCGACCGCAACGGGGTGCGCACGCCGATGCAGTGGACCGGCGACCGCAACGCCGGCTTCTCGCGCGCCGATCCGGCGCGGCTCTTTGCCCCCCCGGTGATGGATCCGGTCTACGGCTACCAGGCCATCAACGTTGAAGCACAGGAACGCTCACCTTCGTCGCTGCTCAACTGGATGCGGCGGTTGATCGCATTACGGCGGCAGCGGCCAGTCTTCGGTATGGGCTCCATGGAGATGCTTCGGCCTTCCAACCGCTCGGTGCT
>DASUTU010000133.1:0-7504 GCA_036374435.1 Actinomycetota bacterium | reverse complement strand
CCGTCCGCCGGGGGTTCCGGCGACTCGTTCGTGCAGGCCGCGGCGATGAGGAGAACCCCGAACACCGCGGCCGCAAGCCTGAACCTGCGCATCCCGACCCTCCTTCCGGTCATGCCGTCCCCTCCCCACTGGCGATGAACGTCCGGTCCTCCTCTCCACTCGTCCCGCTCGCCTCCGCGACGCCCGGCCCGCCCTTCGGCGCGGCCAGCCGATCCCTGGCCACCGCGGCCGCTCCGATCGCGCCCGTCGGGTGGCCGGCCGGCACCGAGACGACCCGCTCGGGCGGCAGCAGCCGCCGCGCCAGCTCGGACCGCTCGGCGAACTCCGCGAGCCGCAGCCGGATCGCGTCCAGCAGCGTTCCGCCCACCGACCCCACGCCCCCGCCGAGAACGACCAGGTCCGCCCCGTGGGCAAGCGCGAGCCACTGGATGGCCTCGACCCACCGAGTCGTGAACTCGGCCCCGGCGCGGATCGCGTCGGGCCGTCCCTCGGCGGCCGCCGCGAACAGGCGCTCGGCGTTCCGCCCGTCCTCGGCCGGCCACCGCTGCGCCACGGCCGGGCCCGCCGCGACCGCCTCGAGGCAACCGCGCAGGCCGCATCGGCACGGTGGCCCGTCCTCGTCCACGACGACGTGCCCGATCTCTCCCGCCAGGCCCCGACGCCCCCGGCGAAGCCCACCGTCGACGACGACGCCCGCCGAGATGCCCGTCCCGATGCTGAGGTAGACGAGCGTGTGCAGGTCGGGGACCTGCGGGCGGAACAGCTCGTAGGCACCAACCGCGGCCGCGCGGACGTCGTTCTCGACGGCGACGTCCAGCCCGAACGCCTCCTCGACGGCGGCCCCGAGGGCGAGGCCGGCCTCGCCGATGTTCAGGTTCATGGCGAACCGCACGACCCCGCGGTCCGCATCGACCTGGCCGGGGACGCCGATCCCGATGCCGGCAACGACCTCGGCCGCGCCGGCGGCTCTCACGAGCGCTCCGCGGATCGACGCCCGGGCGCTCGCGACGACGGCCTCGCCGCTGGAGGTGTCGGTGGGTTCGAGGGCGTGCGCGGCGACGTGGTGCGCTCGGTCCGTCACGACCGTCTCGACCGACGAGCCGCCGATGTCCACGCCGAGGAACAGGGCGTCGGCCGCCGACGTCATCGCCAGCTCACCCCCAACTGCTCTCGCAGCACCAGGGCGGCGGCGCCGGACAGGACGAGGTCGGGTCCGGTCGCGCTCGCCGTGAGCTCGACCACCGGTGCGAGGTCGGGGAGCACCCGTTTGCCGATCTCCCCGCCGACCGCCTCGAGGAACGCCGCGGACGCCCCCGTCAGCTCGAGCGCGAGCACGATCCGGTGGATGTCGAGGATGGCGACCAGGTGCGCCAGCACCGCCCCGACGTGCCGGCCCGCCCGTTCGACGGCGCGAGCCACCGGCGCCGATCCGATCGCCGACCCGAGCTCGGAGGCGTCCCACGGGAGGTCGGCCGCCTCCGCCGGATCCCGCCCGGCCAGCCGCAGGGCCGAGCCGATGATGCTCGGAACGCTCGCGACGGTCTCGAGGCAGCCTCGGTTCCCGCACCGGCAGTGGGCACCGCGCTCGACCACCCGGATGTGGCCGATCTCGCCGGCCGCCGGCCGGTCACCCAGGTGCAGCCGGCCGTCCACCACGATCCCGGCCCCGATGCCGAGGCCGACCTTGACGAGGACCAGGTTGCCGTCGGGATGGGCGCCGAGCTCTGCCAAGGCGCCGACGTGGGCGTCGTTGGCCACGGTGACCGGGCGCTCCAAACGCTCGGCCAGCTCCCGGCGCAGCGGCACGCCGTGCCATTCGAGGTTCGCGGCCTCCACGACCGCGCCGTCGCGGTCCACGATCCCCGGCGTCCCCACGCCCACGCCGAGCACCGGGCTCGTCGCCTCCGCCACGAGCCGGTCGGCGAGGCGGAACACGTCGCGGAGCCCCTGGGGACCGCGAGGGCTGCCGCGCCCCGCGGTCGCCCGGTGGTGGATCCGGCCGCTCAGGTCGACCAGGGCCCCGCCGAACGGCCGCCGGCTGAGGTCGATGGCCACGATCGTTCGGCCGCCCGGGTTCAGCTCGAGCAGGGTGGGCGGTTTGCCGCCCGAGGACGTTCCCTGGCCGGTCTCGCGGACCAGGTCGTCGACGACCAGCCGCGACACCAGCTCCGAGACCGTGGCCCGCGTGAGGCCCGTGAGACGAGACAGGTCGGCCCGGGTCGTCACGCCCTCGCGGTACACGTGTTGCAGCGCGGCACGGAGGTTCTGGGTCCGGAGCGAACGTCGCGTGGGATCGGTTGGGGGGAGAACTGGGACGGCGTTAGTTTGTTTAGTCACCATACAAAGTCTAGCGACTACGCTACGCTCCGCCCCGGACCCTGTCAAGAGCGCCCGTCCCGACCTCGGCGAACCGGGCTGCCGAGGTCAGCTCGCCAGACGGATCACGGTCTTCACGTCGCCCTCGCGCCGTTCCAGGGCTTCCCGCCAGCGCTCGAGCGGTACCCACCGCGTAACGAGGTGTTCGAGCCATCCCGCGTCGGCGGCGGACAGCGCCTCGGCCGCCTGCGAGTAGTGCCGGGCGTTCGCGTTGACCGAGCCGATCACGGCGCGATTGCCGAGCACGAGGTCTCTGTTCAGCATGTCCACGGGCAGTCGGCTCTCGCGACCGGCGCCCGAGATGCCCGCGAGGCACAGGACGCCGTTCAGGGCGAGATGGGAGAGCGCGTGGAACACGAGCGGTCCCGCCCCCGTGCACTCGAGGATCAGGTCGAAGTCGCCGCCGGCCTGGTCCAGGCCCCCGGCGTGGTACCTCGCACCGAGGTCGCGAGCGAGCCTCGGCTTCGGACCGGTGTCCACCACGTCGAGGACGTCGACCTGGTAGCCGCGCTGCACGGCGAGCATCGCCCCCAGCAGGCCGAGCGGACCGGCGCCGGTCACGAGCACCCGGCGAGGCCGCCACGAGGCTCGGCCGGCCACCCGCTCGGCGTGCTCCCAGGCCTTCGCCACCACGGAGGTCGGCTCGGTGAGGACGGCGAGCGGCCCCAGCGCCGGATCGGCCCGGACGGCGAAGGCCGGCTCGATCCGAAACCGCTCCGACCAGAACCCGTCGCGCTCCTTGATCCCGCGCTCGGTGTATCGGCCGTTGCGGCACATGTCCCACTCACCTGCCGCGCAGCTCTCGCACGGGACGGGGTCGGGTCTCCGGACGTACCCCACCACGAGATCGCCGGGAACGAACCCGCTCGATGCGGGCGCCTCGAGAACCCGCCCGAGCGACTCGTGGCCGAGGATCAGCCGATCCCGCCCCGGCGGCGGAACGCCGTACGCGCCCTCGACGATCTCGTTGTCGGTCCCGTCGACGCCCACCGCCAGGGTCTGGCAGAGCACCTCGCCGTCGGATGGGTCGGGTTCGGGCACCTCGGTCAGCTCCGCCGAATCCGGCTCGAGTGGCCGAACGGTCAGCGCGAGCATGGCCGGATGATGGCGCCGCTGGAATCCATGTCGCCTCCCTTCGCGACGGGGTGGTCTGTCGCTCGCGTTGGATCGTTACGCGTGGGACCTGGTCGGGCGGAGCGCCGTCTTCGCCTCCGTAACGATCCCCCGGGGCAACGAGACGGAACGCCGGTACGAGCCGAGGTGGCTCGGTCGCGGCTCCCGGAGGGTGGATGAGCACGACCCCGATCGCCGACTACGGGTTGATCTCGGACTGTCATTCCGCGGCGCTGGTGAGCCGAGCGGGATCGGTCGATTGGCTGTGCCGCCCTCGATTCGACAGTCCGGCGGTGTTCGCCCGGCTCCTGGGTGAGGACGCCGGCCACTTCTCGATCGGACCGGCCGATCCCTTCAGGAGCGACCGGCGATACCGGGACGGGACCATGGTGCTCGAGACGACGTTTCGGACCGAGACCGGCGTGGCGGTGCTGGTCGACGCCCTGGCCCTCGACGAGGGGCAGGGCGGACACGACCTCGGATCGGGCGCGCCCCGGGTCCTGCTCCGCCGGATCGTCTGCATCGAGGGAGCCGTCGACGTCGAGGCCGAATACGCGCCGCGGCCGGAGTACGGGCTGGTCGCCCCGCTCCTGTCGTCCGTGCCGGAGGGGATCGCCAGTCGCGGCGGCGCCCTTCGCTCCCTCCTCTCGACGGACCGGCCGGCCGTGATCGGGGACACCGCGGCGCGATTCTCGTTCCGGCTTCGGGCGGGGGAGTCGGCCGGGTTCGCCATGCAGTCGCGGAGCACGTTCGATCACGACGCCCCCGCCGCGTGGTCGCGGGAACAGATCGAGCGTGGCATCGAGGCCACGGCGGCTGCCTGGCAGGAGTGGTCCGCCATCCATCAGGGCTACCAGGGACCGTGGAAGGAGCTGGTGTATCACTCCGGGCGCGTCCTGCAGGCGCTCGTGTATCAGCCCACCGGGGCCATCGTGGCCGCGCCGACGACGTCGCTGCCGGAGGAGGTCGGCGGCGAGCGCAATTGGGACTACCGGTATTCGTGGGTTCGGGACGCCTCGTTCACGCTCGACGCCCTATGGGTGGCGGCGTGCCCGGACGAGGCGCATCACTTCTTCTCGTGGATCACCAGCGCGGTGGCCACGCAGATCGAGCGGGGCGACGACTTGCAGATCATGTTCGGGATCGGCGGCGAGCACGACCTGTCCGAACGTGTCCTGCCGCACCTGTCCGGATGGCGCGGGTCTCGCCCGGTCCGGGTGGGCAACGGCGCCTGGAGCCAGCGGCAGCTGGACGTGTACGGCGAGCTGCTGGACGCCGCCCTCCGGCTTCGCGACGAGGTGGCCGGCGCCGACGAGGCCACACGGGCGTTCCTGGTCCAGGTGGCCGATGCGGCCGCCGCCCGGTGGCGCGAGAAGGACCAGGGCATCTGGGAGATCCGCGGGGAGCCTCGAGACTTCCTGTACTCGAAGCTCATGTGCTGGGTGGCGCTCGATCGCGCCGTCGAGCTGGCTCCGCTCCTCGGCGCCGAGGACCGGATCCCGGGGTGGACCGCCACCCGCGAGGAGATCCGCTCGGCGATCCTGGAGCGGGGTTGGTCGGACGGGGTGAACGCCTTCACCCAGTACTTCGGGGGAACCGAGCTCGACGCGTCGAACCTGATGATGGCGATCGTGGGCTTTCTCCCCCCGGACGATCCGCGGATCCTCGCCACGATCGACGCCGTCGGGCGTGAGCTCACCGACGATCGCGGCCTAGTGTTCCGGTACCGGGCGGAGGAGGGCGTGGACGGCCTGGAGGGGACCGAGGGCACGTTCCTGCTCTGCACGTTCTGGTTGGCCGAGGCGCTCGCGCGCGCGGGGAAGCTCGAGCGGGCGGTGGAGGTCTTCGAGCGCGCCGCCGCGTTCGCCAACGACGTCGGGCTGCTGGCCGAGGAGGTCGACGAGACGACCGGCGAGCTGCTCGGGAACTTCCCGCAAGCCTTCAGCCACATCGGGCTGATCAACGCCGCCTGGGCGATCTCGGAGGCCGAGTCGCGGGGAGCGGCCGCGGTGGCCATGACGGAACGCCCCACCGAAGCCGCCGCCACGTCCCGGCGCCGCAACGAGGCCTAGTCGAGCAGGAGCGGCGCGGGCAGCCGGTGGTGCTCGCGGTCGGCGGCGGCCTCGGCCCACCGAGCCGGACCGGCGCGGTCCAGCAGCCGCGGGACGTTCGCCACGGTGAACTCGCCGGGCGTGATGGTCCGAAGCTCTTCGGCGACGACGGGGAACGAGACGGTGGCCTCGACGCGGGCCCGGGGCGAGAAGGGCGCGACGATCGTGGCCCCGGTTCCGTTCCGGGACGGGTCGAGCATGACGCGGCCCCGGCGGTCGGCCTTGCGGAACTCGGTGGTCACGAGCTCCGGGCGGCGATCGGCCACCGTCGCCGTGAGCCTGGCCGCGGCGTGCCGGAGCTGCTCGGCGGACACGTGCCGCACGATCGGAACGAGGACGTGCACCCCTTTGCCGCCGGTGGTCTTCACCAACGGAGTCACCCCGAGGTCGTCGAGCACGTCGAGCACGAGGAACGCCACCTCGACCGCGGCCTCGAACGCGTCGTCGGGCGGGTCGATGTCGACAACGAGCAGGTCGGGCCGTTCGAGCCGGTCGCGGCGAACCGGCGCCGGATGGAGCTCGAGGGCCGCCTGGTTGCCGAGCCAGGCCAACGTGGCGTCGTCGTTGCACACCGTGTACGCGACGTCGCGCTGGGCACTCGGCGCCGGGATGGCCACCGTCTTGATCCAGGACGGCGCGTACGCGGGCGTGTTCTTCTGGAAGTAGCGTTGGCCGGCCACGCCGTCCGGCGCTCGCACCAGCGAGAGCGGCCGGTCGCGCAGCCACGGCAGCAGGTGGCCGGCCACCGACTCGAGGTAGTCCACGTACCGCTGCTTGGTGATCCCGAGATCCGGCCAGAGCGGCTTGTCGGGGCGGGTGACGGTGACGCGTCGGCGTGCCACCGACCGAGGCTAGTGGTCCGGGGGCCCCGTCACCACCGGCTCAACCGGACTTCCACTCGCACCACGCCCGGACGGCGCGCTCGAGATGGGCCCGGCCCGCCTCGAGGTCGTCCAGGTCTCGGAACCGCATGGTGCGCACGAGCTTTCCGTCACCTTCCAGCCGTGGGTGGCGGCCAGGGATCTCGGAGCCGCGGTGGAACATGATGCTGACGACGTTCTTCGACGGCATGAAGCTCGCGATGTTCCCCTCGAAGGCGTACGTCGGGGTCTTCCACTTGATCGACTCGGTCACCCGCTCGTCGGCGCCGAGGATGATCTCCCTGGCCCGGCGCAGCGCGGCCTCGAGCGGATGGTTCTGTCCCTCGAGCCATCGATCGACGTCGGGGTTGCGGTTCATCCATCCATCCTGCCGTCCGGCGGTGCTTGCGTCGGAGCTTATATGCGCCCGGGCTAAGATGGCAAGGTGAACGACGTCCTCGAGGCGATCGCCCATCCCGGCCGCCGCGCCATGTTGCGGGTGGTGATCGACCGGGAGGTGCCGGCCGGTGAGCTCGCGACCCTCACCGGGTTGACCCAGCCCGCGGCGAGCCAGCACCTTCGCGTGCTCCGGGACGCCGGGCTGGTCGACGTGCGCGTGGATGGGCCGCGACGCCTGTATCGGGCCAATGTGGAAGGTCTGGCTCGACTGCGAGCCGAGCTCGACGCGTTCTGGCGCCCCGGGCTCGACGCGCTTCGCCGGGCCGCCGAGGACGAGGCGGGCTCGTGAAGCTCGTGTCGTACGAGCTCACGAACGCGGCCCCCGCCTCGGTCGTATCGACACCTCACGACGGTGGACGGGCTGAAGCGGTGGATCGCCGACGATGCCGAGGTGGACCCGACGCCGGGCGGCCGCGTGCGGTGGACCCACGAGAACGGGGCGACGATGGTCGGCCGATTCGTCGAGCTCGAGCCGCCGCGCCGGCTCGTGTTCACCTACGGGTGGGAGGGCAACCTGATGGGCCTGCCGCCCGAGGCCAGCACGGTCGAGATCGAGCTCGAGGAGCGCGAGGGCACCACTACGCT
>DASUTU010000132.1:0-2901 GCA_036374435.1 Actinomycetota bacterium | reverse complement strand
ACGCACCCGTTCGCTACGTGTACGTCCCGGCAGCCTCGTCGAGCACGCCTTCGGCGGGGAGCGCGCCGGCGCCCGCCCCTGCGCCGGCCACGACGACGGGCGGATCGTGATGCTCGACGTTCGGCGGGCGAGCTTCCGATCCATGGGCACCGACGTCACGGTGATCGTCCATGGCGACGCGGGGCCGTTCGGGCGGGCCGTCGCGGTGGTCCGCGCCGTGTTCGAGCGGGAGGATCGCCGGTTCTCGAGGTTCCGCGCCGACAGCGAGTTGTCGCACGTGAACGCCCGCTCGGGCAGGTGGACGGAGGTCTCGGCACCGTTCGCCGACGTCGTCCGCCTCGCGCTGGCCGGCTGGTTCCATTCGCGAGGGCGATTCGACCCCACCGTGCTCGACGCGGTGATCGCGGCCGGCTACGACCGCGACTTCGACGAGGTCCTGGCCGGAGGCCGGGGTGCATTGCGACCTCCGATGCCGTGTGGTCGTGCGGCGGAGGTGAGCGTGACGGAGGGACGGCTCCGTCTCCCGGAGGGAGTCGGGCTGGACCTGGGCGGCATCGCCAAAGGTTGGACCGCCGACCTCGCCGCCGAGACCGTGGTCGGCGGCGGCCTCGAGTGGGTGCTCGTGAACGCCGGCGGCGACCTGCGCCTGGCCGGCTCGCCGCCCGAGGGCGCCGATGTTGGGCTCGAGGACCCGGAGGTGGCCGATGCCATGGGTGGTCGGCTGATCCTCACCGAAAGGGCGCTTGCGACCTCGTCGGTCACGCGGCGCGCCTGGGGCGAGGGGCTCCATCACGTGATCGACCCGGCCACGGCTCGGCCCGCGAACGGAGCGGTGATCCAGGCGACGGCCTGGGCGCCGACCTGCGCCCAGGCGGAGATCCACGCCACGCAGGCGCTGCTCCAGGGCCCGCCATTCCTGGAGCGCGCGGCGGCGATCCTCTGGCTCGCCGACGGCCGGATCCTGACGAACCTCGTGAGCGAGGAGGTGCTGGGAGCGTGACCTGGACCCTGTTGCGGGCCGCCGGCATCGGCGCCTACATCATGTTGTTCCTCTCCGTTGCCTGGGGTCTGGTGTCCACCACTTCGTTCTTCGGCCGCCGCGTCTCGAAGGCCACGGCGACGACCACCCACCAGTACCTCTCGACGTGCGGGCTGTTCCTCCTCGCGGGCCATCTGGTCGGGCTCCTCCTCGACACCTACGTTCCGTTCTCGGTCGTCGACGTCGCCGTCCCTCTTGCGAGCTCGTACCGGCCCGCCGCGGTCCCGCTCGGAGTCGTGGCCATGTACGCGGCTGTGGTGGTGGTCGTCACGTCGTGGTTGCGCAAGCCGATCGGGGCGAGGTGGTGG
The DNA here is from genome assembly GCA_036374435.1 of Actinomycetota bacterium. Classification (GTDB taxonomy): domain Bacteria; phylum Actinomycetota; class UBA4738; order UBA4738; family HRBIN12; genus CALGFI01. The sequence goes on along the minus strand of DASUTU010000132.1, from coordinate 1,554 downwards.
CGGCGCGTCCACGTGCTCGCCGTCCCCGCGTTCGTGCTCTCGATCGCCCACGGCCTCTCCGCAGGAACCGACACGATCAGGCCCGCGATGTGGTGGACCTACGTCGCGACCGGAGTGATCGTGTTCTTCCTCCTGCTCCTTCGCGGGCTGACCTCCGGGGTCCGGCCCGAACGCGCCGCCGGACCGTCGCGACCGCACCGATCGCACGCCGCCGCGTAGACTTGGGCGCTCGATGCAGCGCCCGCACAGTCGTCGTTCGTTCTTGCGTGGATCCCTCGTGGCGGCGGGGAGCACATTCCTGGCCGCGTGCACCCGAGCGTTCGGGCGGGGCCTCGCCGAGTTGGGCCCCGCCGATCCCGATGGGCACGGCCCCCGATCCCGTGGTCGCCTCGCGGTTCACCACGGCGACGCCGATCAAACGCGTCGTCTACATCATCAAGGAGAACCGCACGACGGACCACATGTTCGGGCGGTTCCCCGGGGTGAACGGCGTCACCGTCGGCATGGACGACGGGCGGGAGCGACCGCTCACGCCGGCCACCCGCGGAGCGCTCGCCGAGGACATCAAACACTGCTACGAGTGCGCGATCGAAGCCTGGAACGGCGGCAAGATGGACGGCTTCAACCGGGACGAGGCCGCCGATCGTGGCGCCTACACCCAGTTCCTCCCCGAGGACCTGCCGAACTACTGGCACTGGGCCGAGCAGTTCGTGCTGCTCGACAACTTCTTCACCTCGGCGCACGGGCCATCGTTCCCGAACCACCTCTTCACGATCGCCGCGCAGTCGGCCGGGGCGTACGAGAACCCTGTCCAGGACCGGCGTGACCTCCAGCGCCGCCATCGGGAGACCGGGTTGTTCAAGGCCTGGGGATGCGACTCGCTGGACAACGCCTACGTCGGGACGAAAGACGCCGTCGGGAGGCTCGGGCGGACCTTCCCCTGCTTCGACATCGAGACGGCCGGCGACCTGCTGGACCGGAGAAGGATCCCGTGGGCGTGTTATTCGGCCGCCCCGGTCCAGAACGGGTACATCTGGAACGCGTTCTCGGCCATCTCGCATTTCCGGCAGAACCCGGAGCGCTGGGCGAGGCACATGTTCCCCGTGGACGACCTGGTCCGGCACATCCGGGAAGACCGTCTCCAGCCGGTGACGTGGGTCACCCCTCGGTTCGAGGTCTCGGAACATCCCGAATACAGCTTCTGCTGGGGGGAACACTGGACCACCCAGGTCCTCAACGCGCTCATGGAGGGCCCGAGCTGGAAGGAGACCGCGGTCTTCCTCACGTGGGACGACTACGGCGGGTTCTACGACCACGTGCCGCCGCCGCAGGTGGACGAGTTCGGGTTCGGGATCCGGGCCCCCATGCTGGTGATCTCGCCGTACGCCAAACACGGGCACGTCAGCCACGAGCTCGGCGAGTTCTCCTCGGTGGTCCGGTTCATCGAGGACAACTGGGGGCTGCCGCAGCTCGCCGAGCGCGACCGGATGGCCACGCCGCTGTTCGACGCGTTCGACTTCGAGCAGCGGCCCAGGCCTCCGGACCCCCGGCCGC
>DASUTU010000131.1:0-4264 GCA_036374435.1 Actinomycetota bacterium | reverse complement strand
CAGGGGCAGAATCGAACTGCCGACACCGCGGTTTTCAGCCGCGTGCTCTGCCAACTGAGCTACCTGGCCGGTCGGCGGCGCGCAGGCCGGCGCGCCTCGCGCGGCTGACGGGCTTCGATCCCGCGATCTCCGCCTTGACAGGGCGGTGAGGACTCCGGACTCCTCCACAGCCGCGTGTATTCGGTTGTGTGCCCCCAACGGGATTCGAACCCGTGTCGCCGCCTTGAAAGGGCGAAATCCTAGGCCGCTAGACGATGGGGGCCCGGGCGCGCCGTGCTCGCCCCCGCCCCCGGCCCGGGGGCAGCGGAGGAAGTATAGCCAGGCCGCCGGGCCCCTCCACGCGGAGGACGTCACCGGCTCGGAGGTCCAGGTCCGGCGACGCCTCGAGAACGTGGCGCGCCCGGCGCCTGGGCAGCAGCAGGTGGCCCGGCCGAAGGATCCGGACGTCGATCACCCGGAACCGCGGGTCCAGGCGGGCCACGAGGATCGGGAACCTCATGCCGAACGTGTGGACGGAGGTGGCGTTCGGAAGCAGGAGGGCCAGGTCGGCGGGGAGCGCCGTCGCCCCGAGCAGGCCCCGGGCCCGGTCGCGGCGCGTCTCCGCCACCCGGCATCGCAGCCGGATCCCGCGAGGGCCGGTCACCTCGGCGAGCACCCGCCGGACGTTACCGTGCGCCGCCGACGGGCCCGGCCTCGACGGCCGCCAATTCGCGCGCCCGCCGACGCTCGACCACGTTGCCTTTCCGCTCGAACAGGCCGGCCGCCTCGGCGGCGGTCGCCGCGGCCTCGTCTTGCCGCCCGGCCAGGCGCAGGACCTCTGCCAGGTCGAGCAGGGCCGTGGCCTGGGTGTCCGGGTCCTCCGCCAGGCCGATGAGCCGGACGCCTTCGCGAACCATGGCCTCGGCCTGCGCGAGCTCGCCCCGGCGGGCCAGGATCTTCCCCCGGACGCACCGCCACAGGAACTGCGAGGAGATGTCGTCCTCGGCCGCCAGCTCCTCGCACAGCTCGGTGGCCTCGAGGGACTCGTCGAGCCGATCCTGCCGGTACAGGGCCTCGGCGAGGAACCCTGCCGTCGTCGAGCGGAAATACCGCTCGCCCATGGCCTCGAGCGTCTCGAGGTCCCGGAGCAGCTCGAGTTCGGCCGCGACCGGGTCGCCGGCCATCAGCTCGATCGGGCCGGAGGAGATCGACGTGACGGCCGCGTGCAGGTTCCACCCGAGCTCCTCCAGCGACCGGCGGCTCGTGCCGTACAGCTCGCGCGAACGATCGAAGTCGCCCCGCATGGCCTCGAGGTGCGCCAGCGCGAGCAGGGTCATGGCCTGACCCTTTCGGTCGTCACCCGCCGTGTCGAGGAGCTCGTGGCAGAGCTCGATCGCCGCGTCCACCGGCCTCGGCCCGTACAGCGCGCAGGTGGCGAGGGCCGGTCGCACCCGGTCCTCCAACATCCGGTCGCCGGCCAGCCGGGCGTGTTCGACCATCCGGAGCGCCGCGGTCTCGGCCGTTCCCCAGCGACAGGCTTCCCAGTGCGCCAGCGTGAGCAGGCGCCACGCCCGGGCCTGGCCCTCGTGGTCGCCGAGCTCGTCCAGGACGGGGAGGGCCCGCTCCACCTCCGCCTCGATGCGGCGCTCGATCCCCTCGGGCTGCGTGGAGACCTGGAGGTTCAGCCGCACCATCCGGGCGTTCGCCTCCAGGCCGCGGTCGCTGTTGGCCTCGGCGCGTTCGACGAGCTCGTCCAGGACGCGTTCGGCGAGCTCGAAGTCCCCGACCTCGATCATGGCCTCGCCCGCCTGGAGAAGGAGCCGGGGCGCCTCCTCATCCGCCGGCGGGAGGAGCGACGCGGCCCGGCGAAGGAGCCCGGCCGCCGCCGGCATGTCGCCCCGCGCCAACGCGCGGCGTCCGGCCGAGGCCAGATAGCTCGATCCGCGGCGTCCGATGGCGGTCGCGTGTTCATCGGCCGGACCGAGCTCCGTGAGGATCCGATACGCCGCCTCGAGGTGGTGGCCGCGGATCTCCTCGAATTCGAGCACGCGGTCGGGAGCGGCGGCTTCGAGCCAGTCGACGAACCGTTCGTGCAGCTCTGCTCGGGTTCGCTTGAGCAGGCCGAGGTACGCCGCGTCCCGGATCAGGAGGTGGGCGAACCGGAAGGCCTCCTGGCCGGCGAACTGGGACTCGTGCGGACCGATCAGCTCCCTGGCCACCAGCCGCGTCAAGCTCTCGGCAACGTGTGGCCGGACAGGCTCCGGCGCAAGGGTTTCCACGGCTCCGCGGAAGAACACCTGGCCGATCACGGCGCCTCGCTCGATCACCGGGCGCTCGACCGGGCCGAGGCGGTCCAGCCGGGCCGTGAGGAGCACGCTGATCGTCGGCGGGATCTCGATGGCCCCGAGCTTCGACAGCAGCCGCCACCGGCCGTGCTCGTCGCGATGGATCGCGCCGTCGTCGATCAACATCGAGAGCATCTGCTCCACGAACAGTGGGTTGCCGTCGGCGGCCGCGACTATCTTTTCGCGCACCGTCGGGTCGATGTCGTCTGCCCCGAGCAGGTTCACCACGACCTGCGAGCTCTCCTCGTCGGTCAGCGGCTCCAACCGGAACGTGAGCACGCCTTCCTCCCGCTCCCACCCGGGGTGGTCGTGCAGGAGGTCGGGCCGCGCCGAGCACAGGACGAGGACGGGGGCCTCGACCGAGGAGCGCAGCTCGAGCAGGAGATCGAGGAAGGTCTGCTCGGCCCAGTGGATGTCGTCGACGAGAACCACCAGCGGTCGGTCGCGCGCCAGGAGCTCGAACAGCCGTCGGGCGGCCCAGAACGTCTCCTGAACCGGGAAGGACCGATCCGAGAGGCCGATCGCGGCGCCAAGGCGTTCCGCCACGTCCTCGCTCTCCCCTCCGGCGAGCTCCCGCAGCTTCGCCGTCGCGGTCTCGAGCGGGTCGTCGTTCTCGATGCCGGCCGCCGCGCGGGTGACCTCAGCGAGCGGCCAGAACGTGATGCCGTCGCCGTAGGACAGGCATCGCCCCCGGAGGGACGTGACCGTCGGCCTGACGCGCTCGAGGAACTCGTGGAGCAGGCGGGACTTGCCGGTCCCGGCCGGGGCGACGACCGTCACGAGGCGACAGGCGCGGGCCTCGCGGGCTTCTGCCAGCGCCTGCTCGAGCGCGGCGAGCTCGCGCTGCCGGCCCACGATGGGCGTGTCGTGCCGGCGCGACACGCCGTCGCCCCCCGACGCCGACCGAAGCAGGTACGCCGGCATGCGTTCGGACTTGCCCTTCAGCTCGAGCGGCTCGACCGTCTCGACGACGACCGCGTCGCGGACGAGCCGGTAGGTCGACTCGCCGAGCAGCACCTCCAACGCCGGAGCGTTCTGCTCGAGCCTCGCCGCGACATTGACCGCGTCACCCGTCACGAGCCGCTGGCCGTGGGTGACGTCGCCGGCCACGACCTCGCCGGTGTTCACCCCCGTCCGGTTCTCGAGACGAACCCGGTAGGCCTGCTCGAGGCTCTCGTTCAGCGTGGTCAGGACCTCACGCATCTCGGCCGCCGCTCGCACCGCCCGGACGGCGTCGTCCTCGTGCGCCACCGGCAGCCCGAAGACCGCCATGATCGCGTCGCCGATGTACTTCTCGACGGTTCCGCCATGGCGTTCGAGCACCGCCTGCATGGCCGTGAAATACCGGCTCAGCACCTCGCGCAAGGACTCGGTGTCGAGCCGCTCGCCCAGGCTGGTCGAGCCTTTCAGGTCGCTGAAGACGATCGTGACGGTCTTCCGAACCTCCTGCGGCGCCGAAGCCGGGGCGAGCTGCTCGCCGCACATGCCGCAGAGGCGAAACCGGTCCGGGTTCTCCTCACCGCACCGAGGGCAGACCTGCATCCGCCGAGTGTAGGGGCCGGCTCCGCGGGTCGGAAGACCGGCACGAGACGCGGTGGGCCGGGCAGGATTCGAACCCGCGACACGAGGGTTAAAAGCCCCCTGCTCTGACCAGGCTGAGCTACCGGCCCCGCGGACGAGTCTACGGGGTCACGTCGGGGCGGTAGCGGTTGGTGATCGGCATCCGGCGATCGCGACCGAACGCCTTCGGCGTGATCTTGATCCCGGGGGCGGCCTGGCGCCGTTTGTATTCGGCGCCGTCGATCAGCGCCACCACCCGCCCGACGACGGCGGGGTCGGCGCCCGCGGCGACCAGGTCCTCGGGCGAGCGGTCCTCCTCGACGTAGGCCTGGACGATGGGGTCGAGGACCGGATACGGGGGAAGAGAGTCCGTGTCCCGC
>DASUTU010000130.1:0-12291 GCA_036374435.1 Actinomycetota bacterium | reverse complement strand
GCGCACCGATCGGGACGGCCGCGGACGTGTGGGGGCTGGGTGCGACCCTCTACGAGGCGGCGAGCGGCCGGCCGCCCTTCCCGCGACCCGAGGGGTTCGACCCCCATCTGGCCGAGGAGCGGTTCCCACAGCTCCTGGGGTCCCCCCCGGAACCGCTCGGCGACCTGCCCGCCGAGCTCGGTGAGATCGTGATGGACTGTCTCCGGCCCGAGCCGCCGGCGCGGCCCCCGGCGGGGGAGGTCGCGGACCGGCTCGAGCCGTTGATCGGCGCCATGTACCGCGGTCGCGTCCTGGGACGCGCTCGACCCCGCCTGCGCTAGACGAGCGAACGACCCCGAGGCCGACCCCCGGGGTCGTTCGGACGCCGGCGGATCGCGATCAGCCCGATCCGCCGGTGTTGGTGTTCGTGTTCGTCGCCGTGTTGGCGGTGTTGGTGGCGTCGCCGAGTTCGGTCCCGCCGTTCGTGTCGGCGTCGCCGTTGGTCCCCGGGCCGCTGTTCGTGCCTGAACCGCTGTTCGTCCCCGGACCCGAGCGCTCGCCGACGTGGACCCTGGACCCCGTCCCGGTGTTCGTTCCGGCGTCGGTCCCGGCGGTCGTCCCGGGGGTCGTCCCCGCCGTCGTGCCCGCCGTCGTGTCTTCGTCGTCTCCGCGACCGGTCCGGGTCCGGGTGCCCGTGTCGCCGGCCCCGTCCGTGTCGTCATCGCCGGGCGCCCCCACGACGTCCCCGTCGTCGTCGGCTTCGAACCGGCCGACCGCGGGGTCGTCCGATCCCGGTCCGCTCCCCCACGACGCGAGCGCGGAGGGGATGGTTCGCGCCATCGCCAGCGCGAGGATCGAGAGCGCCGCCACGGCGACCAGCAGCCACGGCGTCCGAACCCTCCGGGGCTCCGCGAGGGAGCTCCCCGCCAACGCCCGGGCGACGCCGGCCGATGGCGGAGGTGACGTGCGACGTTTCATCTCGGCTCACTCCCTTCGGAGACGGCGAGGTCCGCCGCCTCCCACCAATGGTTTCCCGCGGCGTCCCAGCGGCCGGACAACCTCGGGTTAAGGAGGGGCCAAACGTCGAGCGGAGCTGCGCTGCCGGTGGGAAGGGGTGAGCAGGTGGCACAACATGTCGACAACCGCCGTCGGCTTGGCGGCGCTCGCGCCGTTATGGGGCCTCGCCGCTTCGGTAGCGAAGCAGCGCCGGTCCGGAGGCAAACGGCTTGGCGTCGCTGAGCTGGAGCTTGGCGGACTCGCCCTTCCGGAACAGCTTCCTCCCCTCGCCCAGGACCACCGGGTAGGTCAGGAGCCGATACTCGTCCCCAGGCGGTGCTCGAGCATCGAGGCCACGAGCTCGCCGCTGCCGTAGACGAGCAGCGTCCCATGACCTTCGTTCTTCAGCTCTCGGATCGAATCGGGGACGCCGCCCCTGATGACCGAGGCGTTCCAGCCGGGACCATCGAGGGAGGTCGACACGACGTGCTTGGGCATGGAGTTGATCCGATCGGCGATGCCGGTGTCGTCGGTTCTCTCGGGCCAAGCCTCGGAGAACCCCTCGTAGGTGGCTCGGCCGAGCAGAAGCGCGTCGCTCTCGAAGAGCTCATGGTGTTTAAACTCGGCGATGTCATCGCCCCCAATACTCGAGTGACCACTTCTCAGGTGACTCGAACACGCCGTCCAGGGACAGGTACTCGGAAACGATGATCCCGCATGTCCGGCTCCTTCCAGGCTGCGTCCGAGGAGGATCGGGATCAGTCGGTTGGGCCGGACAGGCCGATCTCCACGCCTCCGGGAGCCCGCACCATCGCGATGCGGACTCCCTCCATGACCTTCCTGGGTGGGTCGACGGACTCCGCCCCGGCAGCGAGAGCGGCCTCGTACGCCTTGTCCGCGTCCTCGACGTGCACCGTCGGGGTTGACCCGGGAGTCTCTCCTGCGGCTACATCCCTGATGCCTCCACCTCCGGACTCCGAGTAGGCGAACAGGTGGTAAGCACCGGTGGGGGTCGGAAAGGGGTCCTGGAAGGTCCACCCCAGGACCGACTCGCACCAGTCGCGCGTCGCCTGCGGGTCTTCGCTCGCCAGTTCCGTGTGCGTGATCCAGCCGTAGAGGCCTCTGGTGAACTCGTGTTCCGGCTCTGTCATCGCGACCTCCCTCCACCGACAGCGCTAGACATCGTCACCTACCCGCGCCTGGTCATCGCAACACCCGCGGCCTCCCCTCCGGCGACTCCTAGTAGGCTGGAATTCGGGTCCGGGTGTTCAGCCCGGCTGGACGACGTCGTCTCATGTCCGATCGCCGACGTGCCCGGCGTTCCGGTCGCCGGACCGCGACGCGTGGCGACCAGGACCGAGGGACCACCGAGGAGGCCCGATGCCGGACAGTTTTGGGAAGCGGCAACGCCGCGACGTGAACGCGAAGAAAGCGGCCGCCCGTGAGGAGCGCCGGCTGGCCCGCGCTGCCCGGCGCCGGGACCGCGAGGCCGGCCTGATCGAGGCCGGGCCGCCGATCGGTCCGGCGGAGCAGCAGGAATGGCTGCCCACTCGCGAGGAGCTCGAACGCGCCGAACGCGCCGAACGCGAGGAGGAGGCCGAGTCGACCGACCGGGCCTAGGTCGCCGGCCCCGCTGGCCGAGCCGACGAAGCCGCGCCCGACGAAGCCGAGCCCGAGGAACGAGAAGACCCGGCGCGGAACGCGCCGGGTCTCATCGCGACGCCGATACGTCAGACCGGCCGGACGTTGGCGGCCTGAGGGCCCTTCTGGCCCTGGGTCACCTCGTATTCGACCTTCTGGTTCTCCTCGAGATTGCGATACCCCTCGCCCGTGATCGCGCTGAAATGCACGAACACGTCGGCGCTACCGTCCTCGGGAGTGATGAAGCCGAAGCCCTTCTCGGGGCTGAACCACTTCACGGTTCCAGTTGCCACGTGCGATCCCTCCTTCCTTCTGCCGTCCGGGCCTGGAAGCTGCCCTTCGCGGCACCGGCCGTGACAGCCGGGTGAGGGACTGCTCGTAGCCAAGACCGCGATTCGTACCCTCGAGCACACGGTAGCAGGTGGAACCGGGCTGGGGACAAGGGGTCGTTCGGCCGATACGCAGAGCGCCCGTATCCTCGAAAGGAGGGGGTACGGGAACCTCGGAACGAGGCGGAGGCGTAGATGAACGAGCAGCCGATGACCGGTGGCGTGAAGGAGCTCGGCCACGTGGTTCTGTACGTGCGCAACCTGGAGCGGTCGATCGGTTTCTACCGGGACGTCCTCGGGTGGCGGCACCTGATGCCGGAGGCCCATCTCCCGTTCCCGGCCGCGATGTTCTCGGGCGGCCGGACCCATCACGAGCTGCTCCTGATCGAGGTGGGAGACGACGCGGCGCCGATCCCGGCCGGGCGCCGGGTCGGCCTGTACCACTTCGGCCTCAAGGTGGGCGACAGCGACGAAGAGCTCCGGGCCGCGCTGGCGCGGCTGGTCGAGTCGGGCGTCGAGCTCCTGGGCGCCCCGACCGATCATGGGATGACCCACAGCCTGTACCTGGCCGACCCCGACGGGAACGAGATCGAGCTTTATGTGGACGTGCCGGGCGCCGACTGGACCGACCCGGACGTGTTGATGGCCCGGCCGCGCGCCCTGGCGCTTTGAGACCCGCACGGCGTCTCGCGGCGGCGATCGTCGCGGCATCCATGGTGGCGAGCGCCTGCTCTCAGGGCTCCGACCCCGGCCCGAGCCCGTCGCCCGGGGCCGACCCCACGTCGTCTCCCGCGTCCCCGTCGCCGGAGTCGCCGGCGGAGTCTCCGGCCGAACCGAGCCAACCGGCCCCGCGTCTGGCCGACGCCCGGGTCGAGCTGCGGCGGGTGGCGACGCTCGAAGAGCCGGTGGCGTTCGCGACGCGCCCGGGCGACGACGCGCCGTACGTGGCGGAGAAGACCGGTCGTGTGGTGGCGCTCGGGGATGGCGGGGCCGAGCCGGAGGTGGTGCTGGATCTCACCGGCGAGGTCTCGCTCGCCAACGAGCAGGGGCTGCTGGGGCTGGCCTTCTCGCCGGACGGCCGGTTCCTCTACGTCGACTACACCGACCTGCAAGGGCACACGCACGTCACCGAGTTCGCGTTCGATGGGGCGCGGGCCGACCCGCAGAGCCGCCGCGACGTCCTCCTGGTCCAGCAGCCGTTCGCGAACCACAACGGCGGACACCTGGCGTTCGGGCCGGACGGCCACCTGTACGTCGGGCTCGGCGACGGCGGCGGAGCGGGCGACCCGTCCGGCAACGGTCAATCCCTCGGCGCGCTGCTGGGGAAGCTGCTGCGGATCTCGCCGCGGCCGGAGGACGGCGAGCCGTACGGGGTCCCCTCGGACAATCCGTTCGTGGGCCGGGACGGCGCCCGGCCGGAGATCTGGGCGTTCGGGCTGCGCAACCCGTGGCGCTGGTCGTTCGACCGTGAGACGGGGGACCTGTGGATCGGCGACGTCGGGCAGAACGCGTGGGAGGAGATCGATCTGCTGCCCGCGGGCTCCGGCGGCGGACAGAACTTCGGCTGGAACCTGATGGAGGGATCTCATCCCTTCGCCGGGGAGCCGAACGACGACCTCGTGCGGCCGGTGCACGAATATTCGCTCGAGGGCGATGCCTGCGCCGTCACGGGTGGTTACGTGTACCGCGGGTCGGACGTCCCCGACCTGGTCGGCGCGTACGTGTTCGCGGACTACTGCCTGGGGCGTCTCGAGGCGTTCGTGTTCGAGAACGGTCACGTCCGCGGGCACCGAGAGCTCGGGCCGGTGGTCGAGAACCTCACGTCGTTCGGCGAAGACGCCGACGGGGAGCTCCACGTGTTGTCGCGCTCGGGCCCGGTGTACCGGCTCGTCGCGGCCTGAGGCCTCCGGGAACGACGGCGAGGGTACCCTTCGCGCATGGACGTGCGGATCCGAGCCGCCACGCCGGGAGAGGAGGACACCCTCGTGCTGCTGTACGAGTGGCTCTTTTCGCTGCCCGGCCGGCGGCCCGAGCGATGGGACCCGGACTCGGCTCTCGACGCGCTGCGCGAGGCCATCGCGGCTCCCGACCGCAGCGCGGTCCTGGTGGCCGAGGACGGCGACACGCTGGTCGGCTTCTGCACGGCGTATCTGGACCTGCGCTCGGTCCGGTTCGGCTCCCGGGTGTGGGTGGAGGACCTGGCCGTGGACCCGGGGCACCGGTCCAAGGGCATCGGGAAGGGGCTGCTGGACGCCGCGAAGCAGTGGGGGCGCGAGCGGGGCGCCACCCATCTCGAGCTCGACTCGGCGACCACCCGTACGGACGCCCATCGGTTCTACGAACGCGAACGTCCGAGCTGGACGTCGTACTGCTTCAGCTGGGAGCTGTGACCTCGTGGCTCGAGAGGGACACCGGCCCGAAGTGGCGTCGCTTCTCGTGCGGACGGCCGTGTTCTGGTTCGCCGCCCCGGGCTCCGTGTTCGTCTTGGGCCCGTGGTTCGTGCTTCGGAGCTCGGATGTTCGGTGGGAGCCCGGCGCGGGGGCGTCTGCCGTCAGCGGGATCGTCCTGATCGTCGCGGGCTCGGCCCTGATGCTCGCCTGCGCGGCGGACTTCGTGATCCGCGGCTGGGGTACGCCTGCCCCGTACGACCCGCCCAGACGGCTGGTCCGCGGACTCCTGTATTCGCGGGTTCGCAACCCGATGTATCTGGGCGGCGTGGTGATCCTGCTCGGCGAGACCTTGGCGTTTCGCGCGCCCGCCCTGTTCGCGTACGGCGCCGCCGTGTGGCTCCTGTGGCACCTCGCGGTGGTGTTCGTGGAGGAGCCCTCGCTGCGTCGTCGGTTCGGGCGGGACTACGACGAGTACTCGAAACGCGTATCGCGATGGTTCCCGAGCCGTCCCCGGGCCAACCCGTGAACCCCTCGGCGAACCCAGGCGACCCCCCGACCGAGTTCACCGTTCGCGCCGTGTCCCTCGACGACGCCGAGGCGATCGCCGACCTCGTCAACGAGTGCATGGTCGCCGAGATCGGCATTCCCTGGACCGAGGTCGAGGAGACGAGGGACGACCTCACGGCGCCCGGACGGGACGGCGGCGCGGACGACGCCCTGCTCCTGACGGGCGACGGACGACCGGTCGGCTATCTCGCGCTGTATGCGCACAGCCCGCCGTTCACCGAGATGGAGGCGATCTCGTACGTCATCCCGTCGTTGTGGGGCCGCGGTCTCAACGCCTGGCTGCTGCGGCTCGGCGAGTCGCGCGCCCGAGCGAAGGTGGGGCTCGCCCCGCCGGGGGAACGCGTCGTCCTCCGCACCGCGAGGTTCGCCGACAACGAGCCGGCTCGGCGGCTGTTCGAGTCGCTCGAGTTCTCCTACGTGCGGACCTTCTGGATGATGCGGATCGAGCTCGCCGAGGCACCCCCGGATCCGCAGGTCCCGGCAGGGATCGACGTCCGGACGTTTCGGCGCGGCGAGGACGACCAGGCGGTGTATGCGGCGCTGGCCGAAGCCTTCGCCGACCACTGGGGCGGCCCGTTCCCGCCGTTCGACGAGTGGCGCCACCTGGCCGTCGACGGCGCGGGATCGGGTTTCGATCCGGCCTTGTGGTTCCTCGCCGTGGACGGTGACGTCGTGGTCGGGGCGGCGTTGTGCCGGGCCAGCACGCCTCGAGACCCCGACGCCGCCCAGGTGAACGATCTGGCGGTACGGCGCGAGTGGCGAGGGCGGGGGATCGGGCTGGCGCTGCTGCACGCGGCGTTTCAGGAGTTCCACCGGCGGGAGATTCCGCGCGCGGAGCTCGCGGTGGACGCCGAGAACACCACCGGGGCGACGCGTCTCTACGAGCGGGCCGGGATGAACGTCGCGTACTCCTGGGAGTTCTGGGAGAAGGAGCTGCGCCCGGCCGCCGGGTGATCGGCTCAGGCGACCGCGACCGCCGCGGCGAGCGCGAACGTCTCGGTGAGCTCGGCCGACGCGCCGAACACGTCGCCGGTGGCGCCCCCGAGCCGGACCTTCGCCCACCGACCGACGGCTCCCGTCACCACCGCCGCTGCGGCCACCATGGCGATGACGGCGATGCCCGTGGCGATGGCGGCCACGGCGACCGCCAGCAGCGCCGCGACCAGGGCCGCGCCCCGTCCGATCCCGCGGGTCCAGCCCCCGGCGCCCTCCGGACGCGCATAGGGAAGCACGGCGGCGAGGACGAGGGGCGCCGCTCGCGCCAGGGCGGCTGCCGCGATGGTCTCGACGGGGAAACGGTTCCCGGCGACGAGCGCGGCGAGGACCGAGACCTTCAGGACCAGATCGAGGACGAGGGCGACCCCGCCGAACGCGCCGAGCCGCGGGTCCCGCATGGCCTCGGTGGGGTCATGGCCCCCGAAGACGGCGCCGATCCCGTCCGCCACGTCGGCCAGCCCGTCCAGATGCAGGGCGGCCGTGAGACCGACTCCGACCGCCACGCCGAGCGTCGCCGCCGCGAGCGGCGGAAGCGCGAAGGCGGTGCCCCAGGCCGCCACGGACATCGTGGCCCCGACGATCGCGCCCACCAACGGGAACAGCGGCGCGGCCCGTCGAAGATCGCGCACACCGAGCTCGCCGGCCCGAGCGACGGGGATCGCGGTCAGGAACGCGAATGCCGCGGCCACCGGACGGACCCGTTCAGACACTGGTGACCCCGGCCTCCTCGAACGTGGACATGTCGGTCAGGATCGCGACGGCGGCCCCCAGGAGCGGGAGCGCGAGAGTCGCGCCCGAGCCCTCGCCGAGCCGAAGCCCCAGGTCGAGCAGGGGCTCCAAGCCGAGCCGGCGAAGGACGGGATCGTGGCCCGGCTCGGGCGAACGCGTCGCCGCGATCAAGGAGCCGGGGGTCTGGGGCGCCAGGCCCGCCGCCACCAGCGCCGCGCTTCCCGTGACGAACCCGTCGAGAAGCACCGGGACCCGTCCCGCGGCACAGCCCAGGATGACTCCGGCCAGGAACGCGATCTCGAGCCCGCCGACGGCTGCCAGGGCCGTCCGCGCGTCGACCACGCCGTCCCCGAGACCGTTCGCTGCGAGCCCTCGGCGGACCGCGTCCACCTTCCGGGCGAGCCCGGCGTCGTCCACCCCGGTGCCGCGACCACACACCGCCGCCGGCTCGGCCGGGAGCAGGGCGGCGCAGAGCGCGCTCGCTGAGGTGGTGTTCGCGATGCCCATGTCGCCGACGGCCACCACGCCGATCCCGTCGCGGGCGAGCTCGTCCGCGAGCTCGATCCCGCGTGCGAGGAGCGCGGTCGCCGTCGACCTGTCCATGGCCGGGCCGCCCGTGATGTCCGCGGTGCCACGAACGCCGCCGACCACGGCGGACCGCACGTCGTCGCCGACCTCGGACCCGGTCCCCGTCGCCGTCCCGGCCACGCCGGCGTCGACGACGACCAATCGCGCGCCGGCCTTCCGGGCCAGGACCGATACCGCCGCGCCCCCGTTCGCGAACGCCGCGAGCATCTGCCCGGTGACCTCGCTCGGATACGCGCTCACGCCCTGGGCCGCCACGCCGTGGTCGGCCGCCGCCACGACCACGGCGGCGTGCAGAGGACCGGCCGGCGGCTCGCCGCGGATCGCCGCGAGGCGGATCGCGAGCTCCTCCAGCCGTCCCAGGCTCCCCGGCGGCTTCGTCTTGGCGTCGAGCGACGCCGCCGTCCGGCGAGCCACCTCCTCGTCGGGCGCCCGGACGCGCGCGATCGTCCGGTCCAGGAGCTCGCTCACGTGAGCGTCACGTCCTCCAGGGGCAGCGCCCGCCCGGCGACGACCAGGTACGCACGGTCCGCACGGCTCGCGACCGTGGTATTCACGCGGCCCAACACGTCCCGATAGCGGCGCGCCAGGTCGTTCACCGGCACGATCCCCAGCCCCACCTCGTTGCTCACCACGACGGCCGGGGCGGCCCGGCCGGCGAGCGCGGAGGCCACGTCGTCGGCCTCGCGCACGATCTCGCCCTCGTCGGCTCCCCACTCCATCGCGTTCGCGACCCACAGCGTCAAGCAGTCCACGATCACGGCCGCCTCTGGCGGCGGCCGCCGCACGGCCGCGGCGAGCTCGAGGGGTGTCTCGATCGTGGACCACCCGGCGGGCCGCTCTTGCCGATGACGCCGGATGCGTTCGGCCATCTCGTCGTCGCCGGGCTCCGCCGTCACGACGACCACGACGGGTCGGGCGTCGGCGGCGGCGAGCCGGACGGCGAGCTCGGACTTGCCGCTCCTCGCCCCACCGAGCAAGAACGTCAATGCCATCCGCGCCTCGTCACGAGAGGTCCTTGCGTCTGGAGACCGGCACGACCGCCCAGTCCACGTCCCCGTCGCCGAGCACGCGGACGTCCGCCCCGAAGTGTTCGGCGATCACGGCCGCGTCGAGCACGTCCGGGCGGGCGCCCCGGGCCACCAGACGGCCCGAGCTCAGCAGGGCGAACCGGTCGGCGAACCGGCCGGCCAGCGTGAGGTCGTGCATCGTCGAGAGCACCGTGAGGCCCTGCTCCCGGCGGAGCCCGTCGACCAGTTCGAGAACGCGGATCTGGTGCCCCAGGTCGAGACCCGTGGTCGGCTCGTCGAGCAGCAGCAGCGGCGCCTGCTGGGCCAGCGCTCGGGCCAGCACCACGCGTTGGAGCTCCCCGCCGGACAACGTGTCGAGCCGGCGCTCGCGAGCCCAGGCCAGCTCCAGTCGCTCCAGGACCGACTCGACGACCTGCAGGTCCGTCGCCGACTCGGCGCCGAGCGCGCCGAGGTGCGGCGTCCGGCCGAGGGACACGTACCGCCAGACGGACATGGCGTCCGGGATCACCGGCTGCTGCGGCACGAGCGCGACCAGTCGGGCCCGCTCGCGCCTTCGGTAGGCGCCGAGGGGCCGCCCCCAGAGCTCGACCTCGCCCTCGCACGCGACCAGTCCGGCCACCGCGTGCAGGAGCGTGGTCTTCCCCGCCCCGTTCGGGCCGACCGCACACACCCACGATCCCGCCGGAACGTCGAGGGAGACGTCGCGGAGGACGTCCCGGTCTCCCAGCCGCACGCCGAGCCCCCGGATGCCGAGCGCGGTCTCCCCCGCCACGCGCAGGCCGGCGCCCTCCGGCAGGACGGCGGTCACGAGACCTTCCCCCCGCTCCGCCGGAGCGCGAATACGAAGAACGGCGCGCCGACGAGCGCCGTGATGACGCCGATCGGGATCTCCGCCGGCGACACGACGGTCCGCGCCAGCACGTCCACGATGATCAGGAACGATGCCCCGAACAACACGGACAGGGGCAGTACCAACCGGTACGACGTCCCGGCCAGGAGCCGGACCGTGTGGGGCACGATGATGCCCACGAACCCGATCAGCCCGGCCACCGAAACCGCCGCCGCAGTCGCGAGCGACGCCGCGACCACCACGACGACGCGCAGCCGTCCCACGTTCAGCCCGAGGCTCTCGGCCTCGAGCTCGCCGACCTCGATCACGTCGAGCAGGCGACGGACCGTCCAGAGCGTCGCCACGGCGATCACGACCGAGGGCAGCGCGAGGCGAACGTCCTCCCAGCCCGTGGTCCCGAGCCGGCCCAGGATCCAGCTGTAGACCTGCCGAAGCGTCTCGGCCCGCTGTTGTTGCACGAACGTCTGGACCGCGGTGAGGAACGACGCCACGGCGATCCCGCCCAGGACCAGGCTCGCCGCCGAACGCCCGCCGAGCGAGGACCGCCCGAGCAGGTAGGCCATCGAGACGCCGCCGATGGCGCCGGCGAACGCCGCCAGCGGCACGGTGACCCCGAACGCGGCCTGCGGCCCGAACGCGACCACGATCGTCGCGCCCAGGCCCGCTCCCGCGGCCGCGCCGAGCAGGTAGGGGTCGGCCAGCGGGTTGCGGAACACCGCCTGATACGCCGCGCCCGAGGCCGAGAGCGAGGCCCCCACCAGGGCGGCCACCAGGACCCGGGGGAGCCGGAGGTTGGCCAGGATCGCGGCGTCCTGCTCGGATACACCCTCGCCGGGCCGGCCGAACGACCCCAGCCATCGCATCACCGACGCCGGCGAGATCTCGGCGGGACCGACCAGCACGCCGATCACGACCGAGACCGCGAGCGCCGCCGCGCCGATCGCGATCGAACGGGTCGTCCGGGTCACGCCGCTCGCGCCTCCTCGACGGCCGCGACGGCCTCGGCGATCTCACGCAGGTACTCGACGACGCGGGGGCCCCACCGAGACGCGACGTCGTCGTCGAGCTCGATCACGTTCCCGGTTCGCACCGCGGTGATCCGGTCCCAGCCGGGACGCCGGGAGACCGTCCGGAGCGACTGCCCGCAACACTTCGTGTCGGCCAGGAAGATCAGGTCCGGGTCGGCGTCCACGATGTATTCGGCCGAGAGCTGCGGGTAGCCACCGCCGGTGTCGTCGGCCGCGTCGGCGATGTTCTCCAGCCCCGCCAACGCGTACAGCTGGCCGATGAACGTCGACGACGTCACCGAGTAGTAGGTGTCGTCGAGCTCGTGGAAGAACGTCACCGGCTCGGCAGGTGGTTCGATCGAGGACGTGATGGCCTCGACCTCCTCCCGCATGCTCGACACGAGGTCCTCGGCCTCGGCGACGTTGCCCGTGGCGAGGCCCAGCTCCCCGATCTGGTCGTAGACGTCGTCCAGCATGGCGGCGGCCGGTTGGACGAGCGTGGTGATCCCGAGGCCGGACAACGAGGAGCCGAGGTCGCCGGCCTCGGTGGCGTACACGACCAGATCCGGCTCGTACCCGGCGATGGCCTCGACGTTCGGCTCGAACCCGGACAGCTCGGTCGTCGGTGCCTCGGGCGGGTAGGTCGACTGGTCGTCCACCGCCGCCACCTGCTCGCCGGCACCGATGGCGAAGAGCATCTCGGTCGCCGTCGGCGACAACGACACGATCCGCTCGGGCCGCGCCTCGATGATGACCTCGCCGGTCGCGGTCTGGATCGTGACGGGGAACGTCGGGGCGGTCGTCTCGACCGGCGAGGGTGCGCCCGTCGTCGCCGAGCGCGCCGCGTCACCCGTCTCCGTCCCGTCGTCTGCGCACGCGCCGAGCGCCAGCGCGAGGATCGTCGGGACCAAGAACGTGCTGCGTCTTCCCATCCGCCCTCCTTTCGATCGGAGAGCGAGATGGGAGCCGGTCGCTACCGCTCACACGAACCGCCCTTCCGTCGAGGACCGTCATCCGCGCCGCGGAGGAGGCGACCCGACTCGTCCCCGGGAGGGGCTTCACGGTTGCGGGACAGTGCCGGATTCCAACCGGTCTTCGCTCGGCTCCGCAGCACCCGGGCTCCCGCGCCCGAGCGAGCGCAGTTGTAGCACCGGCCCCCGGCCATCGGCAAGGGGCACCGTCGCGCTTGGG
>DASUTU010000129.1:0-6314 GCA_036374435.1 Actinomycetota bacterium | reverse complement strand
CTCCGACGGCGACGGCTCCCCCTCGGGTGCCGAGTACGCGGCCCATCACATCGTTCCGCTCGCGACGGGGGGCATGCTCGGGGCAGAGCCGAGCGGCAATGCGCACGTCCCGGGCGCCCACATGGGTTTCTCGTTCTGCCTATAGGTAGCGGGAGACGACTTCGCGGATGGTGGGAGGCTCACAAGCCTCCCACTATCGGTGACGCCGTGTTTCTGAGCTTTCAGTGGCTCGTAACCGGGATCCCGCGAACGGAGGAGAGTCGGAGCGAACCGAGCGTCGTTCCGCAAGTCATAGCCCCCTGCCTCCAAGACCTTCCGACTGGACGGCACTCGGCTGGACGTCGAGGCGATGAGCGAGGCTCGGATCGATCGAGCGCGTTCGGCGCTGCTGGCCGCCGTCGATGGTGCTCGGATCGCGTCCGAGGATCGGCGGCCCGTCGATCTCCGAAGGTCCACCTCTCCCGGTACGGCCCCTTCGGCTCCGGAGGGGCTCCCCTTGGACGAGCCGGCCGTGCGAGCGGTGGTGGAGGACTGGATCGACCGGATGGAGCGCCGGTGGTGCGATGAGCCGGTCCCCGCGCTCTCGGGCATGACCCCGCGCCAGGCCGCTGCTGACCCGACGCGTCGCGAAACACTCGACCGTCTCCTGGTCGAGGACCGGAGCGGCCCGCTTGCCGGAGGCGGCGTGCCGATGACGATGAGACCGGCCCGCCTTCGGCTCCTCCTCGGCCTGGCCGACGGCCCCTGGTCCCCGTGATCCGGGACCAATCGCCCGCAGCTGCCGGATCGCTGCTCCCTGAGCTCACTGCCCATGTCCTCAAGGGCTAACCGCGTCTCGACGCGCTGTCCGTCACCCCTCGTGACCTTGTGCGGTCACTCTCGAAGTACGTGTCGGCGGTGGTGGGCGTGACGATCGCAATGTGCATCTCGGCGGTGGCGTTGATCGCCGCGAGGCCGCCTCCTTCCGCTCGACCCCAAAGGGCGGGGCCCTCACCCTACCGACGAACGGCGAGCCGGTCTTCGACACCGAGAGACGCGAAAGGCGCGGCCCCGGATGCCGGAGCCGCGCCCTTCCCGTTCGTGCCTAGCCCTTCTTCCTGACCAGGATCAGGTAGTTGGCGTCGAACGGCGAGTCGTCCGGCCGGTTGGCGAAGGCGACGATCAGCTTGTCGCTGCCGAGCCGGCTCGTGTCGATCTGGCCGAGGATCCGCTCCACCTGGCTCCCGGCGCTGTTCGTGACGATCGTCCCGTCGAGGTAGGCGAGCTCCAGGACGTCGGGACGCCCGCGACGGTTGGTCGGGTTCTCGTACGCGACGATCCAGTCGTTGTCGAACAGGCCCGTCGTGACGGTCCAGCCGCCGAGCGACCAGTTGCCGCCTCCCGACTCGAAGCCGTCCGCGAACCCGTCGACCTGGACGTCGTCGATGAACCAACCCTGTCCGTTGACGGCCTCGTCCGTGTAGTAGTTGAAGCGGACGAGAACGCCCGACGCCGCGGGCAGCTCGAACGTCGCCTCCACCCAGCCGCCGCTGTTCCCGGTGATCGCGGCGTCCGTCGAGGTCGCCGACCCGAGCGCGTTCGTCCACGCGGTCGACGCATTCGGGTTCTCACTGTGCCTCGTTATGCTCCCGACGAGCTTCGTCCACGTCGCCCCGCCATCGGTGGACGCCTCGACGAACCCGTAGTCCCACTCCTCCTCGATGTCGTACCAGGTATGGAACGTGAGGGTCCCGCCGACCGGTGTGTTGAGCTCGAGCGTGCGGCCGGTCAGCAGGTGGCCCCCGCCGCTCGCCGCCTCGAATGTGCCCTCCACCGGGGCGACGCCCGATGCCGCGGCTCCGTCGAGTCGGACGCTCCGGTACACGGCCGCGCCCGCGTAGCTCTTGTAGATGCCTGCGTACGGAGGCGCTTCGCCGATCGGGAACTCCACGGTGCCGGACACGGACCCGCCGCCGTAGCGGCTGATCGGCAGGTTCCCGTGGGTGCCCGCGCGGTAGATGTCCGTGATTGCCCGGCGGATCGACCACGGCCCGAAGTTCGGGTCGTTGTACGGGTTCACGTCGATATTGTCGTACCCGAGCGGGAACCCGCCCGCGCCGTCGAGCGACGGGTCGTCGACGAGGTTCGCAAGGATCCACGCGTCGAAAAGCTCGTTGAACTCCTCACTGGTCTGGGCCTCGACCCCCGCGATGCCGTTGAGGTCCTGCTCGACCAGGTTCCGCGTCCAGGCGTTGTCCCACACGCCCGCGGAGTCCTGCTCGCCGAAGTTCTCGAGCAGGTACAGCTGGAACAGGTACGAGCCGCCATAGTCCTCCAGCTGGCTCCCCCACACGGTGAGGCTGTCGCGGTGGAACGCGAGGAACCAGACCGTGTTGCTGGTGTGCCCGAACCCGTTCAGGAACACGGCGAGCTCGGCGAGACCCTCGTCGATGAACGAGTCCTCGTCGGCGTCGTGATCGTTGTGGATCAGGTGCTCGAGCTCATGCGCGACCGTCCCCTCGACCCGGCGCGGGTCGACCGTGCCCTGCGGGCCGAGGTACGCCTCCCAGTCGAGCGAGTCGATGAAGACGATGTTCCGCTCGAACTCCGCCTGGAAGCCGACCGAGAAGAACCCCGAGATGTACGAGCCGAACTCCGGGTCAAAGAAGTCCTCGTCGACGATGTTGTAGACGAGGATGTCGATGTTCTCGTTGCCCGCGGGCCGCTCCTGGTATGTGCCGAAGTAGTGCACGTCGGTCTCGACGATCGAATCGAGCTGTCCCTGCAGGAACGCGAGCTGATCGCACGTGATGACGTCCTGGCGGCCGTAGTCGGTCACGAGGAAGTCCCAGGCGACCCAGAGCGTCGCCTTCCCGGTCGACGCCGGGTCGGTCTCGCGGAAGAAGACGACGTCCTGCGACCCTGGATGATCCGGATCGAAGCTCGGGATGGACAGGACGAGGGTCTCATCGTCCCCGGCGCACTGCGACGCGGTCGTCGCGGCCGCCTCGACGGCGTCCTCCGCCCGCGCCGCGGACGGTTGCCGCGGCAGTTGCATCTTCTCGATGAACGGTGTCCCGGATACCGCGACCTTGAACTTCGCTCGCTCGCGGCTACCTTGCGCCCCGCTCGCGGGCGGGGTCGTCACGCCGATCGCGAGCAGGAGGCCGAGTGCGACGGTGAGCATCGAACGTGCCCTCATGGGCCGGCCACCTTTCTGTGGTCATGCGCCGGCACCGTGTGGCGAACCTGCCCTATCCGCGCCGTCGGGGCCGACGCTTCTCGGTGGAACGGCCGCAGGCTATCACCTGCACACAGAGGCCGTATCGGCCGTTCGGCTGAGCTTTCTCAGCTGGCTCCTCGGCGTCGAGCACCTCGTTGATCCACTGTCGGGCACGGAAACTCGATTCGCCCGATTCCCTAACTTGTCTGCTGGACCGCCCGGTAGAGCCATGCCGCGCCACTCCTCCGCCAGGCCAATCTTCAGCGTCACTCTCGATACGTATGGACATCTGTTCCCATCACTTGCGAATGAGGCGGCGGCCATGATGGACGCCCTGTTTCGATCTCAGCAGAAGGGCGCCTAAGCGGCGCCAAGAGAGGCGCTGAGGGGAGGAACCGCATTCGCGAGGAGTGGCCTGCCGCGGGTCCAACGCCCGCACGCCGCGATCTTGTTGACGAAGCTGGCAGCTTCAGGTCGACCGTATCAGAGGAGTTGGGCGCTTCCAGTGGTCAGGACGACTTGGGCTGCTCGCCGAGCCGGCGGCGTTCGGCATTCTCCTCCGCACGCTCCGGATGACTCTCCTCGGGCGACAGGTCCATACCTTCCGTGGATGATCGCGGCGGCTCGAACTCGTTCACGGGCGGCTCCGCCTCGATATGGGCGGAGATCCGCTTGGCGAACCGGAACCCCTGGCGGTGGGGACCGGGCTCGGGGGGCTCGTTGTTCGGATTGTCGAGGTACCGGCGCATCCCGTTCGCGAACCGGATCCCCTCGAGCTGGTTGTCGGTCAGCTTCACTCCCTCCACCTCCTTCGGATCGAGGACCGCGCGGACCATCGAGAACAACGCCGCATAGTCGAGCGAGCCTGGGTCCCAATGCTCATCGCCCGGGGTCTCGACGTGACCGTAGACGAACGGATCGTCCCAAACCTCATGGCGACGGTAGTAGGCGTCGACGGCGGCTGGTAACTGGTCGAGAACCGTGGGCCACCGCTCGGGACGGCGTAACGCCGTCGACACGAAGTGCCGGCGATGAAGCAGCGCCAGCAGCGCCACGAGCGGGTTGAGACTCGACGGCTTCGGAAGCCAGCGATTCAGCCGGGAGAACTCCACGATCTCGATCTGAAGGAGATCGTGGTCATGTATGTCCACTGCCTCCCCTCGCGCCCACAACGGTCGGTGCTGTCCGATAATGCCCTCTCCAACCTGAAACTCCGTCGGGAAACGAAGCTTCTTCACATAGCCACTCGTCTCGGTGGTATGCAGACAGAGCCGCGGATTCACCCGGCGGCGGCGTTCGAACGGTCCCTGCGGGAAGTGTTTGACCCGGATCTGGGACCCGTTCGGCCCCGGGAGCTGTCCGACGATCCATCCGTTCCGGATCTCGTAGGTCATGTCCGTCTCCAACGGTCGCGGGGACGCTCGGCACGTCGGAATCATCGTTAACCGGGGCCGTGCGTGCACGACTCGGGTTCCAGAGCGAGCGAGGCGGTGTAGGAGCTACGCGGCAGCCCACATCGCAGCGGGGTAGACGTTCGCATCCTTCAACATCCTCGTGAGGAACGCGTCATGCTCACGCCCTCGATGGGGAGATCCGTGAAGCGGACGAGCGAGGAGAACTCACCGCCGACACCGACCGGTAGAAGCCGAACGCCTCCTCGGCGGTCCCCGCAAAGTTGAGATAGCTGTGGAGTCGCGTCATCCTCCCCTCCTCCTTCTGCCTCCGATCTTTCGTACGCCCTCAGCTCGGCGGGGTCGAACTCTTCATCTCAAGGAACGCCTGGTGACCCGGGCGACCTGTTCCTTCGTACCGTCGGGTCCGATGCAGCCCGGGGAGTGTCCCAGCGTCCCCGCCAGACTACGGGGGACCCGCGCCACGGAGTACCGTCATCCCCAACGATGAGGCCATCGGGCCGACACCCGTACGCGCGCAGGCGTGGGAAGGGCTGGCGCGTGATGGGCGTCCTGCTGCTCGTGGGGGCCGTCGGCGTGGGCACCGTCGTGGGTATCAAGCTGATCCCGACCTGGCTGGGCTCGGGCTCGGCGCGACCCACGTCTCCCGCCAGCCCCTCGCCGAGGCCAGGGTGCGCCACGGCCGGACTGGCCGGCGCGACACGGCTGGGGAGCGTGGCCTGGGTCCGGGACGGAGCCCTGGATCTGATCGACCTCGACACGTGCGAGGAGCGGACCCTGGTGCAAGACGGCGCCGCTCCTCCCGTCCGGTTCAGCCCGGATGGCGCCTGGATCGCCTTCGGCAACGGCACGATCGTCCCGGCCGCGGGCGGTGCCACCCAGAGCCCGCTGGGCGAGCTGACCGACTGGCAGTGGTCGCCGAGGAGCGACGTCCTGGCCGGGGTGAGCGCGGGTGGAGGCGTCCTGCTGGGCGGCCCGACGATTGGGCAGAACGTGCTGCTGCCCGATGGCTCGGGGGCGGGGCACGTGGCCTTCAGCCCCAGCGGCCGCTCCGTGGCGATCGACGTCGGCGGGGACCGGGTGCAGGTGCTGCAGACCTCGGGTGGCCGGGCCACCACGGTGTACCGGGTGACCCCCGGCACCACGGCCCCGCCGCGGGTGATCGGCTGGTCCCCCGACGGTCGGTGGGTGCTGTTCTTCTCCCGGTTCCCGAACCGGACCGGCATCCCCCTGAACGCCGCCCCCACCGTAGGCGGAGCCTGGGCCAACGTCTTCGACCCGGTGCTGCCCTACCCGGACCTCGTCGCCCGGTGCGGAAAGCGCCTGGTCCTCTCCGGCGGGGCGATGAAGGAGCCCAGCCAGGGCAACCAGATCCTGCTCTCGGGTCCCCCGAGGTGGCGCTTCGCCAACCTGTCGAACGACTTCACCCGGAGCTGGCTCTGGCCGGCGTGCTCGCCCGATGGGCGATGGATCGTATCCACGGCCACCCCCAACCGTGCCGTGACCCCACCCGGGCGCGGGGTGCGCTCGCTGTGGCTGCTGTCTACCGACGGCAAGGACCGGGCCCGGCTCACCGACCAGTCGGAAGCCGCCCACGAGCTCCCTCGGTGGTCGGCCGACGGCCGGTTCGTCCTGGTGGTGCGACGGGGGCTCGCGCCGGACTCCCCCGGGGTCCTGCTGCTGCTCCGGATCGATCCGTC
>DASUTU010000128.1:0-37587 GCA_036374435.1 Actinomycetota bacterium | reverse complement strand
CGGGTCCTCCCATGGGATCGGGGCGGGGCCGGACGCCGGGGTCGTCACGTCGACGTCCCGGTCGCCGCGTCGGCGGGGCGCCCGTCCAGCTCGAGGTCCGGGAGGCCGTCGCGGGCCACGGCCGCCCAGAACCGTCCGCTGTCCCGGACGCTCCGCTCCAGCGTTCCGTAGTCCACGTGCACGATGCCGAACCGCGGCCCGTACCCGTGGGCCCACTCGAAGTTGTCGAGCAACGACCACACGAAATAGCCGCGCAGGGGAACCCGCCGGTCGATCGCGCTGAGCGCCGCGTCGAGATGGCGGTGGAGGAAGCGGACGCGTTCGGGGTCTCGCGTCGGGTCGAGCTCGTCCACCGGGTAGGCCGCCCCGTTCTCGGTCACGTAGATCGGAAGGTCCCCGGTGCGGGAGGCGACGAACTCGAGCACCTCGACCAGCCCCGCCGGGTACACCTCCCATCCCATCCCCGTCCGCTCGCGGTCGGTCGGCCTCGCGACGGGCTCGAGCAGGGGAGACCGGACGAACGACCGTGAGTAGTAGTTGACGCCCACGAAGTCGATCGGCGTGGCGACGAGCTCGTCGTCGCCGTCCCGGATCTCCTCTCGCCCCCAGCCCCAGGCGACGGCCCCGTCCTCCGGGTACCCGCGGCCGACGATGGGATCCAGGTACCACCGGTTCGTCTGGTCGTGGGCGATCGCGGCCGCCTCCAGATCGAGGGGGTGGGGGCTCGCCGCGTGTTTCGGCTCGAGGTTGACCACGATGCCCGCCGAGGCTCCCGGGGCCACCTCCCGAATGGCCTGCACGGCCAACCCGTGCCCCACGAGCAGGTGGTGGGCGGCGGCGAGCGCAGCGGCCGGATCGGTCCGCCCGGGCGCGTGTTCGCCGGTGCGGTAGCCGTGGTCGGACACGATGGACGGTTCGTTCAGCGTGGCGAAGTGCGAGACGCGGTCGCCCAGCCGGCCTGCCACGATCCGGGCGTAGTCGGCGAAGGCCTCCGCGGTGGCCCGGACCGGCCAGCCGCCGGCGTCCTCGAGCGCCTGCGGCAGGTCCCAGTGGTACAGCGTCACGTGGGGCGCGATCCCGTGGCTCAACAGCTCGTCCACCAGGCGGTCGTAGAAGTCCAGGCCCGCGTCGTTGACCGGCCCGGCGCCCTCCGGCACCACCCGCGGCCAGGACACGGAGAACCGGTAGGCGGTCAGGCCCAAACGCGCCATGAGGGCGACGTCGTCGCGGTAGCGGTGATAGTGGTCGCAGGCGACGTCGCCGTTGTCGCCGCCTCGTACGCGCCCGGGGGTACGCGCGAAGCGGTCCCAGATGCTCTCTCCTCGACCGTCGGAATCCGCGGCGCCCTCGATCTGGTACGAGGCGGTCGCCGCTCCCCAGACGAACCCGGCGGGAAACCGTCGATTCGGCACGGAAACCTCCGTTGGAAGCGCTCTCAGAGCCGCGTCATGACTGTACCAAGGGCGGGGAGATGCCTGTCTCAGGCGCCGATGTCCAGGGCAGCCTCGACCGCCGCGGAGCCCACCAGGTAGAGAACGATGCTGGCCAGGGCCACCGAGGCCAGGAGCAACCCGGCGAGCCGGATCAGGGACCGGGGCAGGGAGGGGCCGCTCTCGCCGGTGGTCGACCGAAGCCGCTCGAGGGGCCAGGCCACCGCGGTTCGCACGGGCCCCGGACCGTTTCCCGTGCGGTCCCGGCGGAGCCGGCGCCCGGAGAACGCCGTCCCGAGGCGCACGGCGAGGATGCCGAACGAGCCACCCACGCCGAAGGAACTACCCGCACCGAAGGTGGCGAAACCGACCGGGTCGAAAGGGGAACCTTCGCCAGGGATCGGGGTTCAGACGGGCCGGATCTCGTCCGCCACCCGGACGACGCCGGGTTCGAGCACGTCCGCGTACACGCCGAAGTGCACATTGCCTTTGGCCGAGATCAGGCGGTAGTCGCGGAGCACCCGGAGCGTGGGGAAGTCGCGGACGCCGGTCGCCGGGTCCAGGTTCGTCACGGCGCAGCGAGGGACCGGGTCCCCGATGCGGAGCAGCGCCTCGCCCACGCGGAACGGTCGGGATCCCCATGCGTCCTCCGCGTGCGGCTCCTCCACCCCCTCGATCTCGAGGGTCATCCGGAAGCGGGCGGGCGAGAGCGTCCCCTGGTGCCCGCCGCGGCGGGCCAGCTCGGCGACCGACTCGAGGGAGACCAGCGTCACCGGCCGAACGTCGAGGGCCTCCCCCTCCTCGGCCCGGGCGAGCAGCACCTCGTGACCGGCGTAGGCGGTCAGGGCCTCGGCGAAATCGCCTTCCACGATCCGCGCGGCAACGTCGCGGCCGTAGAAGTCCACGACGAGCGACCGGCCGTCGGCCAGCGCACTCCCGGCGGCGACGATACCGTTGGGCAGGGTGAGCTCGAGCCACTCCCGGGTTCGGTCGTACGAGGCGCGGATCGGCAGGATCGGAGCCTTGGTGGCCCCGGAGAACCGCCGGCCGTGCCCGTCCACGAAGAAGAAGGTGCGGTCGCCGACCGCCCCGCGCCGCTCCAGACGGATCTCCGCGGGATGGTGCAACGCGGTCGACTTGACGGGGGTGACGTTGATCCGGACCACGTGCGGCACGTGGCCCACGCTACCAGCGTCATCTCGGGCGTACGCTCTCCGAGCAGACGACGGACGTCCCACGTGTGAGGAGTCCCCGGTCCCGGGACGGCGCGGGGGTGCATGGTAGCGTTCGAGCGATGGCGTTCGCCGTGCACCCCGACCTGTCCGAGCTGGGGTTCCTGATCGGGACCTGGCGCGGGGTCGGCGAGGGTGAATGGCCGCGAGGTGAGCCGTTCACGTACGGCGAGGAGCTCACGTTCGAGAACGCGGGGGAGCCGTACCTCCTGTACGCGCAGCGGAGCTGGTCCCTGGACGACGAGTCGCCCATCCACTTCGAGCGAGGGTTCGTCCGGCCCGCGGGCGCCGGCCGGGTCGAGCTCGTCCTGGCGCACCCTCTCGGCATCGCCGAGGTGGCCGAGGGCACGGTGCACGACGGCGTGATCGAGGTCGGGACGAAGTCGATCTCCCTGACGGGCACGGCCAAATCGGTGACCGAGCTCACGCGCCGGATCGAGGCCAGCGGCCACGAGCTCCGCTACGAGCTCCACATGGCGATGCACGACATCGGGCTCACCTCGCACGTTCGGTCGCGGCTCGCCCGAACATGAGCCGCCCGGCCGCGCGGCGGCGGTGGCTCGCCCCCAGCTCGATCGTCCTCGTCCTCTCGGCCGCGGGCATCGCCCTCGGCGGCGTGTTGTCCTTGGGCGACGCGCAGGGGGCGGCGGAGGCGGCCTGGGCTGCCACGACGGTGCTCGGCCTCGTCCCGATCGCCGGCGAGGTCGTGCGAGGGATCTGGCGGCGCGAGGCGGGCGTGGACCTGATCGCGCTTCTCGCCATGCTCGGTGCGCTCGCCCTCGGCGAGTACCTCGCCGGAGCGGTGATCGCCGCGATGCTCGCCACGGGGAGATCGTTGGAGGAGTTCGCCGACGCCCGCGCCCACCGCGAGCTGTCCTCCCTGCTCGAACGCGCCCCCAGGACCGCGCACCGATACACCGGCGACGCGTTGCACTCGGTCCCGGTCGACGAGATCCGTCCGGGCGACCGCCTGTTGGTCAAGAAGGGCGAGGTGGTGCCGGTCGACGGCATCCTCGCGGCCGACACGAGCGTCCTGGACGAATCCGCCCTGACGGGTGAATCCCGCCCCGTGGAGCGGCTCGTCGGCGAGCAGATCCGCAGCGGCGCGGTCAACGCGGGGTCCGCGTTCGACCTCACCGCCGTGGCCACGGCCTCCGAGAGCACCTACGCGGGGATCGTCCGCCTGGTCGAGGAGGCCCAGCGACAGAAGGCCCCGTTCGTCCGGCTCGCCGACCGCTACGCGTTGGTCTTCATCCCCGTGACCCTGCTGATCGCCGGCGCGGCGTGGGCGCTCACCGGCGAACCCGTGCGCGCGCTGGCGGTGCTCGTCGTCGCCACGCCCTGCCCACTGATCCTGGCGGCACCGATCGCGATCGTGGCCGGGATCTCCCGCGCGGCGAAGCGGGGCATCATCGTCAAAGGCGGGGGTGCGCTCGAGACGCTCGCGCGCGGTGACGTCCTGCTGTTCGACAAGACGGGGACGCTCACGGCCGGGGTCCCGGAGCTCGCCGACATCGAGGCGTTCGGCGACGACGGGCCCGAGGAGATCCTGCGGTTGGCCGCCTCGCTCGACCAGGTGTCGCCGCACGTGCTCGCCGGCGCCATCGTCCGCGCGGCGCGATCGAAAGGCCTGGAGCTGGCCTTCCCCGACGAGGTGCACGAGGAGGGAGGTTCGGGGATCCGCGGCTCGGTCGAGGGTCGCAAGGTCGCGTTGGGCAAGGCGGCCTGGGTGGCGCAGGGCCAGGCGCTGCCCGACCGGGCCCGAGACGTGCGGCGCCGGAGCGCCATGGAGGGATCTTCGTGCGTGTTCGTCGCGGTCGACGGCGCGGTGGGCGGGGCGCTGATCCTCGACGACCCGATCCGGCCGGACACGCCGCGCGTGATCCGCTCGCTCCGGCGCGCCGGGATCCGGCGCGTCGTGATGGTGACCGGCGACCATGCCGACGTCGCGGAGTCCGTCGGCGTCTCGATCGGCGTGGATCGCATCCTGTCCGAACGTGACCCGACCGACAAGGTGGACGCCGTTCGGGCCGAGGGGGAGAGCGGCGTGACCGTCATGGTCGGCGACGGCGTCAACGACGCCCCGGCGCTGGCCGCGGCCGACGTGGGGGTGGCGATGGGCGCGCGGGGGTCCACCGCGTCGAGCGAGGCGGCGGACGTGGTGCTGGTGGTCGACCGGCTCGACCGGATTGCCGAGGCGCTGCGCATCGCGCGCCGCTCTCGCGGCATCGCGTTGCAGAGCGTGCTCGCCGGCATGGGGATGTCGTTCGCGGCAATGTTCTTCGGGGCGTTCGGGGTGCTGGTCCCGGTGGCCGGCGCGCTGGTGCAGGAGGGGATCGACGTCGCGGTGATCCTGAACGCCCTCCGGGCCCTGCGGGGCGACCGCCGGAGCCGGCAGATGGCAGGGCCGGCGTCCCACGTGGGGGACCGGTTCCGGGCCGAGCACCGGGAGTTCGCGCCCGAGCTGGCGCGGATCCGGACCGTGGCCGACCGCCTCGACCGCTTGCCGCCGGATCGGGCGGAGGACGAGCTCGAACGGATCCGCACCTTCCTGTTGGAGCGTCTCCCCCGGCACGAGCGCGAGGAGGAATCGGCCGTCTACCCGGTGGTCGCGCGCCTGGTGGGCGGAGAAGACCCCATGGGTTCGATGGAGCGGGCCCACATGGAGATCGAGCACCTCTCCCGCGTGTTCGGCCATCTGCTGGCGGACCTGCCGGACCACCGCCCGACCGAGCTTGACCTGGTCGACCTGCGCCGGGTGCTCTACGGCCTCCACGCCATCCTGCGGCTGCACTTCGCTCAGGAGGAGGAGGCGTACTCCTGGCTGGCCGGCGACCAGCCCCTCGAGAACGTGCCGGTGTGACCCGGCCTGTTCACCCCGCGCTCCGGGGAGACGTGGGGAGCCAGACGCGGAACGACGACCCGCCGCCGTCGCGCTCCTGGACCCAGGCTCGTCCCCCGTGGAGCTGAGCGAACCTCGCCACGAGCGCCAGGCCGATGCCCACGCCGCCGGCGTGCTCCGCGTCGTCGGCCTGCCGGAAGGGTTCGAAGACGACGTCCCGCTCGTCCTGCGGGATCCCCGGGCCGTCGTCCTCGACGGTGAGGAGGGCACCGTCGCCCTCGGCCCGGACCGAGACCCAGATGTGGGCGTCCGCCGGCGTGTGGCGGGCCGCGTTCGCCAGCAGGTTCTCGACGATGCGTTCGACCTTCGCCGCGTCCACCTCGGCCACGACCCGGCTCGACTCGACGGCCACGATGCGTCCCGCCACGTCCGACTCCTCGACCATCCGGGCAACCAGCGCCCCGAGGTCCTCGGGCCACAACACCGGCTCGACGACGCCGCGCGAGAGGCGATCCAGGTCGAGCAGGTCGGTGACCATCCGGTCGAGCCGGCGAGCGTTCGCGGCGATCCTGGAGGCGAGGTCTCGGGTCTCGTCGGGGTCGAGCGAGTGTTGCTCGAGCGTGACCGCGAGACCCAAGATGGCCGCCAGGGGCGTGCGGAGGTCGTGCGACACCGCCGAGAGCAGTCTGTCCTTGGTCTCGTCGATGACCCGGAGACGGGCGGCGCGTTCGCGCTCGGCTCTGAGCTCGTGTTCGAGCTCCGAGGCCCTCCCGGTCTCGGTGACGTCGATCCACACGCCCTGCCAGAGCCTGGGGCGTCCTTCGTCGTCGCGGATCAGGACGGCGCGGTCCTGCACCCAGACCTCGCGCCCGTCCTTGCCGATCATCCGGTACTCGGCGGTGAACACCCCCTCCGACTCCTCGGCCCGCTCGGACAAGGCCATGACGCGTTCGCGGTCGTCGGGATGGAGCAGCTCGGACCAGATCGAGGGGATCACCACGAGCTCCTCCGGCGTGTAGCCGAGAAGCTGCTCGACTTGCGGGCTGACGTAGAGCGTGGCCGGATTCGGCCGGACCGCGTCCACGTACGTGACGACCGGGATCTGTTCCACGAGCGCCCGGTACCGTTCCTGCATCTCCCGCAGGTCCGCGACGAGCTCCCGCAGCCGTTCGAGCTCGGCCTGCTCGTCGGACGCGCTTGCGCCGAAGCCGTTTGGGCCGTGCGGATCGGACACTGGACGGATCGTACCGACTACAGGGCCACGCAACCGCCCACCGACCGACGCAACCGCTCCACCGGGCGGGGGACCCCGTGGCTCAACCCCGCAGGACCAGCCCCCGGTATCCGTCGACGAACCCCACGTCTCGGAGCGTCGCGGCGAACGAGGACGCCCCGGCCGGTTCGCCGTCGATCCCGGTCAGCTCGATCCGGCGCAGGCGACCGTCTTTGACCAGCGAGGCCACGGCGTCGGGCCAATCCGCGGATGCGGCCTCTGGAAAGGTGAGGAGGCTCCGGGCACCCCGCTCCAGGAAGGCCGCGGGGACGCCGTCTGCCAGGACGACGTAGGCCCCGGCCGCCCGGGCCGGCCGGCCGGAGGTGGCCGGCCAGGGAAGTGCCGCCCCGTAGGGCTGGGCGGGATCGGCGGCCCCGAGGGTCACGATCCCGCCGGCGTGCTCGGGCTCGCGGAGCGCCCGGAGGCGGTCGACCGCCCCCGGGACGGCGAACTGCGCTGCCCCCAACCCGTCGACGAAATATCCGCGGCGGGCCTTCCCGGACTCCTCGAGCGCCCGCAAGATCCCGTACACGCCGGCGAAGCCGCCGACCGCGCCTTCGGCCAGGACGGCTTCACGCGTGAGCACGCCATGGCGCTCGAGAAGCTGGGTGGCGCGGGCGAACGCCGTTTCCGTGGGGGAGGCCGCCGGCTGGAGCAGCGGCTCGACGAGCGACCACCGTCCCGCCGCCGCCGGGGGCCCGGTCCGCCGGAGCGCTCCGGGCCGTGGCCGGGTGGGCGAGCGCGAGCGCCGGGGCCGGCCGCCGAGGAACGCGCGCAGGGGGCCCAGCGTGTCGTTGGTCACCTCGCCGCACCAGACGAGGTCCCACAACGCCGACAACACGGCTCGTTCGTCGGCGACGCCGGTGGCCGCCGAGAGCTCCGGCCAGAACGAGGCGCCTCGCGAGCGGAGATGGTCGCGGATCGCGGCGTGGATGGGCCCATCGGGTCGCTCCTCGGGCAGCGGGGGCGTCAGGAGACGGAGACGGTCGCGGAAGGCGAGCGTGATCCGCCCGTCGTCGGCACCCACGCCACCGGCTCCCATCCACACCACGTCGCCGCTCGCGCACAACGCGTCGAGGCTCGCCGGGCGGTATCCATGGACCCGTCCGGGCAACACGTCGGTCTCGAGGATGGAGGCGTGGATGGCCGTCCCTTGGAGCTGCTCGATCGTCTCCACGAGCGCGTTCGGGCCGCTCCGGGGACGGGCCACGGCCTGCCACTCTGGGAGGAACCGCCCCAGCGCGGCCGCGTCCACCGGCTCCACCTCGCGCCGCAACGCGGCCAGCGATCGCCGGCGCAGTGAGCGCAGTACCTCCACGTCGCACCACTCACGCTCCAACCCTCCGGGACGGAACTCGCCGAGCACGACTACGCCGTCGGCCTGGAGCTCGCCGAGCGCGGTGAGCACCCGGTCCGTCGTCACGCCGAGCCGCTCGGCGGCGTCTGCGGCACGGAACGGGCCGTGGGTCCGCGCGTACCGGGCCACCAGGGTCGTCAACGGCCGATCGACGGATTCGGCGAAGACGGCGGGGATCCCCGGCGGGATCGCGGCGCCGAGGGCGTCTCGGTACCGGGAGGCGTCCTCGACGGCGACGAGGCGGTCCTCGCCGGCGACCCGGATCGCGATGGCGCGACCCTCCCCGGCGAGCGCGTCGAGCCATGCGGCGGGATCGTCGGTCGATCTCGCGCGGACCTCGGACGCCGACAGGTCCCCGAGCCGGCGGAGCAGGTCGTGCACGTCGTCCGCGTGCCGGGCCCGGCGGCCCTTCGCCAGGTGCTGGAGCTCGAGCTCGAGCTCCGCCAGGGCATCCCGGTCGATCAGGTCTCGAAGGTCTTCGGCCCCCAACAGGTCGCGCAGCAGCTCCCGGTCCAGCGCAAGGGCCGCGGCCCGCCGCTCGGCGAGCGGGGCGTCGTCTTCGTACATGTAGACGGCGATCCACCCGAACAACAGGGACTGGGCGAACGGCGAGGCCCGGTCCGTGTCCACCGGGACCACGCGGATCCGGCGCGCGCGAACGTCGCCCAGCACCTCCTTGAGCGCCGGCAGGTCGAACACGTCTCGGAGACACTCCCGGGTGGCCTCCAGCAGGATGGGGAACGTCGGATGGCGCGCGGCGACCTGGAGGAGGTCGGCCCCCCGCTGGCGTTGTTGCCACAGCGGGGTGCGCTTGCCGGGCGAACGCCGCGGCAGGAGCAACGCCCGGGCGGCGGCCTCGCGGAACGCGCTCGTGAAGAGCGCCGTGGCCGGGAGCTGGCGCAGGATGAGCTCCTCGACGTCTTCGGGGTCGAACAGCAGGTCCTCGGTGGGGATGCGCTCCTCGGACTCGGGGAGGCGGATCACGATCCCGTCGTCGCTCCACAACACCTGGACGTCGAGCCCCGAGGTCTCGGCCAGGCGCGACTGGATGGCCATCGCCCACGGCGCGTGGACCCGCCCGCCGAACGGCGTCAGGACGCAGACGCGGAAGTCGCCGATCTCGTCGCGGAACCGCTCGACCAGGATCGTCCGGTCGTCCGGGACGGCGCCGGCGGCCTCACGCTGGTCCTCCAGGTACGCCGCCAGGTTCGCGGCGGCCAGCCGGTCCAGCCCGAACTCCTCCAGGAGCCGGTCCTCCGCACGCTCGGGCGGCATCGAGGCGAGCTCGCGGGTGACCGCCCCCATGGCGCGCCCGAGCTCGATGGGGCGGCCGGGCTTGTCGCCCTTCCAGAAGGGCATCTTCCCGACCTCGCCCGGCGCGGGCGTCACGATCACCCGGTCGAACGTGATGTCGTCGATCCGCCACGCCGTGGCGCCCAGCAGGAACACCTCGCCCCGGCGGCTCTCGTAGACCATCTCCTCGTCGAGCTCGCCGACTCGCCGGCCGTCCGCCGTGAACACGCCGAACAACCCTCGGTCGGGGATGGTGCCGCCGCTCGCGATGGCCAGGCGGCCCGCGCCCTCGCGTGCGCGGACCACGTCGGTCCGCCGGTCCCACACGACCCTCGGTCGCAGCTCCGCGAACTCGTCCGAGGGGTACCGGCCCGAGAGCAGGTCGAGCACGGCGCGGAGCAGCTCGTCGGAGAGGTCGGCGAAGTTGGCCGCGCGCCGGACCACCCGGCCGAGCTCGTCCACGGTCCACTCGTCGAGCGCCGTCATGGCGACGATCTGCTGGGCCAGCACGTCCAGCGGATTCCGCGGATATCGGGTCTCCTCGATCAGGCCGCGGAGCATCCTCTGGACCACGACCGCGGCTTCGAGCAGGTCGCCGCGGTACTTCGGGAAGAGTTTGCCGCGGGAGGGTTCGCCGACCCGGTGGCCGGCTCGCCCGATTCGCTGGAGGCCCCGGCTCACCGCCCCCGGCGACTCGACCTGCACCACGAGGTCCACGGCGCCCATGTCGATGCCGAGCTCGAGAGAGCTGGTCGCCACGATCGCGCGGACCGCGCCGCGTTTGAGGCGGTCCTCGATCTCCAGGCGCTGTTCCCGGGCGATCGAGCCGTGGTGCGCCGCGACCAGCTCCTCACCCGCGAGCTCGTTGAGGCGGGCCGCCAGCCGCTCGGCGAGGCGGCGGGCGTTCACGAACACGATCGTCGAGCGGTGCGCTCGGATCAGCTCGAGCAGCCGCGGGTGGATGGCGGGCCAGATGCTCCGGGCCGAGCCGGCGCCGGCTCCCGCCTCGGCGGCCGTGGCCCGAGGCGGCGTGATCGGCTCGGGGACGGTGGAGAGCTCGGCCAGGTCGGGGACCGGCACGACGACCTCGATCTCCATCGGTTTGCGATGACCCGCGTCCACGATCGTGACGGGGCGCGGTCCGCTCTCGGTCTGCCCGCCCAGGAACCGGGCGATCTCCTCGAGGGGCCGCTGCGTGGCCGAGAGCCCCACCCGCTGCGGCGGATGGGCCGCGATCGCCTCGAGCCGCTCGAGCGACAGGGCCAGGTGCGCCCCGCGTTTCGAGCCGGCGATCGCGTGGATCTCGTCCACGATCACCCAGCGAACGCTGCGCAGGATGTCGCGAGTCCTCGAGGTGAGCATCAGGTAGAGCGACTCGGGCGTCGTGATCAACACGTCGGGCGGCCGGGCGGCGATCCGACGGCGCTCGTTGGCCGGCGTGTCGCCGGTGCGCATGGCGACGGTGGGAGCGTGGAAGTCCGTCTCGAGACGTTCGGCCGCGAGGGCGACGCCGGTCAGCGGAGACCGCAGGTTCTTCTCGACGTCCACCGCGAGCGCCCGCAGCGGCGAGACGTAGAGGACCCGGCACCGTTCCGCCGGCGGGGGGACGGGGTCGGTGGCGAGACGGTCGAGCGCCCACAGGAACGCCGCCAGGGTCTTGCCCGATCCCGTCGGGGCCAGGATCAACGTGTGGTTGCCTTCGGCGATGGCCGGCCATCCCTGGGCCTGGGCGGCCGTGGGCGCGTCGAAGGTGGCGTCGAACCAGGCCCGGACGGGCGGAGAGAACCGGTCGAGGGTCACGGCCCAAACGTACCGCGCCCGGGCGACACGGTCGTCTGGGTCTCGCCCGGACCGCCGGTCGTCCCGGCCGAACGTCGAGCCCTCGATAGGATGCGGGCATGCCGCGCACCCGCGCCGTGTTCGTCGTGCTCGTCATCGGCCTCGGGCTCTGGGCGGGCGCGTCCGGCGGCCCGGCGCGCGCCCAACCGTCGCCCGCCCAACCGTCGCCCGCCGACCAGCCTGATCCGGAACCGCGCGCCCAGATCGTGTTGTCGGGAGACGTGTCCGTCAGCCGTGGCGAAGAGGTGGGGGAGCTGGTCGTGCTGCACGGATCGGCCCGGGTGGCCGGCGTGGTCCACGGGGACGTCATCGTGGTCGACGGGCCGATCGAGGTGACCGGCCAGGTCAGCGGGACCGTCGTCGCCCTCAACGGTCCGGCCACCATCGGTCCGAACGCGCAGATCCTTCGCGACGTGATCGCCCGGGACGCGGTGCAGGTCGCCGACGGGGCGAGGATCGGCGGGCGAATCCGGCGGGGGTCGGCCTTCACGTTCCGAACGCCCATCGACCTGTTCGGGCCGTTCGCCGCGTGGCTCGCCGTGGCGGCGTCGACCCTGGTGCTCGGAGCGATCCTGGTGTTGTTCGCCCCGCGGGGGGCGAACGCGGTGGCCGCGGCGGCGATCGCGTCCCCGCTCGTCTCTGCGGGACTGGGGCTGGCGGTGTTCGTCGGCCTTCCGGTCCTTGGGGTGCTGGCGCTGGCCTCGCTGGTGGGGCTGCCCCTTGGCGCGGCGGTGCTGCTTGGCCTCCTGCTGGTGTATTCGGTCGGCTTCTCGTGGAGCGTGGTCACGGTGGGACGGGCAATCTGGCGGGCGCCGCGCACGCCGTGGCTGGCGCTTGCGATCGGATGGGCGATCGTGGCCGCGATCTCGGCCGTGCCCTACGTCGGCGGCGTGGTCTGGTTCGTCGGGGCCGTGATGGGGCTCGGCGCGATGACGCTGGCGGCGTTGAGAGCTCGAGGGGCCCGCGGCCGCCATCGCCCGGGGGCGCGGCCGGCCGCCGAGCCGGTGGTCGAGGTTCAGGACGCCGGGGAGGCCCGGCCGATGATCATCGAATCCGAGATGGAGGAGGAGGGGACCGGGATATGAACCAGGCGGACATCGACCAGCTCCGCACGGTTTCGTTGTTCACCGAATGCGATCAGGCGCAGCTGGCGCGGATCGCCGAGGCGGCCACGTCGGCCGACGTGGCCGCGAGCCACGTCCTGGCCGAACGAGGGCAGCCGGGGTCGGGGATGTTCGTGATCCTCGAGGGCAGCGTCGAGGTGGACGTTCCGGGGCTGGACCCCATCGAGCTCGGCCCCGGCGACTTCTTCGGGGAGCTCTCCCTGCTCACCGAGTCCGACCGCCTGGCCCGCGTCCGCGCGCTGACGCCGGTCCGCTGTCTCGCCATCGGGCGGGCCGCGTTCCACGAGCTGATCAACGAGGAGCCGCGCATCGCGCTCGCGATGTTGCCCGTGCTCGCGCGCCGGCTCGCCGCTGTGGAGACGCGCTAGGACCGCCGTCGCAACGCGAACAGGCCGATCACGGCGCCCAGCGCCGCCCCGAAGGCCGCCGCCTGCCGCGTGGTCATCAGGACGCGAGCCCCATCCTCCACCGTGACCTTCGGCGACGCCACGAGCCCCACGATGGCGCCCTGCCCGAGGTGCGCCTCGCCGGCGATCACCGACTGCGTGCCGCCGTTGGTGAACGAGACGTTCCCCCGCGCCAGGACGGGCCCGCATCCGCCGTTCGTGATCGTCAGGTCGCCCGAACACATCACCGGTCCGCACCCGCCGTTCGTGATCGTGACGTCGCCGCTCGCCAACGTCGGGCCGGCGGCGGCCTGCTCGAGTCGAACGTTGTGCGCCGACACCGCGCCGATCAGGGACCGCCGAACGGCGACGTTCCCCGCCGCCTCCAGCGTCCCGACCACCCGACGCTCCTCCTGGTGTTCCGCCATGTCGTCACCTCCTCGGCTCCCATGGTAGGTACGCTCGGCCCGTGGAGGCGACCCGGGGGTCACCGGAGCGGGCGCTCCTGCTGCTGGGCTCGGGTGAGTTCGAGCCGTGGTCGGGGGAGGTCGAGCGGGAGGCGCTGTCCGGACGCCGGCCGCACGTCGCCGTCGTGCCCACGGCGAGCGCTCCCGAGGGCGATCGCGTGTTCGACCGTTGGGGGGCGGTGGCGCTCGCGCATTACGCGGGGATGGGGGTGGCGGCCGAGGTCGTTCCGCTGAAGACCCGTGCGGACGCCGAACGCCGCGACCTGGCAGCCTCGATCGCGGGATTCGGACTGGTGTACTTCTCGGGCGGGAACCCACGCTACCTGGCCGACACGTTGAGGGACACACGATTCTGGCGTGAGCTCCTCCTCGCCCTGCAGCGGGGAACGGCGTTCGCCGGATGCAGCGCTGGAGCGATGGTTGCCAGCCGTCTTCCCGGCGTCCGTCCCCGGCTGGGCGCGTCGTGGGCCAGCGGGCTCGGGTTGGTGGCCGGCGGTTCCTTCGGTGCCCACTGGGACCGCATGCGGTTCCTCCCCGGAGCGAGGTCGCTCGTCGTGTCGAGGTCGAAGGGTGGCTGGTTCCTCGGACTCGACGAGCGCACGGCAATCCTGGGCGACGGACGGTCGTGGCGAGTGTTTGGGCTCGGCGCAGCGATGCTTCGGGTCGACGGCTCGACCGCCGTGTACCGGGCCGGGGACCGCTTCTCCACGCCGGAATGACGAGCGGGTCGCAGGAGGGGCGGCTGCCCTATCCTTCATCTCCGTGAGCTCGATCGAAGATGCGCTGGCGGTGGACCGGAAGCCGGGATGTTACCTGTGCGGCCGGCCGACGTATGACCCGGACAAGCGGGAACGCCCTTGGGTTCGAGCGACCTCGTCCGGCCGCCAGGTGCTGGTCTGCCCGCGGTGCCAGGAGGAACGGCCGGATTGGGCCGTCCAGCTCGACCGGTGCGAGTCCTGCGGCGCCACCCGTCTGTCGGCGATGCTCGGTCAGGTGGTCTGCCGGGCGTGTGGCCACGTCCGCGGCGATCCCGTCGAGTCAGAGTTCACGTGGATCTCGGGCGCTTAGCTCAGCTGGAAGAGCACTTCCCTTACAAGGAAGAGGTCGCAGGTTCGAGTCCTGCAGCGCCCACCACGTTCGGCGCGTTTGGCCCCGCCCCCGTGGGTAGACAACCCGCGTGAACCACGGCCCGCGACGTGGAGCTCCGCGAGCCCCGACCGGCGTTCGCTCGGCCCGGATCGCCCGGGCGCATGGGTGCCTCCGCTGTCAGTGACCTGGCGGGGTGAGGCGGAGTGCTGGGTGTGCGGCGACCGGGGAGTGTTCATCGTGGGGGCAACCTCCGTCGGGAGTGGAGGCGCCGAGCCGACGAAGTACTACCCGACCGACCCTGCGGCGTGAATCGGTCTCCCGGCCGGGCGCGAGCGCTTCCGTCGGGAGACCGACCGGCTATCTCGCGGCGACGAACAGGTCCAGCTCCGCCGAGGATCGCCTCGCGACCACCCGGAACGTGTGGCTGCACCGACCGCTGTTGCGCATCCCGGTGAGGACGAACCGGAACCGGCCACCACCGTCCGACCACGTCCGGTCGAACTCGTCACCGTTTCAGCAGTTCACCACCAACGAGACGTCCGCCCGCGAGCCGGGGTGGTCCGCGACGTAGGCCACCTCGTCGTACCCGCGGGTCCAGGCGCGAAGCGTCACCGCGCCCAGGCCGCTCTTCTCGTGGATCAGGTCCCAAGCGGCCGCCGTTCCGGTACCGGTGGCGAACACGCCGACCACCACGGCGACGGCGAGCCATCTCCTGCCTCGCATCCCGTGCTCCGTCCCTACGATGGGTGATCGTCCGTGCACGTCGTATCGACTCCGACGAGCCTCACGACGAGGTGGGAATCCACTCAGATCACGGCCGCGGGGAAGTCGCAACTCGGCCGGGGAGTCGAAGGCGCGTCCGGTCAGCGGCCGTGCGAGAGTTGGCCCGGGTCGAGATCGAGCGTCTCGAGCTCGGTCCGGACGTCGGGGGCCCGGCGGTCCGCATGCATCTCGATGGCGTCCAGGAGCGCCGCGAACACGCTCACGCCGAGCCCGAACGCCAGGATCATCCCGGTCCCCCGGAAGAACCAGCCGGGGGTGAGCGCCCCGGCACCCCCAACGGTCGCCGCCACCAGGCAGGCGATCAGCCGCGCCGCGGAGGCCCGGACCTGACGCCTCGAGACCCGCCGGGCGCGGTCGTTGTTGGACCAGCGGAGCCATCGGCGGCAGCGGATGGAATCTCGAAGCGCCGCGAGGAACACGACCGAACCGACGAACCCCACCGCGAAGAGCGCCACCTCTCCGATCGTGGACGTCTCGACGGTGACGCCGATCCCCTCCTGGAGGGCAGTGACCTCAGCGCCCATCGTCTCGACGAGCGCCGAAGCGCCTGGCCAGGCCGGACCCGAACAGAAGCAGGAGCAACGCGGGCGGCACGACGTACACGGCTCCCGCGGCCGTTGCGCTCGGACCGTGCCTGTCGTCCGGCTTCGGTGGATGTGAAGGTTTGCAGGGATGGGACGAGTCCGGCGGGGCCGACGGGCACGGTGGAGGGGTGTTCGTGTTCTCGGGCGGCGTTTCGCTCGGCGAGGGGCTGGGGCTCTCGCTCGGCGACGACCGTGGCGATGGCGTCGTCGTGGGACCGGGGCTCTCGCTGGGGTCGCCGCTGGGCGAAGGGCTCGGGCTGACCGTGGGCGACGGGCTCGGCCGTTCGCTGGGTGAAGGGCTTGGGCTCGACGGTGAGGGCGACGGGCTCGGGCTCTCGCTCGGCGAGGGACTGGGGCTCTCGCTCGGCGAGGGGCTGGGGCTCTCGCTCGGCGAGGGACTGGGGCTCTCGCTCGGCGAGGGACTCGGCGATGGGCTCGGCGGAGGCGGTTCGGGCTGCGGGGTCGGAGAGGTCACGGGCGGTTCGGGGCTCGGTGACGGGTTCGGCGACGGATCCGGAGGTCGCCGGTCCGGCGCGGGGGGGCTGGAGGTCGGTGAAGGCGACGGCACGGGGGGCGGAGCGTCACCGTAGATGAGCCCGGATCCCAAGACCTGGAGCAGCACTTCTTGGACCTGCGGACCCAGGCTGTCGAGCACGGGACCGAGGGCGGCGGCGATGTGCGCGTCGAGCGCCTGCGTGTCGGCACCCGAGGCGATGGCGAAGGCCCGCTCCTCGAGGAGCTGGCGCGCCAGCTCCGCCACCTCTTGGGGGCTGGCCTCCCGGAGCCCGTCCGCGAGGACGTTGAGCGTCTGCTCGGCCGCCGCGATGTGGATCCGGGCCGGCGTCTCCTGAGGGGCGACGGGAGCGTTGGGCCCCGCCCCCCGGGCGAGGACGGCGGCGAGCACGATGATGGATGCGGCGATCGCTCCCTGGAACCGATCCGCCCACACCCGCCGAGACGACGGCGCCGAGACCGCGGCGACGGGTCCGACGGCCGCCGCGGTCCGCCTGGCCGGGATCGCCGGCGGACCGGTCCTGGGCGCCAGCGCGGCCGCCAGCTCCTTCAGGCCGGGTCCCTCCTCAACGACGGAGTCGGCGGCGACCACGAGCGCGGGATCGGCCGCGGCACGGTCGGTGGTGAGGACGATGACCCGAGTCGTGGGGGAGGTGGTGCGGATCCCGGGGATCAGGGCCGCCTGCTCGAGGGCTACGGACTCGTGGACGAGCACCACGTCGGGGCGGTGCTGCCCGACAGCGCTCGCGACGTCGCCCGCGGTGGCGGCCTCCGCCGCAACGACGAAGCCTCGCTCCTCCAGGAGGAAGCGGGCGAGATTCCGCTCGAGCGGCCGGCGGTCACCGACGACGGCGGACCGGGTGTGGGACCCCCTCTTCATGACTCCTCTTCCGCGCAACTGGGGCTGGGAAGTGCCTCATGTATAGTCCATCTTCGCGCCCGTAACAGCTACCCGATGGAGCTAGTTCGATCGGGCCATGCAGTCGTCCCCAGTCGACCGACAGAGGTTGCTCGGGGGAGAGCCTTTCGGAGGAGGCAGGAGATACCCGGCTCGCCGCGCTCCACGACGCGGCGAGCCGGTTCCGGGAGTCGTGTTCAGGCCGTTCGGCGGCGCCGTTCCTGGTCCTCGGTCGCCAGCAGCCGTTGGAACAGCTCGCGGTAGTGAACCATCGCCCGACGGAGATCCTCCGTCGAGGCCCGGCCCTCGCGTGCCTCTCCGGCGATCCGCCCTGCGGCGCGAACCCGATCCATCACGTCGGGGTGATCCACCGACACGTCGGCCATCTGAAGATCCGGATCGTCCATCGGGTAGCCCCGGTCGCGCAGGACCTGCTGCACGAGGACGTCCGCCTCGGTGACGGCGAGCGCCGGCGAGTCGACGAACGTCGCCTGTGTCTGCTCCCACCGTTCGGCGTACCGGCGTCGAGCTCCGGCGCTCAACGACCGGATGTCGAGGGACTCACGGTGTTCGCGCCGCTCGATCAGCTCGTGCTCCGCCCCACTGCGATCGCCGCGCTCCCGTACCGTGCGGTCGTATTCGGGGCCGAAACGCCGGCGCAGATCCTGTGTTCGCTGACGCGACCACAGGAACCATGCCACCGCCGCGACCAGGCCGACGATCGCGACCACGATGAGGATCCATGCCCACTCGGGCATCTCGATCACCTCCCTTTCCGTCGTCGGCGCGTCTCTACCCGTCTCGGGGGCGGGGCGAACCCGGGCGTCAAGGGTCGGACCTCACGAACGGCGAGCCTCGCGCGCCCGTTGGGCACGCTCCGGCGACGGTTTCGGGGGTCCGGACAGGCCGAACGCCCCGGGTGGTCAGTCGCGTTTGCCGACGCCGCGGCCCGACCCGCCGAGCAGGCCGAGATCGAGCACCACGCCGAGCACGATCACGATGATGCCGGCGGCCTCGATCCCACCGCCGGCTGTCGTGAACTCGTTGCGGGCGATGGCGTACCCGATCGTGGTGGTCGGGAGGAAGAAGAAGCCCAGGAGCCCCCACCATCCGCTCTCGAACGCCCGGTTGAGGTAGTTCGAGAACAGCCACATGAGAAACAGGACGAAGCGAGGCGTGACGAGCGCGAGCAGGACGAGGAGACAACCCACGCGCGGATGCTACCGGGAGGCCGCCACGCCTGCTCGGCGGCAGTTGCGCGAGATCGAACATACGTTCTATCCTGGACGCCCATGGCCGACCAG
The DNA here is from genome assembly GCA_036374435.1 of Actinomycetota bacterium. GTDB lineage: Bacteria > Actinomycetota > UBA4738 > UBA4738 > HRBIN12 > CALGFI01. The sequence goes on along the minus strand of DASUTU010000128.1, from coordinate 19,173 downwards.
CTCTTCGAGATCGCCCGGCGGACGTTCGACACCCCGGAGTTCCGCGGGATCGAGTTCATCGAGGCCGAGTGCAAAGACGATCATCAACCACGTCTCGGGCAACTACCTCCCGTTCCGGTACACGATCAACCCGTATCGGGGATGCAGTCATGCATGCACATACTGCAGCTCTGGGGACACCGAGGTGCTGCTCGCTGATGGTCGCACCAAACCCATCGCCAAAGTCGAAGTCGGCGACCGGATCTACGGCACCCAGCGGCGCGGGCACTATCGTCGGTACGTTCTCACCGACGTCGTCGACCACTGGGAAACGATCAAGCCCGCATACCGTGTCACCCTCGAGGACGGTACGGAGATCGTCACGAGCGGCGACCACCGATTCCTCACCGAGCAGCGAGGCTGGAAGTATGTCACCGGGGCGGAGCAGGGTCGTCACCGACGTCCGTTCCTGACGACGAACAATTCGCTCCTGGGGGTAGGTGGCTTCGCTGCGGGGCCGGCCGAAGATGAGGACTACCGTCGCGGCTATCTCACCGGCATGATCCGCGGCGACGCCCACTTACGTACTCACCGATACCGCCAGGCCAATGGGCGAACTGCGGAGGTGCACCAGTTCCGCCTGGCATTGGTGGACGAGGATGGCTTGGACCGGACGCGCCGCTATTTGTCGCTGGTCGGGATCGGGACTTCGACCTCCCTCTTCCAGCGGGCGACCACCACGAGGAAGGAGCTCCGGGCGATCCACAGTCGCCGCAGGGAAGACGTTGCACGGATCCGCGAGCTGATTCGGTGGCCCCGTGCGGCGCCGACCTCCTGGAGGAAGGGATTCCTGGCCGGCATCTTCGACGCCGAGGGGAGCTTCAGCGGGTCGCTGCGGATCTCCAACTGCGTTCCCCAGATCGTCGGGACGCTGATCGCGTCGCTTGGCGCTCTCAGGTTCGAGTACCGGCTTGAGCCGAGGGTCGAGCGGAACGGGTTGGTCAACGTCCGGTTGCTTGGAGGATTTCGCGAGGTGCTCCGGTTCTTCCACACCGTCGACCCCGCGATCACGCGCAAGCGGAACATCGAGGGGATCTCGATCAAGAGCGACGCGCGGTTGCGGGTCACGTCGATCGAGCCCCTCGGCCTCGAGCTCCCCATGTACGACATCACCACGGGCACCGGCGACTTCATCGCGAACGGTGTCGTGAGCCACAATTGCTTCGCGCGGCCGACGCACACGTACCTCGACATGAACGCCGGAACGGACTTCGAGAGCAAGATCGTGGTGAAGATCAACGCGCCCCAGGTGCTCCGGCGACAGCTCGCCGCGAAACGGTGGAAGGGCGAGGGCATCGCGATGGGGACGAACACCGATCCGTACCAGCGGGCCGAAGGGCGGTATGGGCTGATGCCGGAGATCCTGCGCGCCCTCGTCGACTTCCGGAACCCATTCTCGATCCTGACGAAGGGCACGCTGATCCTGCGCGACCTGGAGCTCCTGGTCGAGGCGTCGAACGTGACGGAGGTTTCCACGGCCTTCTCGATCGGCACGCTCGACGAAGAGGTGTGGAGGGCCAGCGAGCCCGGCACCCCCCATCCGAAGAAGCGGATGGAGGCGGTGGGCACCCTCAACGACGCAGGGATCCCGTGCGGTGTGTTGATGGCGCCGATCCTTCCGGGCATCAGCGACGACCCGCGGCAGCTGCGCGAGGTGGTCCGGGCCGCGATCGACGCCGGGGCGACGCACGTGTCGCCGATCCTCCTGCACCTTCGTCCAGGCGTCCGCGAGGAGTTCCTGCCGTGGCTCGCCGAGCGGTACCCGGATCTCGTCGGTCGGTACGAGGAGAGGTACCGGACGCCGTACGGGTCACCCGCCGAACGGGATCGTCTCGGTGCGACCGTGGGGAGCATGGTGCGCTCGATGGGCGGGCTGCGACCCGCTGTCGAGCCGCCGACCGGACGATGGGGCCGGGCGGGACGAGGCGACCAGGCGCCTCCCGAGCAGCTCTCGCTGGTCTGAGCGCATCGGCTACCCTGGCCCTCCGATGCGTGGAACCGATCGGCTACTGGACCTGCAGGAGCTCGATACGGCCGCGGACCGCCTGGAGCGCCGCCGCGAGCAGCTCGAGGCGGGGGAGGAGCTCTCGAGCGCGCGCAAAGAGATGGAGGAGGCGGAGTCGCGCCTCGGGGAGATCCGGCTGGCCCTGGACGCCGTCGGTCGGGAGTCCACGCGGCTCGAGCACGAGATCGAGTCGATGGAGGCCAAGCTCGCCGCGGAGAACACGCGCATGTACGACGGCAGTATCGCGAACCCCAAGGAGCTCGAGGCGCTGCAACACGAGATCGCCAACCTGAAGGAACGCCGGTCCCGGGCGGAGGACGACCTCCTCGAGCAGATGGTCCGCCGCGACGACCTCGAAGCGCGAGCCACCGAGGCCCAGGCCGAGGTTGCGGCGGCCCGCGGCCGCGTCGACGAGATCGGGGGCGAGTCCGTCCACGAGCTCGAGCGGATCGAGGGCGAGCTGGCCGAACGCCGGGCCGCCCGCGAGGGGCTGGTCGAGGAGTTCGACGAGGAGCTGCTCGAGCTCTACGAGGACCTCCGCCGGCAGAAGAAGGGCATCGGAGCCGCGGCCATCGTGGACGGGGTCTGCCAGGCCTGCCACGAGAAGCTGTCGGCCGTCGAGCTCGATCGCCTCAAACGAACCGACGAGATCAAGAGGTGTGAATACTGCCGGCGGATCGTCGTCTTCGCCTGACCCTCGAGTGCGACGGGGCCGCCCGGGGCAACCCCGGCCCGGCCGGGATCGGCGTCGTGATCCTCGATCCCGCCGGCCAGGTGGTGGCCGAGATCGCCGAGGGCATCGGGGTCGCCACCAACAACGTCGCCGAATACACGGCGGCCCTGCGAGGGATGGAGCAGGCTCTCGAGCTCGGCGCGACCGAGGTCGAGGTGCGTTCGGACAGCAGGCTCCTGGTCGAACAGCTCTCCGGACGGTACCGGGTGAAGAACCCGACCTTGCAGCGACTGCACGCGGAGGTCCGGTCGGTCGCCTCCGCGTTCGAGCGGGTCACGTACGAACACGTGCCCCGGACGCGCAACGTGGCGGCGGATCGCCTCGCCAACCTCGGGGTGGACGCCTGGCTCGCGGAGCAGGACGTCAGCCGGACGCCGCGTCGAGAGGTGGAGGGGGAACCACGCTGACCAGACCGTCGAGCGGGAAGTCGAATCGCCGTGGTTCGACCCCGGGCCCGTAGGCGAGCGTCAGCACCCGCCCCTCGGGCGCGTCCTGCATGGGGAAGGCGAAGATGCCGTCGACCTCCCCCCCGGGCGCGACCGTCTCCACCGACCCGGTGAAGATGCCCTCGAAGCGCTCGAACCCGTCCGAGGTTCGGACGTACAGGCCGGAGAGCTCGGGGCGCAACGACATCGGCCGGGTGCCACGGTTCCGGATCACCAGGTTGAACTGCCAGTTGGGCGGGAACATGTGCAGCGAGTCCACGGCGACGTCCATCGGTCCCATCCGGTCGCCCAGGTCCTCGAAGATCTGGATGCCGTCGCTCATCGACACGCCGTCGCGGAGCAGGTCCACCACGACGAACCGTCGTTCTTCCGTCTGGACGACGCTGACCGGTCCGTCCAGGATCCGGACCCGGTCGAACGGATCGGCGTCCTGGGGGGAGAAGCGGAAGACGACCGACGCGGAAAGCGCCACCTGCGCCCCGATGAGCTCCCCGGTTACAGCCTCGCCCACGAACTCGACGTCCCGTACCTCCGCCGCGGCCTCGATCGAGCCGGGAAACTCGCGATGTTGGACGTCCAGCCAGCGCACCCAGGACGCGAGCTCGGGGCCGCCCACGATCCCCTGGAGCGCTCCCGGACCCTCGGTCGGCGAGTCCGCGTATGCCGCGACGAAGTCGAGGACCGTCTGGCGTGTTGCCGAGGCGTCGAACGCGGGTCCGGCCGTCACCTGCTCGGAGGCGATCGCCGCCGCCGGTCCCTCGGGCGCGGGGGCGCACGCCGCGACGGGCCAGCCCGCGATCGCGGCCCCCAGGATGGCTCGAACGATCGGCCCCGGCACGCGGCCCATGGCGGCCGATGATACGGGTAGACTCGATTGCGAGGAGTCGGCCGGGCGGCCGCGGGCGAAGACGCTCGAGGAAAGTCCGGGCTCCGCAGGGCAGGGTGCTGGGTAACACCCAGGCGGGGCGACCCGCGGAAAGCGCCACAGAGAACAGTCCGCCGCGCGAGCGGTCAGGGTGAAACGGTGAGGTAAGAGCTCACCAGCGGACCGGGTGACCGGTCCGGCTCGGCAAGCCCCACCCGGAGCAAGGCCAAGCAGGGAGCGCAGGCGTTCGCGCCGGAAGGACGGCCCGTCCGAGCTCCCGGGTCGGCCGCACGAGGGCTTCGGCCCCGGGGCCCGAGAGGGTCCAGACAGATGGTCGCCGGGCGATCGCGAGATCGTCCACAGAACCCGGCTTACAGGCCGGCTCCTCCCGCCCTCCGCCCGCGATCGGTCAACAGGCCGGCGCCGGCTTGGCGTCGAGGGCTCGTCGGAGCTGCTTGCCCGCGTGGTAGCTGGAGCGGACGAGCGGACCGGCCTCGACGTGGGCGACACCGAGCGATTCGCCGAGCTCCTTCCAGCGGGCGAACTCGTCGGGGTGGACCCACCGGTCCACCGGCAGGTGGTACGGCGTGGGCTGGAGGTACTGGCCGATCGTCACGATCTCGCTGCCGGTGGCGGCGATGTCCTCCAGCGCCCGCGGGATCTCCTCGGGGCGTTCCCCCATGCCGAGGATCAGGTTCGACTTCGTGATCTGTCCCCGGCGCAGCCTCCGGGCCAGCCGCAACACGTCGAGCGAGCGGTCGTAGCCGAACGCCGGGCGGATCCGGTCGTGGAGCCGCCGGACCGTCTCGAGGTTGTGGGCGAACACGTCGGGTTCGGCCTCGATCACCGTGCCGATGTCGCGTTCGCCCCCCTGGAAGTCGGCCGGGAGGACCTCCACGCCGCACCCGGGGACCGCCCCGCGGATGGCCCGGATCGCCTCGGCCCAGATGCGGGCGCCGCCGTCCGGCAGGTCGTCGCGCGCCACGCCGGTGAGGACGACGAACCGGAGGCCCATCGCGTCCACAGCCTCGGCGATGCGCCGTGGCTCGCCTTCGTCGACCGGGTCCGGCTTCGCCGTCATCACGTCGCAGAACCCGCACCGCCGGGTGCAGCGGTCTCCGAGGATCAGGAACGTGGCCTCCCGCTGCTCCCAGCACTCGTGGATGTTCGGACACGTGGCCTCTTCACACACGGTGTGCAGGGAACGACCGCGCATGATCTCCTTGAGCTCTGCGTAGTTCGGCCCGACCTGCATCCGGACCTTCAGCCACGGCGGCTTCCGCTCGTCGGTCGCGGGGGTGCCGTTCGTGGAGACGATCGGAAGGTGCAGGCGGCGCCGGTGCGGGTTGTGGTCCCGGTCGGGCATCCCCGCCAGTCTATCCGCGGCGGGTGGAACCAACGGCACGCGGTCCCGACCGGCCGCCGCGGGTCCCAGGTGTAGGTCGCGGCAGGGAGGTTCTCGACGAGCAGCGCGAACCGGCCGTCGGAGCGGGCGCGAGCGGCGAGCCGGCGCCGAGCCGATCGCCACCGCAACCCGAGGAACAGCGCCGCCGCCGCGGTCGTGAGGGTGAGGCCGACCAGCAGGTCGCCGACGGCCCGGAAGGATCTCGGCCACCCGGTGGCGGACCTCCTCGAAGGCGCCGGACGAAACGCCCCACCAGAGCAGGCCGGACAGGGCGAGCGAGATCACCAGCGGATCTCGCAGCGCCGCCCACCCATGCGGCCGCTCGATTCGATCCCTCATCCCTGTCTGGAGGGTTATCGGCCTGGGCGGGGCCACCTGAGCCGGGGGTCGGCGGGGAGGATCGGGTCGGCCGTGGCCGGAACCCGGCGGGTCAGAACCGGGCGAGTTCCCGCATCTGCTGGTAGATGCGGTCGGCGTCCAGGAGGAACGCGTGCTCGAGATTCGAGGCGAATCCCATCGCCGGGACGTCGGGCCCGCCCAGGCGCACGATCGGGCCGTCCAGGTCGAACAGGGCGTCTTCGGCGATCGTCGCGGCGATCTCGGCGCCCGCGCCGTAGGTCCGGTTGTCCTCGTAGACCACCATGGCCTTGCCCGTCTTGCGGACCGAGGCCAGGATCGTCTCCTTGTCGAGCGGGCTGATCGTGCGGACGTCCACGACCTCCGCCGACATCCCCTCCTCGTCCTGGAGCCGCGAGGCCGCCTCCAGGCAGTGGTGGAGCATCAGGCCGTACGCCACCACGGTGAGGTCGTCTCCCTCCCGCTTCACGTCGGCCGGACCAATCGGCACCTCGAAGGGTTCGTCGGGCACCTCGCCCTTGATGAGCCGGTAGGTGCGCTTGTGCTCCAGGAACACCACCGGATCCGGATCCCGGATGGCGGCCCGGAGCATCCCCGAGGCGTCGTACGGGGTCGAGGGCACCACGACCTTCAGGCCGGGGATGTGGCCGTACAGGGCCTCGATCGACTGCGAGTGGTAGAGGGCCCCGTGCACGCCGCCTCCGTACGGGGCGCGAACGACCATCGGGAGCCCGAAGTCGCCGTTGGATCGGTACCGCATGCGCGCGACCTCCGACACCATCTGGTCGAACGCGGGATGGATGAAGTCGGCGAACTCGATCTCGGCCACGGGCAGCAGGCCGTGCAGCGCCATGCCGACGGCGACGCCCACGATCGCCCCTTCCGCGAGCGGCGTGTCGATGACCCGTTGCTCGCCGAACTCGTCGAGGAACCCCTGCGTCACCCGGAACACGCCGCCCCGGACCGCGACGTCTTCGCCGAGCACGACCACGCGGTCGTCCGCGGCCATCTGCTCGTGCAGCGTGTCGTGGATCGCGGTGACGACGTTCTTCTCGGTCACCGATCGGTCACCTCGCGCCGCCCTCACCCTCGGAGAAGACGTGGCGAAGCAGCGACTCGGGCTCGGGGTCCGGAGCCTTCCACGCCTCGTCGATCTGGCGGTCCACCTCCGCCTTGAGCTCCGCCTCGATGCTCTCCACCCGGGCCTTCTCCAGGATGTCGGCCTTTCGGAGGTAGTGCTCGAACAGGTGGATCGGGTCGCGGTGTTTGGCCTCCTCGACCTCCTCGCGGGTCCGGTAGGACCGATCGTCGTCGTCGGAGGTGTGCGGGAAGAACCGGTAGGTCTTCGCCTCGATCAGGGTGGGTCCCTCCCCCGCTCGGGCGCGTTCCACGGCCGTCTTCATCGCCGCGTAACAGGCCAGGACGTCGTTGCCGTCCACGACCACGCCCGGGAAGCCGTAGCCGTCGGCACGATCGGCCACGTCGTCGATGGCCATCTGCTTGGCCTGCGACACCGAGATCGCGTACTGGTTGTTCTCGCAGATCCAGACGACGGGCAGGCGGTGGATCCCGGAGAAGTTCAGTCCCTCGTGCCACGCCCCCTCCGACGTGGCGCCCTCGCCGAACCAGCAGCCAACGACGGCGTCTTCTCCCCGGTACATCGCCGCATAGGCGATCCCGGCCGCGTGGGGGATCTGCGAGGCGATCGGCGAGGAGTGGCTGATGATCCCGAGCCGGCGCGAACCCCAGTGGCTCGGCATCTGCCGTCCGCCCGACGCCGGGTCGTCGGCTTTGGCGAACAACCCGAGGAAGATCTCGAAGGGGGTCATCCCGGCGACGAGCACCACGCCCACGTCGCGGTAGTAGGGGACCCAGATGTCCTGGCCGCGGCGGAGCGCCCACGCCGTGCCGACCTGGCACCCCTCGTGCCCGGAGACCGGGACGACGAACGGCGCCTTCCCCTGGCGGTTGAGCCGGAATCCGGCCTCGTCGACGAGGCGGGCGGTGACCATCGTTCGGTACATGGAAAGGAGATCGTCGGGACCGAGGCCGAGCGCCTCGTGTGATGTGTCGGTGGTCACTCGCGTCGCCACATCACCCTCCTCGGCGGGCATCCTAGCATCGGGGGTTGCGCTCACACGGACTGGGTGGAGCGGGGGGAGCGGGGACGGTGGCTCCGCTGGCCGACCCTCCCGACCCCAGCTCCGCCACCGTCCCCGCTCGGTCACCGGCCGGGTACGCTCCGCGCATGTCCGAGACGGTCGGGCGCATCCGGCTGCTGGCGCTGCTCGGGGAGCTGACGCCCAACGGGCCCGTCGAGCTCACCCCGGACCGGCCGCTTCGGGAGCTCGGCATCGACTCCCTTGGCTGGGCCGAGCTGGCGGCTGCCATCCAGGGCGAGTGGGGCGTGGACCTCGCCGGCCTCCAGGTCGGCCCGGAGACAAGGTTGGGCGAGGTCCTGCGGGCCGTCGAGGGATCGGACGGCCCCCCCGCGGGGCCTCGCCCCCGGCTCGGCCGGCTGCAGGGGACCGCCGACGTCCTGGGCGGACGGGCCCTTCGCTGGTGGTTCCGGCTACAGGTGGAGGGCGCGGAGCACGTGCCGGTCGCCGGCCCGGCCGTCCTCGCCATGAACCACGAGAGCGCCCTCGACATCCCGATCATCGTCACGGCGTGCCCCCGCCGGATCACCTTCATGGCCAAACGAGAGCTGTACAAGAACGTCTTCGTCTCGTGGGCGCTGCGCCAGCTCGGCGGGTTCTCCGTGGACCGCGCCCGCTTCGACCTCCGGGCGATCGACGCGGCGCTGGAGGCGATCGGGAGTGGGCTGATCGTGGGCATGTATCCCGAAGGCACCCGGTCGCCGGGCCGGCTCGAACCGTTCTTGCCCGGCGCGGGCTGGCTGGCCGTGCGGACGGGGGCGCCGCTCGTGCCGTGTTCGATCTCGGGCACCGACCGGGCACGCGCGGCGACCCGCCCCGGGCGGGTTCGGGTCCGGGTGCGGTTCCACGCTCCGATCAGGGTCGAGCCGCAGACGGACCCCGGGAGCCGGCGCCGAATGGCCGAGGAGCTCACCCGGCGGCTCCGCAGGGAGATCGGCGGCTCGCTCCCCCGAGCCGGCCTACTCGGGCGTTGACGCTAGGGTACCCCCCCAGGGTATAATCCCCCGGCGAACGAGACGAGGCGCTTGGAGGCAGCGTGGCCGGGTACAGCATGGACAAGAAGGATCTCCAGGACCGCCTCCGCCGGATCGAGGGGCAGGTTCGAGGGATCCAGCGGATGGTGGACGAGGATCAGTACTGCATCGACGTCCTCACACAGCTCAACTCCGCGACCGCGGCGCTGAAGTCGGTGGGTATGGGGTTGCTCGACGACCACGTGCGCCACTGCGTCAAGGAGAGCATCGACACGGGGCGGAGCGACGAGAAGGTCGAGGAGCTTCTGGCCGCCGTGGCGCGGTTCGCGGGGAAGTAGCGGCGCCACCGTCATCGCGCGACGCGCGGGTACGCTGAGGGGAACGAGAAGAGAGGTCGATCATGGTGCAGGTCGAGCAGCCGGTCGTCGTGGAGGCGACCGATCAGAACTTCATCGATGCCGTCGTCGAGGAGTCCAAACGACGGCCGGTGGTCGTGGACCTCTGGGCGTCGTGGTGCGGGCCGTGCCGGACGCTCGGACCGATCCTGGAGAAGGTCGCGGGCGAGCGCGCCGGCGCGTTCCTGCTGGCGAAGCTCGACGTCGACGCCAACCCGTACACGGCGGGGCAGTTCGGCGTCCAGAGCATCCCAACGGTCATCGCGTTCCGCGACGGCCGGCCGGTCGACGGGTTCGTCGGGGCGCTGCCCGAACCCATGGTGAACCAGTTCGTCGACAAGCTCTTGCCCACCGAAGCCGACCTCGGGGCCCGCGAGGCCCTCGAGGAGGAGCTCGAGGGGGACCTGTCCGACGCGGAGACCAAGTACCGCGAGGCCCTCGAGGCCGACGCCGGGAACCGGGACGCGCGCCTGGGGCTGGGGCGAGTGCTGGTGGAGACCGGCCGGGAGGCCGAGGCGCGGGAGACGCTGATGCCGCTCCTGCCCGACCCGGACGCCGAGCGCCTGCTGGCCGCCCTCGAGGTCCGTTCGTGGGCGTCCCTCACGGAGCCCGGCACCCTGGCCGCTGCCAAGCGGCTGGCCGCCAAGGGGAAACATCGGGAGGCGCTCGACGGCATGTTGGGCGCCGTGACGGACGATCCCGAAGCGCGTCCGGCCATCCTCGAGCTGTTTGCGTATCTCGGCGAGGAAGATCCGCTCGTGCCCGAGTACCGGCGGAAGCTCGCGAACGCGTTGTTCTGATGGCCGGCGTCGACGACCGGATCCGCGAGTTCTGGGACCGGGACGCCTCGACGTACGACGCCACGAAGTCCCACGCCATCTCCGACCGGCTCGAGGCCGCCATGTGGCGGCAGGCGCTACGCGAGGCGCTCCCCGAGCCGGGCGCGCGCGTGCTCGACGTCGGCGCCGGCACAGGCGCCCTCACGCTCCTCGCCGCCGAGCTCGGCTACGAGGTCACCGCGCTCGATCTGTCGCCGGGCATGTTGGCGCAGGCCGAACGCAAGGCGAAGCAGCGCGGGCTGGACGAACACGTGACGTTCGTCGTCGGCTCGGCCGCCGAACCCCCGAGCGGGTCCTTCGACGCCGTGATGGAGCGTCACGTGCTGTGGACCACGGTGGATCCGGTGGCCGTGCTCGCGGCCTGGCGCGAGGTTGCGGGCCGGCTGGTGTTGTTCGAGGGGATCTGGGGCTCGGCACGCCCCGTGCAGCGGCTCAAAGACGGCGTGGCCGAGCAGGTGCGCCGGTTCCTGCGGACACCCCCCGACCACCACGCGCCCTATCCGCCCGATGTGTTGTCGCAGCTTCCGCTGGCCAGCGTCCCGTCGCCGGTCCCGCTGATCGAGGCGGCCCGCGAGGCCGGCTGGCGCTTCATCCGGGTCAAGCGGCTGCGCGATGTCGAGTGGGCGGCCAAGCTGCACGAGGGATGGCCCTTGGGCTGGCTCGAGCACAGGCCTCGCTTCGCCCTTGTCGCGGAGGGGTAGCTACCGCCGGGCGCACCAGTAGACGTCGGTCCGGTAGGGGACCACGATCTCGTCCCGCCCGGCGAGATCGTGGTCTTCGTCCAGGAGTCGAGCGACCTCCTCGACCACGCGCCGGCGCTCGGCCTCCGGCGCGCTCGCGACGTAGCTGACCGACAGGACACGATCCAGGAATGCCTCCCGGGTCACCTGGTGAAGGTGGTAGGAGACCTGTCGGTGCAGGGGCCCGAACAGCGCGGTGGTGTCGAACGCCGCCCGCCACCGCAGGTCCCGATACCGAGGGCCGTCGCCGGCCAGGCGGTCGAAGATCTTCGTCAGTTGCTCGGACCAATCGCTGGCTTCGTCCCGGGCGTTCCAGATCAGGCCGAGGCGCCCCTCGGGGCGCAGGACGCGGGAGACCTCGGCGAGCGCGCGTTCGCCGTCGAACCAGTGGAACGACTGGGCGGCGATCGCGGCGTCCGCGCTCGCGTCCGGGAGCGGGATCTCCTCGGCCGTTCCGTCGAGCACTCGAGCGGTCGGGACGTTGCGCTGGAGCGCCTGCCTCATCCCATCGACGGGCTCGATCGCCACGATCCGCGCGCCGGTGTGCACGAGAAGCTCCGTGAACTTCCCCGTGCCGGCGCCGAGCTCGACGACGTCGGATCCCTCCGTGATCCCGAGCCGCTCGACCAAGTACGAAACGGCGTCGTCCGGGTAGCCCGGGCGGCCGCGTTCGTATCGCTCCACCGCCGCCTCGAACCCACGGGCGGCCGCGTCGTGGATCCGGGCGGTCACCGGCGGCGCCCGGTCAGCCGGCCGACGCCGCGGTGGCCGGGAGGGACGGCCACTCGGCTCGGTCGGGCTCGAGCTCGAGGTCGAAGACCGCCTCGAGGTGCCGAACCACGAGCGGGGCCATCTCGTCCACCTCCACGGTGCGGCCCGCCAGTTGGGACAGGGACGTCACGCCCTCGTCGGAGAGACCGCACGGCACGATGGCGTCGTACCACGACAGATCGGTCGTGCAGTTGAGCGCGAACCCGTGCAGCGACACCCGCATCCGCATCAATCGGACGCCGATGGCGCAGACCTTCCGGTGACCGGACCACACGCCGGTCTGGACGTCGCTCCGGTGGAGCTCGACCCCGACGTCGGCCGCCGCCCGGATCACGACCTCCTCGAGGTCGCGCACGTACCGGACGGCGTCGGGTCGGGCGCCGAGGTCCAGGACGGGATACCCGACGAGCTGCCCCGGACCGTGGAAGGTCAACGAACCCCCACGGTCGATGAACCGCAGCTCGGCGCCGGAGGCGCGGATGCGGTCCTCGGACCAGACGATGTCCTCGGCCTTCCACCGGCGCCCCGCCGTGTACACGGGCGGGTGCTCGACCAGGATCACGGTGTCGCCGGCTTCGCCGGCCAGCCGTGACCGGGCGAGCTCGTGCATGGCCTCGTTGGCGTCGTCGTAGTCGACGAGGCCGGGGGGTCGGATCAGCCGCGCGGGGCGAGCCATCGGCTCAGACGCCGAGGTCCTCGGCGAAGTCCCAGGTCTCGAGGTTCTCCTTCACCCGGGCCAGGAACCGCGTGGCGATCTCGCCGTCGATGACGCGGTGGTCCCAGGACATCGAGACGTTGACCATGGAGCGGATCGCGATGGCGTCGTCCACGACGACCGGCCGTTTCACGATGGCGTCCAGCGACAGGATCGCGGTGTGCGGCATGTTGATGATCGGCACCGACAGCACCGAGCCGTACGGCCCCGGGTTCGTGATGGTGAACGTGCCGCCCTGGACCTCGTCGGGTTTGAGCTGACGGGCTCGAGCCCGAGCGGCCAGGTCGGCGACGGCGCGAGCGATGCCGACCGTGTTCATCCCGTCGGCGCCCTTGATGACCGGAACGATCAGCCCCGCGTCGTACGACACCGCGATCGCCATGTTGACGAACTTGTGGAGGACGAGGTTCTCGCCGTCCAGGCGGGCGTTGACGTGCGGGTACTCGAGCAGCGCGTCGATCGTCGCGCGAACCACGAACGGCAGATATGTCAGGTTCACGCCGTGTTTCTCGCGGAAGGCCTCCTTGGCCCGCTCCCGTAGCTTCACGAGGTGATCGACGTTGACCTCGACCATGGTCCAGGCGCGGGCCGTGGTCTGGATGGACGTGTGCATGTGCTGACCGATGGCCTTGCGGATGTGCGTCAGCGGGACGACCTCTTGCCCCTCGCCTGCGGCCGGCGCCGGGACGGCCGCCGACGGTGCGGGCGGCGCGGGCGGGGCCTCCGGGATGGCCGCCGCGGCCGGACGTTCGGCGCGAGCCGAGACGAAGCTCAACACGTCGTTCTTGGTGATCCGCCCACCGGTGCCGGTGCCACGGACCTGCGAGAGGTCCACCTCGTGTTCGGCCGCGAGACGACGGACGAGCGGGGAGAGGATCTGCGACCGGGGGCCGCGGTCCGGGGGCGCCTGCACGTCGGTGGGGGCGGACGGAGCGGGAACCTGCGCGGCGGCGGGCGCGGCCTGAGGCGCCTCGGCCGCCGGAACCTCGGCGGCCGGCTCTGCCTGGGGCGTCTCGACCGGTTCGGCCTTTCGCGCCGCTTCGGCGGCCGGCGGCTCCGCCGGTGCCTCGGCGGCCCCGTTGGGCTGCGCCGCTGGTTCCCCGGCCGGCGCGGCGGGCTCCTCGGCCAGCTGGGCGCCGCCCTCACCGGCGTCGATCACGGCCAGGTCGGTCCCGACGGAGACGGTCTGGCCTTCGCCGACCATGATCTTGGTCAACGTGCCCGCCGCCGGGGACGGCACCTCGGTGTCCACCTTGTCCGTGGAGATCTCGAACAGCGGCTCGTCCTGGGCGACGTCGTCGCCCTCCTTCTTCAGCCACTTGAGGATCGTTCCCTCGACCACGGTCTCGCCGAGCTGCGGCATCTTGACCTGCATCCGGACCCTCCTTGACGGGACGACCGCTTCGCTACCCGAACCCTCCCTATCGACGGGCTACCCTTCGCTCCCTCTACCCGTTACCAGGCGGACAACTTGCGGACCGCGTCCTCGATCTCTGCCACCTGCGGGAGATAGGCGTCTTCGAGGGCGGGAGAGAACGGCACCGGCACGTTGGGCGGCGCGATCCGGACGACGGGAGCGTCGAGCGACTCGAAGCCCTCCTCTGCGATCACGCTGGCGACCTCCGCCCCGATGCCCAGGAACCGATGGCTCTCGTACAGGACGATGGCGCGGCTGGTCTTCGTCACGGAGGTGAGGATGCCCTCGACGTCGAGCGGCACGATCGAGCGAAGATCGAGGACCTCGGCCTCGATCCCCTCTTGCGCCAGCGTGGTCGCGGCGTCCAGCGCCAGGTGGACCATCATGCCGGTGGCGACGATCGTGACGTCGTTCCCTTCGCGCTTGACCTCGGAGCGTCCGAGCGGGACCAGGAAGTTCGGGTCCTCGGGGACCTGCTCCTTGACCCGCCGGTAGATCCACTTGTGTTCGAGGAACACCACGGGGTTGTCGTCGCGGATCGCGGACTTCAGCAGGCCCTTGGCGTCGGTGGGGAAGGCCGGCGTGACCACCTTGAGACCGGGAGAGTGCGCGAACCACGGCTCCGGGTTGAACGAGTGGAAGCTCGAGGCGCGCACGCCTCCTCCCGACGGCCCGCGCAGCACCACGGGCGCGGGCACGCCGCTTCGGTAGTGGTAGCGGCCGAGGGCGGTGGTGATCTCGTCGAACCCGCTCGACATGAAGTCCGCGTATTGGAACTCGGCGACCGGACGAAGCCCCTCCATCGCCGCGCCCAGCGCCATGCCCACGATGGTCTCCTCAGCGATCGGCGTGTCCATCACGCGCTCCGCGCCGAACCGCTCGATGAACCCCTCGGTGACCTTGAACGCGCCGCCGTAGGCGCCGATGTCCTCGCCGAGCAGGAAGACGCGCTCGTCGCGCTCCATCTCCTCCCACAGGGCCTCGGCGATGGCGATCAGGTAGGTGGCCTCGCCGTTCTCCGAACGTTTGCCCCGCGGTTCGGCGCCGTGTCCGGCAGCCCCCGCCTCGACGGTTCTGGTCGACGCAGGGGCTACGTTCGCTCGCTCCCGCTCGCTCACTTCTTGAGCCCCCACACCCCCGGTCGCCATCAGGCCTCGGTCCCCCCGCCGCGCCCGGGTTCGCCGGTCCAGTACCCGTCTTCGACCCAGAGGCCCTTGGTGACGTCGCCGTGTTCGGGGAACGGCGACTTGAGGGCGTAGTCGTATCCCTCCTCGAACTCGCGGTGGACTCGTTCGTCGATCTCCTTGACGGCCGCGTCGTCCACGACGTCCTTGGAGCGCAGGAGCTGCTCGAACCGCTGGACGGGGTCGCGGTTCTGCATGTGGTCCTCGAGGAGCTCTTTGGGGACGTATTTGGCCGGGTCGTGGCCGGCGTGTCCGCGCCAGCGCAACGAGACGCTCTCGATCAGCGTGGGGCCTTCACCTTCGCGTGCCCTCGCCACCGCCTCCTGGGCGGCGGCGTACACCTCGAGCAGGTTGGCGCCGTCGACCCGGACGCCGGGCATGCCGTACGCGGAGGCGCGTTCGGCGATGGTGGGCACGGGGAACTCGAGCTGGTTGGGCGTGGAGTAGGCGTACTGGTTGTTGTTCACCACCCACACCGCGGGCAGCCGGAAGATCGCGGACACGTTCAGGGCCTCGTGCCACCGTCCGTTCGAGGTGGCGCCGTCGCCGCAGATCGCCATGGCCACCCGCGGCTCTCCCCGGCGCTTGTACGCAAGGGCCGCCCCGCAGGCGACCGGATACGCGATCGGCAGGTGGGACATGACGGTCCAGGTGCGGCTGCCGAACCAGTCCCCGATGTGGCTGTTGCCGTCCCGTCCGCGGGTGTAGCCGTCGATCCGGCCCCAGAACTGGGCCATCACCCGGCGCAGGTCCAGGCCCTTCGCGAACTGGGCAGACAGATCTCGATGGGTCGGGAACAGCGAGTCGTCCTCCCGCAGGGCCGAGGTCACGCCGACGTGGGTGCCCTCCTGGCCCCGACCGGAGTAGATCGCCCCCGGCAGCCGCCCTTGCCGGTACAACGCCTCCATCCGCTCGTCGAAGTACCGGCACAGCTTCATCATGTGGAGCAGATCCTTCAGCCGGTCGTCGGACAGGCCGGCCCGCCAGTCCTGGCCTGCGAGCTGCTGGTCCTTCACCCTGGTCGCCATCGTCACGCTCCGTGGAGAGGCTTGCCGGCGATGGCGAGGAAGGCCTCGCCGACGCCTTCGGACAGGGACGGATGGGGGTGGATCAGGGCGGCCACCTCGTCGGGCACCGCCTCCCAGTTCACGATCAACATCGACTCGGCGATCAGGTCGGTGACGTGCGGGCCGACCATGTGCACGCCGAGCACCGCGCCGCCCTCTTTGACGGCCACGATCTTCACGATGCCACCTTCGCCCACGATGTTCGCCTTGCCCACGCCCTGGAGGTTGAGGACCTCCGTCTCGACCTCGTGGCCGTGTTCGACTGCCTGGGCCTCGGTGAGGCCGACCGAGGCGATCTCGGGTGAGCAGTAGGTGACCCGCGGGATGCCCGAGTAGTCGATCTCGGGAACGGGGATCCCGGCGATCCGTTCGGCCACGGCGTATCCCTCGGTGAAGGAGACGTGCGCGAGCTGCAGGGGCGTCGCGGCGACGTCGCCGATCGCCCACACGTGCGGGACCGTGGTCTGGAGCTGCCCGTCCACCTTCACGAACCCGCGGTCCAGCTCGACGCCGAGCTCCTCGAGCCCCAGCGAATCCGTGACCGGGCCCCGGCCCACCGCGACGAGACAGACGTCGGCGGAGACGGTCTGCGTCTTCCCCCCGGCTTCGAACGTCACTTCGACGTGGTCGCCGGCATCCTTCACGTCCTGGACCGAAGCTCCGGCGTGCGCCTGGATGCCGCGTTTGCGAAACGCCCGCGCGATCTCCTTGGACGCGTCGTCGTCCTCCAGCGGCGCGAGCCGCGGCAGCGCCTCGACCAACGTGACCTCGGCGCCCATCGAGCGGTAGAAGCTGGCGAACTCGAGGCCGATCGCGCCCGCCCCGATGATGACCGCCGACGATGGCAACGACCCCAGCCACAAGGCCTCGTCGCTGGTGATGACGCGTTCTCCGCGTTCGAGCCCCGGGAGCAGCCGCGGCGAGGACCCCGTGGCGATGACGACGTCGGTGGCCTGGAGCGTCTTGCCGTCGACCTCGACGCCGGGCCCCGGCCGGAGCCGGGCCGAGCCCTGGATCACGTCGATGCCCCGGGTCTTGACCAGGCCGGTCAGGCCCCGCACCATCTTGTCCACGATCTTGGTCTCGAACGCCTGGATGGCCGGCCAATCGGGCTCGCCGGCGGCCTTGATGCCCCACTCCTCGGAGCGGTTGACGCGGTCCAACACCGCCGCCGACTCGAGCAGTGCCTTGGTGGGGATGCAACCCCGCAGCAGGCACGTGCCGCCCAGGCGTTGGTCTCGATCAACCAGCGCCACCCGTTTGCCGAGCTGGGCCAGTCGCAGGGCACACGAGTACCCCCCCGTGCCAGCCCCGATCACGGCTACGTCATAGGCGTCGGACATCCGAACGTCCATGCTACCGCGGTTCCTTCACCCGACTGCCCGAACGCGGACACCCGGGGCCTCGAACACGCGGTGACGACTCGATGAACGAGCGGCCCGATCAGATCGGGGCGATCGGCGACGTCGCCGCCAGCTGGGCAGCGGAGATCAGGTCGGAGACGCTGGCGCCCCCGAAACGGGTTGCCTCCATGATCCGCCCCAGCACGTGGCGCGCCCGGGGGGACTCGGGGACCATCGCCACCACGACGTACAACCCCGAGCTCGGGATCCCGATCTCGCGCACCGGGCCGTAGCCGGGGGCCGCCAGGAAATACGCCCAGCGGCTGGACCGTTGACCCATCGTGCAGCGCCCCCGGCCGGTCGCGACGTAGTCGCCCGGCGATCCCGTTTCGCCCGCGGCGAACTCCGGGCGGTGATCGAGGATCACGCGGTGATGCGTGGTGGTGCACTGGGGGGAGCCCGTGATGAGCTCGAGCGCCGGGCCGGTCGCGGCCAGGTAGTAGTAGTCCGAGGGCACCCCGACCCTCGTGACGTCCACCCACATCGCGGCCAGGCCCTCCGCCGGAGGCCGGCGCCCTCCCCAAACCTCCGGCCCCGGCCCCGCGACCAGGCCCTGGCGGGGGTCGTCGTCGTGGGCGGCGAGCTGGGGGCTCCAGCCCTGCGGGATGAGGGTCTGGACGGCGCCGGCGGTGACCGACTGGAACCGGGGGCTGGGGGACTCCGATACCAGGATCCGCGTGGGCTCCTGGGGGGGTGGCACGACTACGGCGTCGCGGCAGCCCGCGGCGACCAGCCCGACAACGCAGCAGGTGAGAAACCTTCGCACTCGGCCGATCCCAACGGGCAGCATAGCCCGCTGTCGGCCATCTCCGCCACGCCGTCGTAGGACGGCGGACCGACCTCAGCCGCTGGCGACCTCCGCCAGCGCCGGCGGTTCGGTCAGGGTCTGCCCCTCCTGCGAGGGGATCACGAAGGACCCGCGGGTGCCGCCCGCGGGCAGCGGATCGGCCCGCATGATGCCGCCGTGCTGACGGACGATCTGCCGGGCCATGTGGAGCCCTACCCCGGCCCCGGCGCGCTCCTTGCGCAGGATCTCCTCGCCCGCGGCGAACGTTCGTTGAAGGCCCGCGTGGCGACGTCACGCGGCATGCCGGCCCCGTGGTCGGTGACGGAGACCACGACCCCCCCGGACATCGCGCGGGCCTTCACCAACACGGACTGGCCGTCGGCCGAGGAGCGGCAGGCGTTTTCGAGCAGCTGGCGGACGACCTCGGCGAAACGAACGGGGTCGGCCCTGCCCTCGAGGGCTCCGGATGGACGAGCTGGATCCCGACGTGCGGATACTGCCGCCTCAGCTCGTCGATGACGTGCGACAGGATCGGGGACAGGTCCACCTTCGTGAGCTTGAGCGTCAAGGTGCCACGGTCCAGGTCCGCGATCGTGAGCATCTCGTCGATCAACATCATCAGTTCTCCAGGGCCGCCTCGAGTTGCCGGAGGAACTCGTGCTGCTCGTCTTCGGGCAGGGCCCCGGTTCTTCAGCACGTACGCGATGCGCTTGGCCACGGTCACCGGCGTGCGCAGCTCGTGCGAGATGTTGGCCAGGAAGTCGGCCTTGGCCGTCGTGAGGGACTCCAGGCGTTCGGAGACCTCGGTCAGGGCGCCTTCGAGGTCCCGGGAGGCCGGAGGACTCGGACACCAAACGTTCGCCGAGCTGGAG
>DASUTU010000127.1:0-57889 GCA_036374435.1 Actinomycetota bacterium | reverse complement strand
ATTCCCCACTGCTGCCTCCCGTAGGAGTCTGGGCCGTGTCTCAGTCCCAGTGTGGCTGGCCGTCCTCTCAGACCAGCTACCCGTCGTCGCCTTGGTGGGCCGTTACCCCACCAACAAGCTGATAGGCCGCGGGCCCATCCCGGACCGTCGGGGCTTTCCCGGCGAGGCCATGCGATCTCGCCGGAGTATCCGGTATTAGCCCAGGTTTCCCTGGGTTATCCCGGTGTCCGGGGCAGGTTGCCCACGTGGTACTCACCCGTTCGCCGCTCTCCCCTGAAGAGGGTTACCCCTCCTCAGGTTCCCGCTCGACTTGCATGTGTTAGGCACGCCGCCAGCGTTCGTCCTGAGCCAGGATCAAACTCTCCGTAGAGAACCGTGGATCCGGCCCCGAGGGACCGGCTTGGGTTCGATGTGAAGAGTCGGCCTCCCCGGGTAGCACCCCCGGTTCGGCCTCCTGTATTGCGTGTGTACGACCGTCGACGTTCCGGGCACGGCGAACCGCGCCCTTCCCTCGACGGGGAAACGCACTGGCTTTTGGCACACTGTTCAGTTCTCAAGGCGCGTGGGCGACCGATGGAGGTGTGGCCTCCGAGAAGGGGGGTCGCGCCAACAGACGATACTACTGCGCGCGTCGTCGGGCCGTCAACGTCGGGCCCGCCGACCCAGGCCCCTACCCCCTCCCCTCAACGGAGAGAGGGTTGTTTCGCATGAAGGATACCATTGGTGCGGCCCCCGCCCGGGCAGGGACAGGTTGCCCCTCCACCGAGCGTCGGCCAGTCAATCGGCGGCAACGCCGGCGTCCGCCGAGGCCATCAGCCGGTCCAGCGCCGGATTGTCGATCTGCGAGGCGAGCGAGCGAGCGACCTCGAGCGCGCCGGGCTCCCCAATGAGCGCTCGGTACACGCTGGCGCGCAGGAGGAGCTCCCGGATGCCGCGGCGGGCGGCCACCAGCTCAAGTTCATCGATCCAGCGCCGCGTGGCCTCCGATCGATGGTCGACCGCGACGGCGCAGAGCGCGTCTTTGGCGTACGCCTCGATCCAGAGGTAGGTGTCGGGAAGACGACGGCAGAGCCTCGGGGCCTCCATGAGCAATTCGAGTGCACGAGGCACATCCCCGCGGGCCGCCGCCGCGAGCCCGAGCCCGCGCAACGAGATGCCCTCCCAACACGGGTCGCCCACCTGGCACCCGAGGGCGAACGCGTGCTCGAACCGGGCCTCCGCCGATGCGAGGTCACCGACGACGAGGTCCAGCTCGCCGCGGAACGACTCCGGCCAGGGAACGAAAGCGGTCATGCCCCGCGCTTCCGACTCTTCGAGGGCCTCGTCCAGGAGGCGCCGAGCGTCCTCGATCTCCCCGCGCATCAGGTGGAACCGGCCGAGCAACGTGAGGGCCTGACCCAAGGGCTGGCCCGCACCCAGCCGCCTCGCCCGCTCCAGGGCAGAGCGCAGGAGCCCGCCGGCGGACTCGTAGTCCCCCACGTCGTGTCGGCAGGCGCCCCGGATCAGGTCGACCCAAGCCAGCTCGCCGTCCTGGTCCCCGGCGAGCTCGGCCGTCCGCGTCAGCGATTCCTCGGCTCGCTCGTAGTGAGCACGCAGGAACCGGACCCAACTGATCTCGCGCCAACCCGTCGCAGCCACGTCGAGCTCCCCGACCTCCTCCGCGAACGTCGTCCCTTCGTGCAGCGCGGCCACGCCCTCCTCGTCCGTCCCTCGAGCCGCGTGGACCAACGCGCCTCCGAGCGCCACCAGCGTCCATGCCAGGAGCGCCTGATCCCCGGTTCGTCGCGCCGCCGCGACGGCCTCCCGCATCCTCGGCAGGCCGGCCTCCCCCGCGCCGGCGGCCAGGGCCGCCTCCCCCGCCTCGACCAACGCGCGCACCCCCGCTCGCCCAGAGACGCGACCGGCGACGGCCACCTCTGAGGCCTCCGCAGCCGCACGAAGCGCCGGCGTCGGCTCGATGCCGAGCTCGCGCCGAAAGAGCTCGGTGCAGGCCTGGACATGACGGATCGCCCCCTCGGGATCGCCCTGGGCCCGGAGGCAGCGCACCAACAGGACGTGAGCGTTCTCGTCGTACGGATCGAATCGGACGAGGTCGGAGGCGTGGTGTGCCGCGCCTACGGCGTCGCCGCGTGTGAGCAGCGCGAGGGCCGCCTGGTGGAGGACGGCGCTGGTGGTCCCGGCGACGTGGCGGCGTTCGTTCTCGAGCCACATCTCGAAACCCGGGCTGGTCCGGAAGGCCATTCCGCCCAGAAGCTCGTGGCCGAACCCGGGGAGCGCGACGGCATCGACCCATGAGCCTGCGCTGAGGATGTCGACGTCGACGGTCGTCCCCGGCGGCAGGGACAGCCGCACGGGGTCCCCGCCGAGGTCGGCCTCCCGGCCCAGCCCACGGCGAAGCGAGGAGAGGGTCCAGCGCAGTGTCCCGAGCGGGTCGTCGGCCTCCGGAAACAGAAGGCTCGCCAACTGTTGACGAGACGGGGGGACCCGGCTGCGAACGAGGTAGGTGAGCAACCCCCAGACCTTGTGCCCGCGGGGCGCGTCCGCGACGAGGCCCGCCTGTTCCATCCGCGGCGATCCGAGCAGGTGGATGGTCAACCCCATGCGGTGGCCCCGGCCGTCACACGCTCCGTCACACGGCCAACTGTGACCGTGTCGTCCGATCGAATCAACCGAGGGGAAGGTGTGCCGGCCGAGGTGCAGCCCCGAACCTCGAGGAGGGAGGACCAAGATGAGGAGGTGGATCGCGGCGGCGCTCGCGCTCGCCGTCGGAACCATCGCGCCGGCGGCGACCGCCGCTCGGGCGATGCCTCTGTCGGATTGGGGGCAGGCCGAGAAGATCGACGAGATCGGTGGCAACAGCCCGGAGCTCAACACTCCGTCCCTCGACGGCTGCCCCATCCAGTCGCCGGACGGGCTCAGCCTGTATCTGGCGTCGAACCGGCCGGGCGGAGTGGGCCTGCTGGACATCTGGGTCGCGCGGCGAGGGAGCACGAACGAGCCGTTCGGCGCCCCCGAGAACCTCGGGGAGCCAGTGAACTCCGCCGCCGACGACTTCTGCCCCACACCCGTCCGTGGGGGCGGCCTCTTCTTCGTCAGCCGCGAGGTGCTTCCCGGAAGCTGCGGGCTCGGCGACATCTACTTCACGCGCCACAACCCGAGACACGGGTGGAGCGAGCCCGCGCACCTGCCGTGCGCGCCCGAGGGCCCGAACAGCGCCCTGGACGAGCAGGGTCCCTCGTTCGTCGAGATCGGCGGACAGGCGATGCTCTTCTTCTCGCGGAGCTCGCCGACCATGCCCGGCGACATCTACGTGAGCCCCGCGCTCGCCGACGGGACCTTCGGTCCGGCCTCCGCCGTCGCCGAGCTGAACGACGCCACGGCGAACGACATCCAGCCAAACGTCCGCAAGGACGGGCGAGAGCTGGTCTTCTCCTCGAACCGGGAGGGCACGCTCGGCGCCCAGGACATCTGGGTCTCGACACGCGACAGCGTCGACGATCCGTGGTCATCGCCGGTCAACCTGGGCGACGCTGTGAACACGGATGCCGGCGAGACGCGCCCCTCCCTCTCGTGGGACGCCTCCACCCTGCTCTTCGGGCGGGCGCCGGGGCCCGAAGGAATGTCCGACGTGTACGTGGCCGTCCGCCACAGGCTGACCGGACCCTCCGGATGAGCTCCGTCATGATCTGACCGATGAGGACGGGCCCGGCCGGGCCCGTCCTCATGTGGCCCCTCGCTCAGCGCACTCGGACGAACCGGCGCCGGCCCACCTGGAGGACCTTGCCCCGGATCTCCTCGGCGGGGAGCTCCAATCGATCCTCACCGAGCGTCTCCCCGCCGAGGCGCACGCCGCCCTGCTGGATGAGACGGCGGGCCTGGCCGTTCGACTCCGCCAGCCCGAGCTCGGTCAACAATCGCGGCACCCACACCGTGCCGTCGTGGACGGCCGCGTCGGGCAGGGAGCGGTCCTCCACGTCCTCCGGGAACTCGCCCTCCCGGTGAACCGCGTCGAAGCGCCGGTCGGCCTCCAGCCCCGCGCCGGCGCCGTGGTACAGGTCGACGACCTCACGGGCCATCCGGCGTTTCTCCGCCCAAGGATCGAGAGAGCCCTCGGCCAGGCCGGCAGCGACGCGATCGGCCTCGACGGGCACGGCGAAGAAGTCGAGCGTGAGCCGACGGTACTCCGGGATCAACTCGTCGCGAACCCTTGTCAGCTTGCCGAACATCGTGTCGGCGTCTTCGGTGATGGCGACGTAGTTGCCGAGCGACTGGCTCATCTTCTGGGCCCCGTCCGTCCCCACCAGCAGCGGCAGGGTAAGCGCCACCTGCGGATCCTGGCCGTATTCCCGCTGGAGGTCCCGGCCGACGAGCAGGTTGAACCGCTGGTCATTGCCGCCGAGCTCCACGTCGGCCTCCACCGCGACCGAGTCCATGCCCTGGAGCAGCGGGTAGAGGAACTCCATGATCGAGATCGGCCGGCCCGCCTCGTACCGCTTGGCGAAGTCGTCGCGTTCGAGCATCCGCGCCACCGTGTAGGAGGCCGTGAGCCGGAGCACGCCCTCCATGTCGAGCGGCTCGAGCCACTCGGAGTTGTAGCGAACCTCGGTCCGGTCGCGGTCCAGGATCAGCCAGAACTGGTCGAGCAGGCGGTCGGCGTACCCCCGGACCTCCTCCTTCGAGAGCCGGGGGCGCGTCTCGGCCTTCCCGGACGGGTCGCCCACGCGGGCCGTGAAGTCGCCGACGATCAGGACCGGGACGTGCCCGGCGTCCTGGAACTGCCGTAGCTTGCGCAAGACGACCGCCCAACCCAACGTGACGTCGGCCGCGGTGGGGTCCAGCCCCAGCTTGACGCGGAGCGGGCGGCCGAGCTCGAGCTTGGCGCGGAGGCCGTCCTCGGGAACGACCTCCGCCGGGCCGGCGAGCAGCGCTGGAAGGTCGGACGGACCCATGGGCGCCGCGATGCTAGCAGTGGGAGACGAGCGACCGTGGGAAGATGGACCCCCATGGCCGGGTGGTCTCGCGCGACGTCCGTCGCGACGCGTTCTCGCACGACGTTCGTCGCCACGGTGGTGCTCTGCGCCCTCGTGGCCTCCGCCTGCGAGCTCCCGACGCTCAAGGAGGCCCGGCGCGAGGCGACCGCCCTGCCGCAGACCACGTTCCTGTACGCGGCCGACGGCTCGCTGATCACCCGGCTCCACGCGGGCGAGGACCGGGTGGTGGTCCGCCCGCGACGGATCCCGGAGGTGATGCGCAACGCGGTCGTGGCCATCGAGGACCAGCGGTTCTACGAACACTCGGGCCTCGACCTGCGGGCCGTGCTGCGAGCCGCCTACATCGACGCCACCACCGGCCGGATCGTGGAGGGCGGCTCCACCATCACGCAGCAGCTCGTCAAGAAGCTCTACGTGGGCGAGGAGGAGACCCTCGATCGCAAGATCCGGGAGGCGTACCTCGCCTATCAGATGGAGCAGCGCTACACGAAGGAGCAGATCCTCACCCGGTACCTCAACACCGTGTATTTCGGGAACGGGGCCTACGGCATCATGGCCGCCTCTCGGGCGTATTTCGACAAACAGCCCGTGGAGCTCACGCTCGAAGAGGCCGCGTTGATGGCGGGCCTCATCCGCGCCCCCGTCACCTACGACCCGGTGACCAAACCGGGCCGCGCCAGGAACCAGCGCAACCGCGTGCTCGGGCGCATGCTGGACCTCGGGATGATCGACGGCGCGAGCTACGACGCCGCGCGCACCAGACCGGTCGAGCTGAACATGAACGAGGAGGAGCAGTCTCCCTACCTGGCGCCGTATTTCGTCGACTACTTCAAGGAGTGGTTCCTCTCCAGCCCGAAGTTCGGCGAGACGCAGGAGGAGCGCTACAACCTGCTGTTCCGTGGCGGGTTGCGGATCGTCACGACGGTGGATCCACGCCTGCAACGAGCGGCGGAGCGCGCCGTGGCCTCCGTCCTCACCGAGCGGGGCGATCCGTTCGCCGCGTTGACGGCGATCGACCCGCGCACCGGCGCCGTCCGGGCCATGGTCGGCGGCCGCGACTACTGGGCCGAGAAGGACCGCTTCGCCCGTATCAACCTCGCGACCGGCGGCAGCACGGGCCGGCAGGCCGGGTCGGCGTTCAAGCCGTTCGCGCTGGTGGCCGCGCTCGAGAGCGGCCTGACGCGATCCACGTCGCTGAACGGGTCGTCGGCGAAGATCCTCCTGCAGACCGGCGAGTACTGGGAGCCGAAGAACGCCGAGGGCGGCGGATACGGCACGATCTCGCTCCAGAGCGCCACCGTGAACTCGGTGAACATCGCCTACGCCAACCTGCTGGCCGAGATGGGCGCGGGCGATCCCTACGCCGGGGCCGAGATGACCGTCGAGACGGCCCTCCGGATGGGCATCCGGTGCTGCCCGCGCACGACCGAGCCCGGAGGGACGCTCGCCGCCGTGCCCTCGGCGGTCCTCGGGGTGAACGAGGTCAGCACACTCGAGATGGCATCCGCGTTCGGCACGCTGGCGTACGGCGGGCAACACGTGCAGCCGACCCCGGTCGTCGAGATCACGACGCGCGAGGGTGAGGTCCTCTACCGGGCGACCCCGCGGATCGAGGAGGCGGTCAACCCGGCCATCGCCCAGGAGGCGGTGGACATCCTGACGGGTGTCGTCTCCGGCGGCACCGGGAGCGGCGCAGACATCGGGCGTCCGCAGTTCGGCAAGACGGGGACGGCCCAGAACGCGAGCGACGCCTGGTTCGTCGGCGCGGTCCCCCAGCTCGTGACGGCGGTCTGGGTCGGCTTCCCCCAGGGGCAGATCCCCATGTGTTGCGGCAACACCAGGATCTCGACCGTCTACGGCGGGACCTGGCCGGCCTCGATCTGGCGCGCGTTCATGGAGGTGGCCACGGCCCGCATGCCGGTTCGGGACTTCCCGACGGGCCCGGAGATCGACTACGTGACGCTGAGGATCGACGTCACGAGAGGATGCCTGGCCAACCGGTTCACGCTTCCCCAGGACATCGAGCTGTTCCGATACGTGGCCGGGAGCGAGCCGAAGCTCGAGGTGTGCACCGAACCCAGCTCGTACCAACAACTCGTGGTCCCGTCGGTGATCGGGCTGGAGCGGCAGGCGGCCATCGACGCCCTGCACGCGGCCGGGTTCAACGTGGCGGTCGAGTTCGCGGAGTCCGATCGGCCGGAGGACACGGTCGTCTCCCAGGACCCCGGCCCGGGGAGCCGGCTGATCCAGACGGGAACCGTGACGATCACCGTGGCACGCGGGGCCCCCGAACCCGAGCCCGAACCGGAACCCGAGCTCCTCCCCGTCCCGAACGTGATCGGCATGACGCAGGGACTGGCCACCGCCACGCTCCGCGACGCGGGGTTCAGCGTGTCCGCCGACGCCGAGGCCGAGTGCGACGTGGCCGACCCCGGGTGCGACCCGGCGCCCGGGATCGTCTGGTCGCAGTCGCCCACCGGCCAGGCCGAGGCCGGCTCGACCGTCACGATCCGCGTGAACCCGTGAACGAGGCCGACGGCCGCCCGGGCGAGACGAACGGGCTGTCGCGCTCGAAGTAACGCCACCGCTCGCGGGTCCCCACCCGCAGCCCCACCCGGGCGCTCCGGGCGATCCGGTCCGCCGCGATCGGCCGCCCCGCCCGGATCTGGAGCCGTGGCCCCAAGACCAGGTCGGCGCCGTCGTCGAGGCGATCGAGCCCCAGGGCCTGCGCCAGCCGTCCGGGTCCCGAACACAACAGCCTCGGCGCGCCCAGGCCTCGGTTCGCTGCCATGACCTCCAGGCCCTCCAGCGGCTCGGCGGCCCGGAGCAGCACGGCGCTGCCCACGCCGGCCGAAGCCGTCACGACGTTGGCGCAGAAATGCCTGCCGTAGGTGAAGTACACGTACAGGTGCCCGGGCGGGCCGAACATCACGGCGTTGCGGGCGGTGCGGCCTCGAAACGCATGGCTGGCGGCGTCGTCGGGCCCGTACGCCTCGACCTCGACCAGCCGAACGGAGACCCTCGTCCCGTTCGACAGGATCCGCACGAGCACCCGCCCCAGCAGCTCCGGCGCCACGGCGGTCGAGGGGCGGGCGAAGAACCGGCGGGGCAACCTGGGGCCGATCCTCACCGGCCCTTCCCGAGGAACGCCCGCAGCCGGCTGAGCGGCCAGGCGTTGATCACGTCGTCCTTCGTCAACCAGCCGCGTTGGGCGGTCGCCACCCCGTATCGCATGTTCGCGAGATGGGTCGTGGCGTGCGAGTCCGTGTCCACGGCGAACTTCACGCCGTGGCGCCGCGCCCACAGGACGTGTTCGTCTTTGAGGTCGAGCCGGTCGGGGTAGCCGTTGACCTCCAGGGCGGTGCCGGTCCGGGCCGCCGCCTTGAACACCTCGTCCAAGTCGTACTCGATCGGCTGGCGTTTGTTGATCAAGCGCGCCGTAGGGTGCCCGATGATGTGCACGTGCGGGTTCTCCATGGCGCGGACGATCCGTCGCGTCATGTCGTCTTTGGGCTGCGTGAAGTGCGAGTGCACCGAGGCCACACAGACGTCGAACCCCTCGAGGAACTCCGGTCCCCAGTCGACGTTGCCGTCCGGGTCGATGTTGAGCTCGGAGCCGTGCAGCAATGTCATCTTCGGGTACCGGGGCTGGAGCGCCCGGAGCTCCTCTCGTTGCGCCAGCATCTTGTCGTCGGTCATGCGCTGCATGAACAGGTTCGGCGCGTGATCGGTGACGGCGTAATACGCGTACGTGAGCTCGGAGGCGGCCTCGAGCATCTCCTCGAGGGTCGCGAGACCATCGGTGAGCCTCGTGTGCGTGTGCAGGTCGCCGCGGATCTGCCGCGGGGTCAGCACGTCGGGCAGGGTTCCGTCGAGCGCCGCCTCGACCTCCCCGCGGTCCTCGCGGAGCGTGGGCGGGATCCAGGGCAATCCCAGCCGCTCGTAGACCTCTTCCTCGGTCCGGGCGACGATCAGCCGGCCCGACTTGGCCCGGAACAGCCCGTATTCGTTGAGCTTGAGGCCCTTGCGGACCGCCATCTCGCGGATCCGGATGTTGTGGGGTTTGGATCCGGTGAAGTAGATCATCGCCGCGCCCCACGCCTCAAGCGGAACCACGCGCAGGTCCACCTGGAGGCCCGTGCGCGTGAGCACCGAGGACTTGGTCTCGCCTTTGGCCAGCACGCGCTCGACCAGGTCGACCGACGTGAACGCGTCCATGACCGCGACCGGGTCCTCGCTCGCGACGAGCAGGTCGAGGTCGCCGATGGTCTCGCCCATCCGTCGGAGCGAGCCCGCGTAGTCGATCCGCTTCACTTCCCGGCGACCGCCGAGCCGTTCGATGAAGGCGTCGGCGAGGTCCATCGCCACGGACACGAGCGCCCGGTCCCCCTGCTGCTGGAGGCGTTCGATCCCCCGGCGGACGTTCTCCTCGGTGCGCGCGCCGAACCCCTTCAGGTCGGCCAGCTGCCCGGCCTCCACCGCCGCCTGGAGGGCGTCGATCCCCGCGATGCCGAGGTCCCGGTACAGGATCATCGCCTTCTTCGGCCCGAGGCCGGGCACCGAGATCATCTCCCGCACGCCGGCCGGGATCTGTGACCGAAGCTCCTCGAGGGCGGCCATCGTGCCGGTCTGGAGGTACTCGTGGATCTTCTCGCCGATCGACTTGCCGACGCCCGGGATCTGCAGGATCTCCTTGAGCTCTTTGCCGGCCAGGTCCGTGGCGTGACCCCCGACGGCTCGCGCCGCCTTCTCGTAGGCGCGGTGTTTGTACGGGTCGCTCGAGAGGATGGACAGGAGATCGGCGTATTCGAGGAGCACGGCCTCGACGGCGTCGTTGGCTCGAGGCACCTCAGCGCCTCCTCGTCGTCAGACGGCGCCCAACAACCAGAGCAGCAGCGCCTTCTGCGTATGCATCCGGTTCTCCGCCTGGTCCCACACGGCCGAACGCGGCCCGTCGATCACCTCGTCCGTGATCTCCTGGCCGCGGTGCGCCGGCAGGCAGTGCAACACCACGACGTCGGGCCTGGCCAGCTCGACCTTGGCCTGGTCGAGCGCGTAGGCCGGGAAGACCAGCGCCCGCTCGTTCGCCTCCGACTCCTGGCCCATGCTCGCCCACACGTCCGTGTACAGGACGTCGGCGCCCCCCGCGGCCTCGCGAGGATCGCTGGTCGTGAGCACGCTCCCGCCGGTCTGCTCGGCGATCTCGGAGGCCCGCTGCACCACCTGTGGGATGGGCTCGAAACCGGGCGGCGTGGCCACCCGGACATGCATCCCGAGCTTCGTCCCGCCGAGCAGCAGCGAATGGGTCACGTTGTTGCCGTCCCCGAGGTAGGCGAGCGTCCGGCCCGCCAGCTCTCCCTTGATCTCCCGGATCGTGAGGAGGTCGGCCAGGCACTGGCAGGGGTGCTCGAAGTCCGACAGCGCGTTCACCACGGGCACGATGGCGGCGCCGGCCAGCACCTCGAGCCGCTCCTGCTCGAACGTTCGAAGCACGATCGCGTCCACGTAGCGGGACAGGACCCGACCGGTGTCCTCGATCGTCTCGCCCCGCCCGAGCTGGAGCTCGGCCGAGGACAACACCACGGGGTGGCCGCCGCTGGAGGAGATCGCGATCTCGAACGAGACCCGCGTCCTGGTCGAGGGCTTCTCGAAGATCATCGCCACGGCCCGGCCGCGGAGCGCGGCCGCCACGTCGCCCGGCTGCGCCTTGACCTTGGCCGACAGGTCCAGCAGCATGGCCAGCTCGCCCGGCGTCAGGTCGTCAACGGAGAGGTAGTCGCGATCCACGGCCGAAGTCTATCGGCGCGCCGAGCCGCCGCGCTCCGACGAGCGCAACGTGGCCCCCAGGTCCCGTTCCAACCGGTCCGCCAGGGCGTTCACGGCCTCGGTGACCTCCCCGTCGGTGAGGGTGCGGTCGCCGGCCCGGAAGTCCACCGAGAAGGCCAGGCTCTTGGTGTCGGCCGGCAGCGGGGGCCCGACGTGGACGTCGAACAGCAGGCAGGCGTCCACGAGGTCGCCGCCGGCCTCGACGAGCGCGTCGCGGACCGCGCCCGCGGGCGTGGCGGCGTCGACCGTGAACGCCAGATCGCGCCGAACGGGCGGGAACCTCGGGGGTTCGCGAACGACCGTGATCGAGGACGACCGGCGTTGGAGCGCCTCGACGTCGAGCTCGCCCGCCGCGACCCGTCCTCCCAGGTCGAACGCCGCGGCCACCTTCGGATGCACCTCCCCGAAGGCCCCGAGCCGTTCGCCGTCGGCGAGGATCGAGGCCGAGCGGCCGGGGTGGAACGGTGGGCCGGGAGGCGGGCCCGTGGACCAGTCGATGCCGAGCTCGGACAACACCGCCTGGACGACGCCCTTCGCGTCGAACACGTCGACCCCGCGCTGGGGTTGGGCCCACCCGGCCTCGGCCAGCCCGCTCACGGCGAATGCCGCGGCGAGGCTCTCGCGGGCGGCCCCGTCCACGAGCCCGAACACGGTGCCGGCCTCGAACAGGGCGATCGACCGGACGTGCCGATAGCTGTTGCGCTTGACGGCCGCGAGCACGCCCGGCAGGAGCCCGGTGCGGAGCCAGCCCTCGTCCGCCTGCAGGGGGTTCGAGACGCGGACGGCGGGGGCGCCCCCGGCCAGCGCGAGGTCCCGGTCCGAGACGAACGGGACCTGGCGGATCTCGCGCAGCCCGGCGCCGACCATCGCGCGCCGGACGCGCCCGGCGAACGCGTACCGGTCGGGCACGCCTCCCGGCTGGCGGATCGCCGGCAGGGTGGACCCGACCCGTTCGTACCCCTGGACCCGCACGACCTCCTCGATCAGATCGACCTCGCGCTCCAGGTCGACCCGGTAGCCGGGGATCTCCACCCGGATCGTGTCGCCGTCCTCGGCCTCGTGCGCGAGGCCGAGGCGGTCGAAGACGTCGGCGGCCTCGGACACGGAGACCGGGTAGCCGATCACGGCCGCCGCCCGGGAGGTGCGCATCCGGATCCGGCGGCGGTCCGGCGCGCCGCCCACCTCGATCCTGCCGCGCAGGACCCTGGCGCCGCACCACTCCGTCATGAGCCGGCAGGCGCGGTCGGCGCCGACGGGCGCGGCCTCCGGGTCGACCCCGCGCTCGAAGCGCATCGAAGCCTCGGTGGACAGGCCCAACCGGCGGCGGGTCCGCTGGATGCCCTCGCGCTGGAACGAAGCCGCCTCGAGCAGGACGTCCGTCGTGATCTCGGAGATCTCCGCCAGCTCCCCGCCCATCACGCCGGCCACCCCGACGGGCCGCTCCAGGTCGCAGATCAACAGGTCGTCGGTCGTGAACGTGCGCTCCAGGTCGTCGAGAGTCATCATGGCCTCCCCGTCGAGCGCGCGGCGGACGACGATCCCCGGGCCCTTCAGCAGCGGCAGGTCGAACGGATGCAGCGGCTGTCCGATCTCGAGCATCGCGTAGTTCGTCGCGTCCACGGCCGCCGAGATCGGCCGCATCCCGGCCGCGGTCAGACGCGCCTGCACGGGGATCGGCGAAGAAGTGTGGCGCACCCCACGCAACAGCCGCGCCACGTACCGGGGGCACCGCTCGAGGTCGTGGACCTCGAGCGTGGCCACCCCGTCGGCGGGTTCGTCGGCTTCGTCCACGCCGACGTCGGGCGGCACCAGGGGCGTGCCCGTGGCCGCCGAGACCTCCCGGGCGATCCCCAGGACAGAGAGGAAGTCGGGACGGTTCGGCGTCACCTCGATGTCCAGGACCGCGTCGCCGAGCCCGTAGAGCGTCGCCACGTCCGTCCCCGGCTCCGGCCCGGACGGCAGGACCAGGATCCCCTCGTGGGACGGCGAGATGCCGAGCTCGTCGGGCGCACACAACATGCCGTTCGAGACCACCCCGCGGATCTCGCGGGCGCCGAGCGGTTCGGCCAGGAGCGGGATCCGCGAGCCCGGCGGCGCGAGCGGGACCAGGTCGCCCGGCCCCATGTTCCGGACGCCGACCACGACCTCCTGCTCCCCCGACCCGGTCTGCACCCTGGCCACGCAGAGGTTGTCGCTGTTCGGATGGTCGCGGACCTCGACGACGCGGGCGACGATCACGCCTGCCAGCCCGGCCCCGGGCCGCTCGATCGCCTCTACCTCGGCGCCTTTGTGAGTCAGGAGCTCGGCCAGGTCCTCCGCCGAGAGGTCGGTCGGGCAGAGCTCGCGCAGCCACGAGACGGGGATCTTCACGCGGCGCCCTCGAACTGCTCGAGGAACCGCGCGTCGCCCTCCACGAACAGGCGCATGTCGTTCACCCCGTACCGAACCATCGCCACCCGTTCGATCCCCATGCCGAAGGCGAAGCCCGTGTACCGCTCGGAGTCGTAGCCACAGTTCTCGAGCACCTTCGGGTGCACCATGCCCGCGCCCAGGAGCTCGAGCCAGCCGTTGCCGCACACGCGGCACCCCGCGCCGTCGCACAGGAAACACGACACCGCCACCTGGCACCCGGGCTCCACGAAAGGGAAGTAGTCGGGGTTCAGGCGCACCCGGACGCGTTCGCCGAACATCTCCCGCGCGAACGCCTCGAGCGTCCCCTTGAGGTCGGCGAACGAGATCCCTTCGTCCACGGCCAGGCCCTCCACCTGGTGGAAGACGGACAGGTGCGTCGCGTCCACGGCCTCACGCCGGTAGGTCCGGCCCGGGGCAACGACGAAGACCGGCGGGTCCTGCGACTCCATCGTGCGGACCTGCACGGCGCTCGTCTCGGTCCGAAGGAGCATGCCCGGGATGTCGACGTACAAGGAGTCCTTCATGGTGCGGGCCGGATGGTCGGGCGGGATGTTCAGCGCCTCGAAGTTGTGCCAGTCGTCTTCGATCTCGGGCCCCTCCACCACCCGATAGCCGAGGCGCGTGAAGATCTCGACGATCCGGTCCTCGACGAGGGTCAGCGGGTGCAGCGATCCCGTCCGGGGACGTCGCCCCGGCAAGGTCACGTCCACGGCATCGGCCTCGAGAAGCGCGGCGTCCGATCCGGACTCGAGCTCCTGGCGCCGCCGTTCGACCACCTCACGGAGCTCGGCGAAGGTTTCGTTCGTGAGGCGCCCGATCTCGCGGCGGTCCTCGTTCGGCAACGTGGCGAGCGACCGCTGGACCTCGGCGACGCGCGACTTCCGGCCGAGGACGGCGACCTTTGCGTCCTCGAGCGCCTCGAGGGACGCGGCCGCGCCCACCAGCTCGCGGCCGCGCGCGCGTTCCTCCTCGAGGATGCGGCGGGCGTCGATCGGTTCCATGGGCGGCGAGTCTAACAAGCAGGGGTTTTGCCTCAGACGCCGGCCGGAACCATCAGCGCAAAGGTCAGGACCCGATCGTCGACGGAGACCGACACCGTCCCCCCCTGCGCCGCGGCGACGCCCATCGCCACGAACAGCCCGATCTTGCTGCCGGCCCCCGTGCCGGGTTCGCGCGGTTGGAACAGGTGCTCGGCCTGCTGCTGCGACAGGTCGGTGCCCCCTCGCGTGGTCCGAAGGTGCAGCCGTCCGTCCTCGAGCTCGCCCTCCACCAGCACGTCGCCTTCGCCGGTCCACCACACCAGGGACTCGATGAACGCCTCGAGCACCATCCGCAGCCGCTCGGGATCCACGAACGCCTCCAGCTCGCCGCCTCGCCACACGACGCGTGGATGGTCGGGGTCGCGGGCGAGCGAATCGGCTACCGAACGAACCAGGCCGGCCACCTCGACGCGTTCGGGATACAGCTCCAGCGACCCGGCCGCTAGGCGAGCCGCGTCGACCAGCTGGCGCAGGATCCCGTTCATGCGGTCGGTGTCGTAGACGATGCCGGACAACATCAGCTGGCGCTGATCGTCGGTCATCTCTCGCCACCGGGTGGAGAGCGCGTGGCCGAACCCCTTCATGGCAGTCAGGGGCGTTCGGATGTCGTGGGCGGCCGAGGCGATGATCGTCTCGAGGACGGCCCGCCGTTCTTCGCGTTTTCGCCGAGCCCACTCGAAGAGACAGACGGTCGCCGCGGCCGCCAGGTTGAGCGACTCGGCGGCGCCGGGGATCGGGACGCGAACCGTCCGATCGGCCAGGGCGGCGACCTCCGGCGGGAGCCCCCACGCCTCGTTGCCGAACAGGAACGCGACCGGCTCGTGGAGGTCGATCTCGTACAGGTCGTGTTCCCCCCGGGCGTCCATCGCGAGCATCCGTACCCCTCGTGCCCGGAGTGCGGCCACGGCCCGGTCGGTGTCGGCGTCCCGGACCAGCGGCAGGTGGAACAGGGACCCGGCCGAGGCTCGCACCGTCTTGGGGTTGTAGGGGTCGACCGAACCCGAGCTGAAGACGACGGCGCTCGCCCCCGCGGCGTCCGCGGAGCGAAGGATCGTGCCCGCGTTGCCGGGGTCGCGAACGGCGTGCAGGACAGCCACACATCCAGCGTCGTCGGGCAGATCGTCGAGCCCCACGTCCAGGTACGCCGCGACGCCGAGCAGCCCCTGCGGCGTCACGGTCGAGGTGAGCGTGCGCATCACCTCGTCGCTCACGCGGATCAGGTCGGCCGACGACTCGTGGGCCCGCTGGAGGAGCGGATGGTCCTCGACGGAATGGAACAGCGCCTCGAGCCCTCCGGCGTGCCCGAGCGCCTCACCGACGGCCTGCGCCCCCTCGATCAGGAACCGGCGTTCCTCATCTCGGAGCGCGCGCTTCTTGAGCCTCAGCGCGGCGGCCACCCGGCTGTTCCGCGTCGACGTGATCAACCCGCCCTCCGGCGATCGCCCTGGGGCATCCTAGGGCGGTCCGAGCCGCCCCGTGGGTCACTCGCCCAGGGCGTCCTTGGCGGTCTTGGCGAGCTGCCCGAAGGCGGCGGGGTCGCGCACGGCGAGGTCCGCGAGGATCTTCCGGTCGACCTCGACCCCCGCGAGCTGTAGCCCGTGCATGAACCGCGAGTACGACAGCCCCTGCTGCCTGGCCCCGGCCCCGATCCGGGCGATCCACAACCGCCGGAACTGGCCCTTGCGGTCGCGGCGATCCCGGTAGGCGTACTGGCCCGAGTGGAGCAGTTGCTCCTTGGCGACTCGATACCGGCGGGACCGCGAGCCGTAGTAGCCCTTCGCCTTCCCCAGGACTTCTCGGCGCTTCTTCTTGGCGTGGACCGAACGCTTGACCCTCGCCATCGGCCCCTACTTCCCGAGCAGCCGGCGGATGTTCGAGCGCTCGGCCGTGACCTCGGCCATCCCCTCGACGCGTCGCCGTCGGCTGCTGCTCTTCTTCGTCAGCATGTGGTTGCCGGTCGCCTTGCGATGCAGGATCTTGCCCGTTCGGGTGATCCGGAACCGCTTGGCGGCCGACCGGTGGGTCTTCTTCTTCATCGTTGGTCCGTCCTCACGCCTGTGGTGACTCGACCGGGGCCGGCTTCTTCGCCTCGCGGCGTTCGGCCTGCCGTTTGCTCGGGGCGATCACCATCACCATGTTCCGTCCGTCCTGCTTGGGGTGGGCCTCGACGACCGCGAGGTCGGCCAGGTCCTCCACCAGCCGATCCAGGATCTTCCGTCCGAGCTCCGTGTGCGCCATCTCGCGCCCGCGGAACATGATCGTGACCTTCACCCTCGCGCCGGCCGTGAGGAACCGCACCACGTGTCCCTTCTTGGTGGCGTAGTCGTGGGGGTCGATCTTCGGACGGAACTTGATCTCCTTGACCTCGACGCGTGCCTGCTTCTTGCGGGCCTCCTTCTGGCGGATGTCGCGCTCGTACTTGTACTTGCCGTAGTCCATGATGCGGGCGACCGGAGGGTTCGCCTGCGGCGCCACCTCCACCAGGTCGAGGTCGAGGTCCTGGGCCCGGCGCAGCGCCTCCTGTGTGGAGACGATACCGACCTGGGACCCGTCGGGACCCACAAGCCGAACCTGCGGCGAGCGGATCCGATCGTTTATGCGCGGATCAGCCGAGACCCCGCATCACCTCCCTATCGACACAAACGGCACCGGGCGTCCGCCGGTGCCGAGGTGGAACGCGGTGAACCGTTCCCGAGCAGTATAGGTGCAGGTCGGGAGGCATGTCGACCGGCGTCACGGCTGGTGTTCCGCCGCCGCCGGATGGGGCCGATCGGGTCGGTCGATCGCCATACGCGACCGCTACAGGGGCCGGACGTTGGCCGCCTGCTTGCCCTTGGGGCCGTCGACCACGTCGAACTCGACCGCCTGGCCCTCGGTCAGGGACTTGTAGCCCTCGCCCTGGATCGCGGAGAAGTGGACGAACACGTCGTCCTGGCCGTCCCGCGAGATGAAGCCGAAGCCCTTCTCGTTGCTGAACCACTTCACGGTGCCCTGCTCTGCCAATGGTCCCTCCTGGTACCCGAGCGGCGCGGAGCCTAGCACGCGGTCCGCGCGCGCTCAACGCGGCGCCCCCGAACCCCCGCATCCCCCGGGGGGCGAACGCTCGCGCATCCGCGCTCGCTCCCCGCGCCCCCCGAACACCCCATCACCAATCGGCCTCGAGGGGACGTCCGTAGTCGTCCTCCAGGCGGAGCGTGTCGTCCTCGGTCGTGTAGCCGTAGGCGATCTCCAGGACCCTGCCCCGCTGCTCCCCGCCGTTGGCGATCCGGTGGGTGGTCTCGGCCGAGACCATGAACTCCTCCCCCGGCGAGGCCTCCACCACCTTGTTGCCGATCTGCACGGTGAGCCCCGGATCCAGCACCACCCACATCTCGTCCCGCATCTGGTGGTAGTGGACGCTGGTCTCCTGGTTCGGCTCCACCGTGATGACCCGGACCGAGCTCGGCTGGTTGAGGGCATAGGTCACCACCTTGCCCCACGGCTTGTCGACGATCATGGGGACTCCTTCGGTAGCTGCTCCAGGACCGAGGCCGTCTCCAGCGCGGCCACGACCGCGTCCCAGCCCCGGTTCCCGTGCCTTCCCCCCGACCGATCCATCGCCTGGTCGAGCGTGTCCGTGGTCAAGACGCCGAAGATCACGGGCACGCCCGTCGCCTCGGCGGCCGCGCGGATCCCGCCGGCGGCTTCGGCGGCCACGTACTCGAAGTGCGCCGTCTCCCCCCGGATCACCGCGCCGAGGCAGACGACCGCGTCGTACCCGCCGGACGCGGCCAGCCGCCGCGCCACGAGCGGCAGCTCGAAGGCCCCGGGGACCCACGCCACGACGAGGTCATCCTCGGCCAGCCCGCGGGTCCGCAGGCAGTCCAACGCCCCGTCGAGCAGTCGGGACGTGACCAGCTCGTTGAACCTCGAGACGACGATGCCCACGCGACGACCCCCGGCCGCCGCGTCGCCCCGGACCTCGATCACGGCGCCTCCCCCGCTCCGACCTGCCCCTCGCCGTCGAGGTGGTCCAGGAGGTGACCCATCTTCTCCCGCTTGGTTCGCAGGTACCCGATGTTGCGGTCGTTGGGACGGATCTCGAGCGGGACCCGCTCCTCGATCGACAGGCCGTACCCCTCGAGCCCGGCCCGCTTCGAGGGGTTGTTGGTGAGCAGGCGCATCGAACGCACCCCCAGGTCCACCAGGATCTGGGCGCCGATGCCGTAGTCGCGGGGGTCCGCCGGGAACCCCAGCTCGACGTTGGCTTCGACCGTGTCCCGTCCCTGCTCCTGCAGCTGGTAGGCGAGGAGCTTGTGGGTGAGGCCGATGGCCCGGCCCTCGTGGCCGCGGACGTACAAGATGACGCCTCGGCCCTCATCACCGATCCGTTCGAGGGCGGCCTCGAGCTGGTCGCCGCAGTCACATCGCCGCGAGCCGAACACGTCCCCCGTCAGGCACTCCGAGTGCACCCGCACCAGGAGCCCGCTGCCGTCCCCGATGTCGCCGCGGACCAGGGCGACGTGCACGGTGCCGTCGAGGAGGCTCTGGTAGCCGTAGGCCGTGAACTCCCCGTGTGGGGTCGGGATGATCGCCTCGGCGGCGCGCCGGACCAGCTGCTCGTGCCGGCGCCGGTATTCGATGAGGTCGGCGATCGAGATCAGCTTCATCCCGTGCTCTCGCGCCACCCGAACGAGCTCCGGGAGCCGGGCCATCGCCCCGTCGGGGTGCAGGACCTCACACAGGACGCCCGCCGGGTACAACCCGGCCAGCCGCACCAGGTCGACGGTGGCCTCCGTGTGCCCGGCCCGCTTCAGGACGCCACCTTCCTGGGCCATCAGCGGGAACACGTGTCCCGGCATCCGGACGTCGGCCGCCGTGAGTTCGGGGTCGGTGATGGCCCGAGCGGTGGCGGCCCGGTCGTAGGCGCTGGTGCCGGTCGTGGTCCGGCCCCTGATGTCGATCGAGACGGCGAACGCCGTCCCGTGGCTCTCGCTGTTCTTCGCCACCATGAGCGGGATCCGGAGCTCGTCCAGCCGCTGGGCCGTCGTGGGGAGGCAGACGATCCCTCGGCCGTTGGTCACCATGAAGTTGATGGCTTCCGGCGTCGCTCGCTCGGCGGCCATCACGAAGTCGCCCTCGTTCTCGCGGTCGGCGTCGTCGACGACGATGACGATCTTGCCTTCGCGGATGTCGGCGATCGCCTCCTCGATCGTGGCGAACACCTCCCGGTCGACCTGCTGTGGCTGGCCGTTCATGCCCCTCTCCCCTCGAGCAACGCTTCCACG
Source organism: Actinomycetota bacterium (assembly GCA_036374435.1). Classification (GTDB taxonomy): domain Bacteria; phylum Actinomycetota; class UBA4738; order UBA4738; family HRBIN12; genus CALGFI01. The sequence continues at coordinate 38,353 of DASUTU010000127.1, read as the reverse complement.
TGTTTCGCGATCACGTCGACCTCCAGGTTGACGGGGTCTCCCAGGGACGCGGTCCCCATCGTCGTCACCTCCAGCGTGTGCGGGATCAGGGCGACGGAGAACGTGTCCCCATCGGCCGCGGCGACGGTCAGGCTGATCCCGTCGACGCTCACCGACCCCTTCTCCACCAGATATCGGTGCAGCTGCTCCGGCGCGCGGACCGTGATCCAGGCACCGCCGTCGTCGGTCCGCTCCAGGCCGACCACCTCACCCACCCCGTCGACGTGTCCCTGGACGAGGTGGCCACCCAGGCGGCTCGACAACGTGAGCGGCCGCTCGAGGTTGACGGGGTCCCCGACCGCGAGCCGCGAGAAGCTCGTTCGCCGGAGCGTCTCCTCGGACAGGTCGAACGCCAGGTGCCCGGCGGAACGCTCCACGACCGTCAGGCAGACGCCGTTGACCGCCACCGAGGACCCCACGTCGGAATCCGAGGTCACCGTGGCGCAGGCCACGGTCAGGCGCCCCGGCACCAGCTCGAGCACGGTGCCGCGCTCCTCAACGATCCCGGTGAACATCCGCCTCCACCTTCAGGTCGGCCCCCAGCAGATCGAACGATCGGATCCGCAGCGGCACCGCGTTGGCGATCGGCGCGAACCCGCGGCCGGCGAGCACCGTGGGAGCCTCGGCGCCGCCGATCAGCTTGGGCGCCAGGTACACGATCACCCGGTCCACCAGCCCCTCCTCGACGGCGGCGAACGCCAGCGTGGGCCCACCCTCGAGCAGGACACCCTGCACGTCGCGTTTGCCGAGATCGGTGGCGAGCGCCCCGAGCGGCACCCCTTCGCCCTCGGGCTCGTACACGCTCACCTCGGCCCCGGCCGCCGCCCACTCCGATCGGCGGTCCTCCGGCGCGAGCTCGGTCGTGGCCACCAGCGTCGGCGCGGCCGGATCGAACAGGTCGCCGGTGGCCGGGACGCGCCCGCGGGCGTCCACCAGCACGCGCAGCGGGGGGCGGCCCCGGTATCCGGGCTCGCGCACGGTGAGCGAGGGATCGTCCACGATCGCCGTCCGAGCCCCCACCACGATGGCGTCGGACCAGGCCCGGAGCCGGTGCACGTCCGCCCGGGCCGCCTCCCCCGTGATCCACCGGGACGAGCCGTCGCGGGCCGCCACCTTGCCGTCCAGCGACGCCGCCATCTTCCACACGACGAAGGGGAGCCCGGTCCGGACGTGTTTGGCGAACGCCTCGTTCTGGCGGATGGCCTCCTCGGCCAGGACGCCCTCGCGAACCTCCACGCCGGCGGCCCGCAGCTCCTGGAAGCCCCGTCCGTCCACCACCGGGTTGGGATCGCGGGTCGCCGCCACCACGCGGGCGATCTCCGAGCGGACGATCGCCTCCACGCACGGCGGCGTTCGCCCGAAGTGGGAGCACGGTTCGAGCGACGTGTAGAGGGTGGCGCCTCGCGCCGCGTCCCCGGCCTGCTGGAGGGCCACCACCTCGGCGTGCGGCAGGCCGGCCCCCTCGTGCCAGCCCTCGCCGACGATCCGGCCGGCCGCGCCGACCACGACGGCGCCGACCATGGGGTTCGGGGAGACCATCCCCCGCCCCCGCTCCGCCAGCGCGATGGCCCGCTCGATGTACGCCTCGTCGGACACGGTCGTCCTCCATCTCGAGGCACGGGTGAGCGGGAGAGGTCGGCGCGGCAGGGGTGGCACCCAACGGCGCCGACGCCGCTGCCGGCGTCGCCCGTCCTCTCCCATCCCGACTCTCACGGTCGGTCCCGGAATCACACCGGGTCCACCCTCGAGCGGCTCCCGAGGGGTCGCGGACTGTCACCGCCGGTGGGGACTTGCACCCCGCCCCGAAGACAGGCTCTGACCTCGAAGTATACGAGCGTGGCGACGCGGGGGCAGCCTCGGTCCGGGGACCGTCAGGTCGTCCGGCGGTCCACGGCGTAGGAGGAGCGGGTGTCGCGTTTGGCGAACTGCTTCATCTCCGTGGCCACGGACACGGCCTCGCCGTAGTGCTCGAACGAGCGGATCTGGCTCGTCGCGATGCCCACGGAGATCCCGGCCAGGGGGACCTTCTGGAGGACCCCCTTGCGATCCTCGATCTGGACGTAGCCTCGTTCCAGATCGGCGGCCTCGTAGAACTCCTTCACCTCGTCGTCGAACCGCTCGACGATCCGCTTGGCCACATCCTCGGCCACATCCGGCGGGACCACGGCGACGAAGTCGTCGCCGCCGACGTGGCCGACGAACCTGTCGGCGCCGGCGAACTCGACCACCGCGTCCTGGATGATCCTCGCGGTGGCCTGGATCAGGCGGTCGCCGCGGACGAACCCCTTCTGGTCGTTGTAGGCCTTGAAGTTGTCCAGGTCGGCGTAGAGGACGGCCAGGGGCTGGTCCTCGCGGACCATTCGTTCGATCTCCTCCTGGATCCGGATGTTGCCGGGGAGCCCCGTCAACGGCGAGAGGTTCCGCATCTCCTTGGCCCGGCGGAGCGTCCCCTTGACCCGAGCCAAGAGCTCGATCGGGTCGAACGGCTTGATGATGTAGTCGTCGGCGCCGGCGGTCAGGCCCAGCACCTTGTCGGTCGACAGCGCCTTGGCCGTGAGCATGATGATCGACGTGTTGGACGTCCGCGGGTTCCGGCGCAACCGCTGGGCGACCTCGAACCCGTCGATCCGCGGCATCATCACGTCGAGCAGGACGAGGTCCGGGCGCAGCGCTCCCGCCTTCTCGAGCGCCTCCTCGCCGTCGGAGGCGACCGACACGTCGTAGCCGGCACTTCGAAGGTTGACCTCGACGAACCGCGCGATGTCGGGGTCGTCGTCCACCACGAGGATCGTCTCCGGCATCAGGCAGCCTCCACGATCGCCTTGAGCGCCCGGGCGGCGTCCGACGGATCGTCCGCCCCGAAGATGGCCGCTCCCGCGACGAGCACGTTCGCTCCCGCGTCGACGCACCGACGAGCGTTGTCGAGCCCGATCCCGCCGTCGACCGCGACGTCGGCCGACAGGCCACGGCGCTCGATCTCGTTCCGCACCGCCTCCACCTTCGGCAGGACCTCAGGGAGGAAGGCCGGTCCCGGCGCGGCGGGCGGCCCGGTCACCACCGTCACGTCATCGACCTCCTCGAGGTGGGCGGTGAGGGCCTCGGCGCCCGTCGCCGGGCCGATGGCCAGCCCGATGCCGAGTCCGGCCCCCCGCGCCTTGGCGATGACGGGGCCGGTGTCCTCCACGGCCTCCACGTGGAGGCTCACCAGGTCCACCCCGGACTCGGCCAGCTCGTCGAACAGGCGCTCCGGGCCGTCGACGAGCAGATGGCCGTGCAGGATCCGGTCGGTGTGCCGACGCAGCGACGCCACCACCACCGGCCCGATCGTCAGCCACGGACCGACCCGGCCGTCCATCACATCCACATGGATGACGTCGGCGTGTCCGTGAACCGCCTTGACCTGATCGGCGAGGTTCGCGAGGTCGGCCGAGAGGATCGATGCCGAGAGCTTGCCCATCCAGGGCGATTCTATGCGGCGATGGCGGACGTCGATGGGGGGGCTCCGATCAGCTCCGCCGTTCGAACCCGGCCACGAACATTGCGTCCGTGCCGTGCCGGTGCGGCCACAGACGGAACCGAGGGGCGGCTCCGTCGGGGCCCGCCAGCTCCGCCGGGGTGAGCTCCGGCCTGCGGCGCAACACGGCGTCGCACACCGCGTCGGTCTCGGCCCGAGGGAACGTGCAGACGCTGTAGACGAGCAGCCCGCCCGGCCGCAGGAGCTCGGCCAGCGACGAGACGATGCCGACCTGCAGGCGGGCCAAGCCCGACAGCTCCTCGCGACGGGACCGCCACAGGAGCTCCGGGCGCCGTCGAGCCGAGCCCAGGCCCGAACACGGAGCGTCGACGAGGATCCGATCGAACGGGCCACCGAGGGCGGGGCGCCTGGCGTCCTGGACGAGCACGTGGCCTCGCACACCGAGTCGCTCCAGCGTCGACCGCACGAGCCGCGCCCGGCCCTCGTGCAGGTCGGAGGCCACAACCGCACCCCGGGCGTCCAGCCGGCACCCGACGTCCCCCGCCTTGCCCCCCGGGCCGGCGCACGCGTCGAGCACCCGCTCCCCCGGCTGGGGGTCGAGCACCTGGACGACGACCGCGGAGGCCTGATCCTGGACGGCGAACCGCCCCTCGGTGAATCCGGGGAGCTCGCGGGGAACCGCCCCCGGGACGATCAGCGAGTCCGGGGCCACCGTGCCGCGCTCGACGGCCACCCCGGTGGCCACCAGATCGCGTTCGAGCTCCTCGACGGTGGTCCGGCAACGGTTTGCCCGAAGCGTGGTCGCGGCCGGCTCGGCGAGCGCCGTCGCCGCGACCTCCGTCTCGTCTCCCAGGAGACGACGCAGCTCGCGAACGGCCCACGCGTCGAGGCCGGTGCGCAGCGCCACCGCCTCGTCGCCCTCGCCCTCCGGTTCGGAACGAGGTGCGGTCGACAGGCGACGCAGGACCGCGTTCACGAAGCCGCGGTGCCGCGCTTCGGCGAGCCCGACGGTCTCCGCCACTGCCGCGTGCGCCGGGATGCGTGTGAACAGGATCTGGTAGGCGCCCAGCCGGAGCAGCGCCCTGGCCGCCTTGGGCGCGGTGTCGAGGGGACGTTCGAGCAGCGGGGCGAGCGCGCCATCGATCCGGATGAGCCGGCGGAGCGTCCCGTACGTCAGCTCGGTGGCGAGCGCGACATCCCGGCCGGTCAACCCCGCCCCGGCCAACGTCCGGTGGAGCGCGAGGTTGGAATAGGCGCCCTCGTCCGTCACGCGTCGAACCACGTCCGCCGCGACCGAGCGCGAGCTCGCCCGCCGTTCGCCGCCCGCCCGGCGCTTCGCGCTCATCCCCGTTCGTCCCCGCCCGCCCGGGCGCTTCGCGCTCATCCCAGCATCTCGCCGACGACGGGCCGGAAGCCGTTCACGAAGTCCCGAGCGCCCATGCGCCGCCGCCCGGCCGGCGCCAGCTCGAGCGGCCGGAACCCACCACGCCCGGTGCCGACCACGAACCCGGACCGCGATACCTCGACGATCCGTCCCGGCTCCCCCGCCGCCGCCTCCTCGACTTCTGCGCGGTACACCCGAAGGGGTCGATCGCGAAACGTCGTGGTCGCCGCCGGCTCCGGCGCAAGCGCGCGGCACCGGTTCACGAGCTCGGCCGCGGGCAGGTCCCACCGCAGGTGGCGGTCGTCGGGCCCGAGCTTCGGAGCGAACGTGGCCTCCTCGTGCCGCTGCGGAGTTGGCTCGGCCCGCCCGGCCGCCAGCAGGTCGACGGTCTGGACCAGCAGCTGGCCTCCCGCCTCGGCCAGCCGGCTGCCGAGCGAGCCCGCGTCGTCTTCTGGGACGATCGGGACTTCGCGGCGCCCAATGATCGGACCGGTGTCGAGGCCCTCGTCCATCAGGATCGTCGTCACGCCGGTCTCGGCCAGGCCGTGCAACAGAGCCGCCTGGACCGGGGCCGCGCCGCGCAGGGCCGGCAGCAACGAGAAGTGCAGGTTCACCGGAGCGACCCGGGGAACCTGGAGCACGGCCGGTGGCAGGATCTCCCCGTACGCCACCACGGCGAGCACGTCCGGCTCGGCCGCGCGGAGCCGGTCGAATCCCGGACCCGACTTCACGGTCTCGATCTCGGCCAGGGGAAGCCCGGCTTCCCGAGCGGCCTCCGCCACCCTGGTCGGACGAAGCTCGTTCCCCCGGCCGGCCGGCCGGGGGACCGCGGTGAGCACGAGCGACACCTCGTGGCGAGCGACGGCCAATGCCCGAAGCGGCGGCACCGACCAGGGATCGTTGCCGAGGAACACGATCCGCAGCGAGCTCACGCGGCGAGGATACGCGGGCCGGTCGGACCTACGACTCGACGCGGCCCTCGACCTCGAGCTCGCGGAGCTGCCGCATCACGTCCCGGCGGCCCTCGTCGTCGAGCCGGTCGATGTACAAGGACCCGACGAGATGGTCGGCCTCGTGCTGGAAGATCCGGGCCAGCAGGCCCTCCGCCCCCACGTCGATCGGTTCCCCGCGCAGGTCGAGACCGCGCAGCCGAACGGTCAGCGACCGCGTGGTCTGGGCGTACGGACCGGGGATCGACAGACATCCCTCGAGCTCGGTCTGGGCTCCCGAGCGCTCCGAGAGCGTGGGGTTGGCGACGAACCCGGAGTGTCCCTCGCGGTCGTCGTAGACGAAGCAGGCGATCCGAAGCCCGACCTGGTTGGCGGCCAGCCCGACCCCCGGCGCGTCGTACATCGTCTCGAACAGGTCGTCCGCGAGGCGGGCCAGCGCAGCGTCGAACTCCTGCAGCGGGCGGCACGTCTCGCGTAACACGGGGTCGCCGAGGGTGCGGATGGGCATGATCGTCACACGGCGCTCCTCACAGATGCGGCTCGGCCTCGACCCGGGACACGACGCCGCGCTCGGCGAGCCGCCGGACCTCGTCGCCGAAGAGTTCGAGGTCGGACGGGTCGACGGCGACCAAGCATACCCCCCGGTCCTCCAGGCTCGAGGCGAGCAGCGTCCGGTGAGGCAGTCGCGCCAGCTCACCCTCGAGCTCGGACGTCCCGGCCACGCGGAACACCGGTGTCGCGACCGGGAACCCGGCCTGGGCCAGGCGCTCCCGCTCCGCGCGCGCGAACCGCTCGGGCCGGCCGGCCACCAGCGCCTGGACCGCCGGATCGTTCGGCTGCTCGGTCTGCACGACGACTCGACCGGAAGGCGCCGCCCACGCCGCGGCCTCGGCCCACGCGGCCAGCGCCCGCTCTCGCGCTCCGAACCCGGGACGGCGCAGCGACGCGTCCGCGTTCAGGATGCCGACGAGGTCCAGGTCGGTGGTCCCGAGGTCCTTCACGGCGTCGATCCCGCCCACCACGACCTCGGCCTCCGCAGGCGGGCGGGCCGGGGAGTCCGACGCCACCCGCGACACCGGGACGCCGGCGACACCTCGAGCCCACTGTTCCACCCGCTCCGCGCCCCCCCTCGCCACACCGAAATCCCGGGACCCGCACCGCGGACACCGCCCGTCCGCCTCGCACACCGTGCACCGGAGGACGCCGGACTCGAGGCGAAGTGGTCCTCCACACGCGGCGCAGGCCGCCGCTTCCCCACACGAACGACACACCCTCGCCACGCCGTACCCGCGAAGGGGTTCGTACAGGAACGCGCGACGCGCATCACGCAGGGCCCGAACCAACCGCGGCGCTCGCCCCTCGGGACCCGGACGGACCACCTCGACCGGCGGCCACCGCCGCCCCCGAGGCTCCACCTCCACGTGCGGCAGCGCCAGCGACTCCATCGACGGCATCACCGACGCCAGCACGCAGACCGCGCCTTCGATCTCGGCCCGCCGCGCCGCCACCTCCCGCACGTGGAAATACGGCGCCCGCTCCTCCCGATGCAACGCATGATGCTCCCGCGCCACGTACACGAGCCCGAGATCCGAAAGCGGCGCGAACACCGCCGGACGCGTCCCCACCACGACCCGATATCGCCCGGCGCCGATGTCCAGCCACATCCGGTACCGCTCCCGCTTCTCCAGGCCGAAGAAGCACGCCACGTCATCACGGAATGCCTCGACCAACGCCGCAACCGCTTGCGGAACCGGCTCCACCTCGGGAACGATCACGACCGCCGCGCTCCCGGAGGCGAGCGTCACGGCGACGCATTCGACGGCGATTGCCGCGTCGTCTCCCGGCGCCGTCCGCACGACGAACGTTCCCGCGGCCCGATCGCGAAGTGCGTCGAGCAACGGCGACCCGTTCGAGTAGCGCTCGGCAAGGGCTCCGGACGCGGCGGGGGCGTCGCGGAGCGCGAGCGGGCGCGGCGCGGCGCCGACGGACGTCTCGCCACTCTCACCGTTCGCGCCGCGCCGCGGGGACCCGGAGCGCGCAGCGACGCCCCCGCCGCCCCCCGCGACCTCCTCCGACACCACCCGAGGCGGGATGGCCCGCCCGATCACCGCCGCGAGCGGCGACACGTACCGCGCGCTCATCCACCGGTACAGCTCCAGCAGCCGTTCATCGAAGTAGCGAACGGCCGACACGCGCTTGTGAACGGAGAGCATCCGGGCGGGCACGTCGTCGGTCGGCCCCAGCACCCAGCCACGGATCAGCTTGCCGTGGAAGCGCACCTGGACGAGGGACCCAAGGCCTGCCTCGAGCTCCTCCGGAAGCTCGTACGTGAACGGGCGGTCGAGCGCGAGCAGCGGCCGGTCGACGCAGATCGCGACGGGGCCGGAGAGACGAGCGCTACTCGAACGCGCGGCGGAGCTCATCCGCCCGATCGGTCGCCTCCCAGGGGAACTCCTTGCGACCGAAATGGCCGTACGCGGCCGTGTCCTTGTAGATGGGCCGGAGAAGGTCGAGGTCGCGGATGATCGCCGCAGGGCGGAAGTCGAACGCCTCCCAGACGAGGTCGGTCAACCGGGTCGGGTCGACGTGCGCGGTCCCGAACGTGTCGATCGCAAGGGAGAGCGGGTGGGCCGTTCCGATCGCATAGGCCACCTGGATCTGGAGCCGGTCGGCGAGCCCCGCCGCCACGAGGTTCTTCGCGACGTAGCGGGCCATGTACGCCGCCGAGCGGTCGACCTTCGTCGGGTCCTTCCCCGAGAAGCAGCCGCCGCCGTGCGGCGCCATCCCTCCGTAGCTGTCGACCATGATCTTCCTGCCCGTTACGCCGGTGTCGGCCTTCGGCCCACCGATCTCAAACCGGCCGGTCGGGTTGACGAGGATGCGCACGCCCTCGGCGTCGAGGTCGAACTCGTGCAGCACCGGTTCGATCACCTCGGCCTTGACGTCGGGCGCGAGCAGCGTCTCGACGTCGACCTCCTCGCGGTGCTGGGCGCTGATCAGCACGGTGTGCACGCGTTGAGGCGTGCCGTCCACGTATTCCACCGAGACCTGGCTCTTGCCGTCGGGACGCAGGTACGGAACCACGCCGGCCTTGCGCACGTCGGCCAGCCTCCGCGAGAGCCGGTGGGCCATCGCGATCGGCACCGGCATGAGCTCGTCGGTCTCGCGGCAGGCGTAGCCGAACATCATGCCCTGATCGCCGGCGCCGAGCGAGTCGAGTTCGTCGGCCGAGTGGTCCTGGCGGTGCTCGAGGGCGTCGTCGACGCCTCGGGCGATGTCCGCCGACTGCTCCTGGATCGACGTGATCACGCCACAGGTGTGCCCGTCGATGCCGAAGTTCGCGTCCGTGTAGCCGATCTCGATCAACGTGTCGCGGACGACCTGCGGGATGTCCACGTATTCGGAGGTGGTGATCTCACCGGCCACCATGACGAGGCCGGTCGTGACGAGCGTTTCGCAGGCGACCCGGCCGACGGGATCGACCTGCAGGATCGCGTCCAGGACGCCGTCGGAGATCTGGTCGGCGAGCTTGTCCGGATGCCCCTCCGTCACGGACTCGGAGGAGAACAGGTAGGCGTGGCTCACGGGGCGCGAGCATAACAGGGCGGCCCGACGCCCCCGCGACGCGTCAGCCGGCGAGCAGCTTGGCCAGACGGTCGCAGATCGCGGCCGCCAGCTCGCGTTTGGTCCAGTCGCGCAGTGGCTCGTCGGGCCCGGTCCGCGACAGGATGGCCGCGCGGTTGACGTCCGAGCCGAACCCGGTGCCCTCGCGGCCGACCTCGTTGGCGACCAGCAGATCCACCCGCTTCCGCTCGAGCTTGGCCCGGCCCGCCGCCTCCACGTCTTCGGTCTCGGCGGCGAACCCGAGCAGGACGGGGCGTTCGGACATCGTCCCCAGGTCGGCCAGGATGTCGGGGGTCGGTACGAGCCGGATCTGTGGCGCTCCTGACTCCTTCTTGAGCTTGGAGTCCGCCACGACCTCCGGGCGGAAATCAGCGACCGCCGCCGCCATGACGACGGCGTCGGCGCCGGGCGAGGCCTGGAGCACCACAGTGTGCATCTCCTCGGCCGTCGTCACGTCCACCACCGAGATCCCTTCGGGCGGGCCCACCGTCCCCGGGCCCACCACGAGCGTCACGTCGGCTCCGCGTGCTGCCGCCTCTGCGGCCACGGCGAATCCCATCTTGCCGGTGGACCGGTTGCCCACGAACCGAACCGGGTCGATGGGCTCCCAGGTCGGACCGGCGGTCACGACGATCCGGCGCCCGGCCAGGTCGTGGCCGCGAGCCAGCACCTCCTCGAGGGCCAGCGCGATGTCCTCCGGCTCGCTCATGCGCCCGAGACCTTCGTCGCCGGCAGCCAGCGACCCGTGCGCAGGCCCCACCACCCGCGCGCCGCGCTCGACCAGCGTTGCCACATTGGTCCTGGTGGCCTCGTGTTCCCACATGCCCGTGTGCATGGCCGGCGCCACCACGAGCGGCGCGTCCATCTCGAGCAACGCCGAGGTGAGCAGGTCGTCGGCGATCCCGAACGCCAGCTTGGCGATCATGTTCGCCGTGGCCGGGGCAACCACCGCGGCGTCGGCCTCGTGGGCCAGCCGCACGTGCAGGACCCGCTCTGGGTCCTCGAACACGTCCGTGTAGACACGGTGATCCGACAGCGCGGCGAACGTGGCGGGACCGACGAAGCGCTCGGCCGAATGGGTCATGACCACGCGGACCGAGGCTCCCTTCAGGCGGAGCAGGCGCGTGAGAATGCAGGCCTTGTAGGCGGCGATGCCGCCGGTGACGCCGAGGAGCACTCGGCGCCCCGCGAGCGAGCTATTTGACGCCAAACCCTTCGGGGCGTTCCGCGCTGATCTTGCCCTCAGCGATCTCCTCGAGCGCGATCGACAGCGGCTTGTTCTTCAGGCCGGTCTCGACGAGCGGGGGGATGTATTCGGCACGCCCCTCGCCGAGCTGGTTGTAGTAGCTGTTGATCTCCCGGGCCCGCCGGGCCGACAGGATCACCAACGTGTACTTCGAGTCCACCTGTGCGAGCAGGTCGTCGATCTTGGGCTCGATCATGGATGCAAGATCCTTCTCGTCCGAGGTCCCGAGAATGCCTACGAAGCGGCCCGGGTCGACTCGATGATAGCAGCGACCTGCGACGATGCGCCCTCGAGCTCGTCGTTCACCACCACGTGGTCGAACCAATCCCCGGCGCGGAGCTCCCGCGTGGCGGTGGCCAGCCGGCGGGCCAGGCGTTCTTCGTCTTCGGTTCCCCGGCTGCGCAGCCGTCGCTCGAGCTCGTCGAGCGACGGAGGCGCCAGGAAGACCAGAACGGCCTCCGGCACGGCCTCGCGCACCTGGCGGGCGCCCTGGACGTCGATCTCGAGCAGGACGTCGCGCCCGGCCTCCATCGCCCGGCGGATCGGTTCGGCGGGCGTGCCGTACCGCCCCCCGAAGACCTCCGCCCACTCCAGCAGCTCGCCGGCCACGATCATGCGGTCGAACTCGAGATCGTCGACGAACGTGTAGTCGTAGCCGTCGCGTTCGGCCGCCCGACGGCGTCGGGTCGTGGCCGAGACGGACAGCTCCAGTCCGGGGACCATCTCGAGCACGCGGCGCACGACCGTTCCCTTGCCGACCCCGGACGGGCCGGCGATCACGTAGAGCGTTCCGCGCCGGACGATCGCGGGTTACTTCTTCGCGAACTCGGTCAGGAGCGAATCGCGCTGCTTCGCGCCGAGGCCTCGCACGCGCCGGCTCGCCGAGATGTCGAGCTTCTCCATGATCTTGCGCGCCCGGACCTTCCCCACACCCGGGAGCGACTCCAGAACCGTGGAGACCTTCATCTTGCCGACCGTGTCGTCGTCCTGTCGGGACAAGACGTCCGTGAGCGTGAGCTTCCCGGACTTGAGCTGGCCCTTCAGCTCGGCTCGCCTCCTCCGCGCCTCGGCCGCCTTCTCCAGGGCCTGCTTTCGCTGTTCGTCCGTCAGGACGGGTAGAGGCATGACGACGCTCCTTCGCTCTGGGGTCCGGGAACGCCGGGAGTATAGACATGCCCCGTCGGGGCAGCAACGCGACGCAAGCGTCCGACCTGCGGTTTTCGCGCCCGAAGAGTGACAAAGAGCGGGGGCCGGGGCTCGAGAAACGAGCGCGATGAGCGGGAGCGTAGCCGCGGAGAGAGCGCGGTCAGCGGACCGACGCGAGGATCGTCCGAGCCGCTCCCGCGGGATCGTTCGACGCGGTGATCGGTCGCCCCACGACGAGATAGTCCGCGCCGCGATCCATCGCCTCCTCGGGCGTGAGGATGCGAACCTGGTCGTGCCCGTTGGAGCCGGACGGCCGGATCCCGGGAACGACGACGCAGGCTTCGTCGTCGAGGACGTCGCGCACCACCGAAACGTCTTCCCCGGACACGACGACGCCGTTCGCACCCGCGGCGCACGCCTCGAACGCCAGCGACGCCGGCGACGCCAGCCCTTCGCCGGCCAAGCTCGACAGGACGGTGATCGCGAGCACCAACGGCGGCGGATGCCCGGCGTGCCCGGCGCCGGCGGCGGCACCACGGACGGCCGCGGCCACCATGGCCTCCCCGCCCAGCGCGTGCACCGAGACCATTGCCGCTCCCGACCGGCCGACGTTGAACGCCGCGCGTTCGACCGTGTTCGGGATGTCGTGCAGCTTGAGATCGAGGAACACCGGGGCGAGCGGCCGCAGCCGTTCGACCGCGACCGTTCCGACCGCGGTGAACAGCTCCAGGCCCACCTTCAGAGCCCCGACCCTGCCCTCGAGCACCCGGGCGAGGTCCTCCGCCGCCTCCAGGTCCGAGACGTCGAGGGCGACCACCAGGGGGTTCTCCGGGCGGGGGATCACGGGGTGGACCCCCACGGGACGGATCCCGTGCGTCCGGCCGCGGTCCCACCCGGCATCCCGTCGTCGTCCGCACGACCCGGGGCCTCCTCGTCGCCTCGCACCCGCAGTCGACCCCGCAGCTCCGCCGGCGAGCCGATCCCTTTGTCCTTCAGATAGGTGAGGATGCCCCTCGCGATCTCCACCGGTGCGGACGGGTTCACCAGCATGGCGGTTCCCACCTGGACGGCGGTCGCCCCCGCCAGCAGGAACTCGACGCCGTCCTCCCCCGTGGCGATCCCGCCGACACCCATGATCGGGACGTCCGGGAGTGCGCTGGAAACCCGGTACACCGCGGCGAGCGCGATGGGTTTGATGGCGGGACCCGAGAGTCCCCCGACCGGCCCGGCGAGCTTGGAGCGCAGGCGACCGGCGTCGACGGCGAGCCCCGGGACGGCGTCGATCAGGGTCAGGCCGTGAGCGCCGTCACGCACACACGCGCGCGCCGTCGCCACCAGGTCCGGCAGGAGCGCCGGCAGCTTGACGAAGACCGGGACTCGGGACAGGCGCGAGACAGTCCCCACCACCTCACGGATGCGTTCGAGGTGCGAGAAGAACGGATCGCCGCGCCGTTCGTGATCCGGCGTCCCCAGGTAGATCTCCAGGCCCGAGATGCCCGGCTGGACGTGCAGCCAGCTCGCCATGCGTACGTACTCGTCGAGCGTGGACCCGGCGATCGAGGCGATCACCGGCGTCCCGAACCGCGTCAACCGCGGGAGATCGACCTCGACGAACTCCTCCACCCCCGGGTTCTGGAGGCCGACCCAGGACAGGAACCCCGAGGCGGTCTCGGCGGCCCGGGTGGTGGGGGCTCCCTTCGACGGCGCCCGCGTCAGGCTCCTCGTGACCACCGCCGCCAGCCGATGCAGGTCGACCAGGGCGGGAACGTCGCGCCCGCTCCCGAGGCACCCCGACGCGGCGACCACGGGATGGGCCAACGTCAGCCCACCGCCCAGATCGACCGCGACGCTCGGCCTCATCCGGGCCAGGCTCCGATCACGGGGAACCCCTCGGGCGGGGTGGGCTCGAGCCGGGGTTCGTCTCCCATCCAGCGATCCCACAGGATCCTAGCCGGGTTGAACACCGGTCCGTCGGTGCACGCGCGCAGGTTGTCGAAGCCCGAGCCGTCCTTGCGGATCACGGGCACCACACAGGTGAAACACAGGCCGATGCCGCATCCCATGAGCTCCTCCACGGCCATCTGCGAGGGGATCTGGCGCTCGATGCAGACGTCGGCCAGCGCTCGGAGCGTGGATCGCTTCGCCGCCGCGTACACGACCTGCGCCTCCGTGGCCTCAAGCATCCCCGGGAATGCGTCCAGCACGTTCCCCTGGTCACCAAGGCTGCCGTCGCCCGTCATGATCGAGATCGTCTGCGACAGCCGCTTGCCCTCGATCGCCTTGAACACGAGGTCGGCGTTGTCGCCCCCAACGATCATGTCCACCCGCTTGCCGCGCGCCCGCAGCTCCTGGGCCAGGAAGTAGATCGGCGCGGCGCCGTAGCCTTCGGACACGAGCAGGCACGTGTTCAGCTTGGTCGGATAGGCGAAGGCCTTGCCGAGCGGCCCGATCACGTCCAGGTACTGGTGCGACTTCACCTCGGCGAGCCACGAGGTTCCGGCCCCGGCCGGATCGAAGATGAACTCCAACGTCCCCGCCCAGCCCCCTCGGCGCGACGCCTGGTGGATCGAGAAGTGGCGGCGCAACAGGAAAGAGCGTCCCTCGGGCATCCCGATCGAGAGGAACTGCCCCGGACGCACGCGCTCGGCGACCTCCGGGGCCACGATCGTGATCGAGTGGTAGGCCCCGTGCCGGCGCGTGTTCAGCACCTCGGCCCGAACCCGCTTCACGGCCTCACCCTACTCGGGTGGCCGCCGCCCCGAACCGCATCTGAACGGGCGCGTTCGCGGCCGCCCGTTCGTGGTGCTCCTGCAGCGACACCGGCGTCGCGGGACCGGCCCGGAGCGCCTCGATGCCGCGAAGGGCGGCCAGCGCCCCGGGAAGCGTGGTGATGCAGGGGATCCCGGCCCGCGCGGCCGCCGTGCGAATGAAATACCCGTCGCCGCGCGGGCCCCGGCCGAACGGCGTGTTGAGGACCAGGTCGATCTCGCCGTCATGGATCAGGTCCACGACCGTCCGCCCCCCCTCGGACACCTTCGCCACCCGGGTCACCGGGATGCCGGCGCGTTCCAGCACTCCCGCGGTCCCCTTCGTGGCCAGGAGCCGGAAGCCGAGCTCCGCCAGGCGCCGGGCGGGGAAGGCGATGGCCCGCTTGTCCCGGTTGGCCATGGAGACGAACACCGTCCCGCGCGCCGGCAGGTCGGCTCCCCCGGCGCCGAGCGCCTTGGCCAGGGCGTGGCCGGAGTCGGCGTCGATGCCCATCACCTCGCCCGTCGAGCGCATCTCGGGGCCCAGGACCGTGTCCACGCCGGGGAACCGGTCGAACGGCAGGACGGCCGCCTTGACCGCCGTGTACGGGAGGTGGCGGTAGTGGCGCGAGTCCTCCGGGAGAACGCCCTCGGCCACGAGCTCGACGAGGGTCCGGCCGAGGACCACGAGCGTGGCCACCTTGGCCATCGGCACGCCGACGGCCTTCGAAACGAACGGAACCGTCCTGGAGGCTCGCGGGTTGGCCTCCAACACCCAGATGCGCTCGTCCTTCACCGCGAGCTGGAGGTTGATCAGCCCCACGACCCCCAGCCGCCGAGCGAGCAGGCGGGTGAGCGCCTCCACCTCGTCCAGCTCCTCGTCGGACATCGTCGCCGGCGGGATCTGGCACGAGGAGTCGCCCGAGTGCACGCCGGCCTCTTCGATGTGCTCCATCACCGCGCCGATGAACACGTCCGCGCCGTCGCACACCGCGTCGACGTCGATCTCGATGGCGCCCTCGAGGAACCGGTCGATCAGGACCGGGTGGTCCGGGCTGGCCTGGGCGGCGGTCGCCACGAACCGCTCGAGCTCGTCCTCGCCGTAGACGATCTCCATGGCCCGTCCCCCGAGCACGTACGAGGGGCGCACGACGACCGGGAAGCCGATGCGGGCGGCGACCTCCCGCGCCTCGGCCGCGTCGCGGGCCTCCCCGTGCGGCGGCGCCGACACCCCGAGCTCGCGCACCAGCTCGGCGAACTTCCCGCGGTCCTCCGCCAGGTCGATCGCGGACGGCGGCGTCCCGAGCACCCGGAACCCGGCCGCCTCCAGGTCGTGCGCCAACCGCAGCGGGGTCTGCCCGCCCAGTTGACAGATCACGCCCACCGGCCGCTCCGCCTCGCACACCGCCAGCACGTCTTCGGTGGACAGCGGCTCGAAATACAGCCGCGAGCTCGTGTCGTAGTCGGTGGAGACCGTCTCCGGGTTCGAGTTCACCATCACGGCTTCGTAGCCCGCGTCCCGCAAGGCATAGGCCGCGTGCACGCACGCATAGTCGAACTCGATCCCCTGCCCGATCCGGTTCGGCCCCGCCCCCAGGATCACCACTCGCGGCCGCTCCGCCTCCCGAACCTCGTCCTCCTCCTCGTACGACGAGTAGTGATACGGCGTCATCGCCTCGAACTCCCCCGCACACGTATCCACCGTCTTGAACACCGGCGTCACCCCGAGCGCCGTCCGCCGCGCCCGAACATCCGCCTCCCCCGATCCGGTCAGCCGCGCGATGCGTCGATCCGACAGACCGACACGCTTCGCGAAGAGGAGCTCCTCCGCATCGAGAGAATCGAGCTCTCGCCCGTCGATCGCCTGCATCTCCTCGACGACCTGCGCGATCTGGTCGACGAACCACGCGTCGATCCGCGAGGCAGCGGCGACCTCGTCGACCGAGTGCCCCGCTCGAAGTGCAGCTTCGACAAGGTGCAGGCGATTCTCGGACGGGCGGGCGAGCGCCTCCAGGTCGGCGGGGCCGTCGCTCCGGGAGCGGGTCCCCGCCGCCGCGCCGCCACGGTGATCTCGACTGACGTGGTTCGCGTCGCGGCGTCGCCCGCTCCGCTCCGCGACGACCCCGCCTCCTAGGTCCGACTTGGCCCGTTCGAGGGACCTCCACGCCTTACCCAGCGCCTCTTTGAAGGTCCGCCCGATGGCCATCACTTCGCCCACGGATTTCATCGTGGACGTCAGTTCGTCGTCTGCCTCGGGGAACTTCTCGAACGCAAAACGGGGGACCTTCACCACGACGTAGTCCAGCGTTGGCTCGAATGCGGCCAGCGTCTGTCTGGTGACATCGTTCGGGATCTCGTCGAGCGTGTAGCCGACCGCGAGCAGCGCGGCAATCTTCGCGATCGGGAAGCCGGTTGCCTTCGACGCGAGGGCGCTGCTGCGTGACACTCGCGGGTTCATCTCGATCAGCACCTGTCGGCCAGTTTCCAGATCGACCGCGAACTGGATGTTCGAACCCCCGGTCTCGACACCCACCGCGCGGATGCACGCGAGCGCGCTGTCGCGCATCTGTTGGTACTCCCGATCCGACAGGGTCATCTGGGGGGCGACGGTGATGGAGTCGCCGGTGTGCACGCCCATCGGGTCGACGTTCTCGATGGAGCAGATCACGACGGCGTTGTCGGCGGCGTCGCGCATCACCTCGAGCTCGAACTCCTTCCAGCCGGCGACCGACTCCTCGACGAGGATCTCGGTCGCGGGGCTTGCCGCGAGGCTCGCCGCGGCGAGCGTCCTGAGCGAGGCGTCGTCGTGGGCGAACCCGCTGCCGCCGCCGCCGAGCATGAACGACGGGCGGACGATCACCGGGTAAGCGATCTCGGAGGCCAGCTCAAGCGCATCCGGCACCGTCGTGGCCGTCCCTGCGCGGGGAACGGGCAGGCCGGCCGCCTGCATCGTGGCCTGGAACCCGCTGCGGTCCTCGGCCCGGTGGATGGCCTCGAGGCCGGCCCCGATCAGGCCGACGCCGAGACGGTCCAGGTCGCCGGACTCCGCCAGCGCGACCGCGACGTTCAACGCCGTCTGGCCGCCGAGCGTCGGAAGGAGCGCGTCGGGCCGGTCGCGCTCGATCACCCGCAGCACCGACTCCGGCGTCAGGGGCTCGACGTACGTGCGATCGGCGAACTCGGGGTCCGTCATGATCGTGGCGGGGTTCGAGTTCACGAGCGACACGTGGAACCCCTCCCGCCGCAGGACCTTGCAGGCCTGGGTTCCCGAATAATCGAACTCGCAGGCCTGCCCGATGACGATCGGACCGGATCCGATGATCAGGATCCGCTCCAAGGCGGTCCGCCTCGGCATCAGGCGTGGCCCGCGGTTTCCATCAACCGGCGGAACTCGGCGAACAGGTGACGAGAGTCGTGGGGGCCGGGTGCGGCCTCGGGGTGGTACTGGACCGAGAGCGCGGGCACGTCCAGGCACCGAAGGCCCTCGAGCGTGCCATCGTTGAGGTTCCAGTGCGTGAGCTCGACGCGGCCGAACGACGTCTCGGCCATCCCGCCGGGGCGGTCCCACGACGCCGGATCCACCGCGAAGCCGTGGTTGTGGCTCGTGACCTCCACCCGGCCCGTCCGCCGGTCCTTCACCGGTTGGTTCGTCCCCCGGTGACCGAACGTCATCTTGAAGGTGCGCCCGCCCAACGCGAGTCCGAGGAGCTGATGACCGAGGCAGATGCCGAACACCGGGAGCCGGCCGAGCAGGCCTCGGGCGGCGTCGACGCCGTATCGCGTGGCCGCCGGGTCTCCGGGGCCGTTGGACAGGAACACCCCGTCGTACGACGACACCTCGGCCGCCGGTGTCTCCGCCGGGACGACCGTCGCCTCGATCCCGGCATCGGCGAGGCGGCGCAGGATCGATCGCTTGAGCCCGAAGTCGTACGCGGCCACCCGGAACACGCGGCCGTGTTCACGACGGGCCGGACCCACCACCGAGGCGGCCTCGTACGGCTCGGGCGCCGAGACGCCTCGGGCCAGGTCCGCGCCCTCCATGCCGGGCGTATCCCGCACACGCTCGACCAGCGGAGCCGCGTCCAGGTCCTCCGTGGAGATGCCGGAGCGCATGGCGCCACGCTCGCGGAGACGCAAGACGAGCCGCCGCGTGTCGACCCCCTCGATGCCGATCACACGCGCCGCCGCGAGCTCCTCCCCCAGGGTCCGCGAGCCGCGCCAGCTCGAGGCTCGGCGCGAGGCCTCGCGTACGACAAAGCCGGCGACCTGCACGCGGGCCGACTCGGGATCGTCCGGGTTCGTGCCGTAGTTGCCCTGCTGTGGCGCGGTCATCGCCACGATCTGGCCCGCGTAGGACGGATCGGTCAGGACCTCCTGGTAGCCGGACATGCCGGTGTTGAAGACCGCCTCACCGAATGCCTCCCCCGAGGCGCCGAACGACCGGCCGCGGAACACGGTGCCGTCTTCGAACGCCAACAACGCCCGCGAGCCCTTTCCAGCGAGAGCGAGGTTCGCTCGCTCCCGCTCGCTCACTTCCCGAGCCCCTCGTACCCCCGTCACCGCTGCGCTTTCCCGTCGGCGACGGCGAGCTCCCCCCGGTAGACGGTGTGGATCACGCGCCCTCGGAGGGTGGTGCCGAGGAACGCGGAGTTGCGGCTCTTCGAGGCGAAGGGCGACTCGACCACCCACTCGGCGTCCGGGTCGAACAGGACCAGGTTCGCCGGGCGTCCCGGCTCGATCGGCCCGCCGTGATCCGCCGCGCCCACGAGCCGCGCGGGCACCGTGGACATCGCCTCGACCGCCCGGGCGAGCGCCATTAGGCCCGGCCCGACGAGGTGGGTCAACACGGCGGCCAGAGCCGTCTCGAGCCCGATCGTCCCCGGCGGGGCGAGATCGAACTCGGCCTCCTTCTCCTCGACGGCGTGGGGCGCATGGTCGGTCCCCACGACGTCGATCGTCCCGTCGGCCAGCGCCGCCCGAAGCGCGTCGCGATCCTCCGGCGTCCGCAGCGGAGGGTTCACCTTGAAGTTCGTGTCGTAGGTCAGGAGGTGCTCGTCCGTGAACGCGATGTGGTGCGGGGTCACCTCCGCCGTCACCCGCAACCCCTCGGCCTTGGCCCGTCGGACCAGGTCGATCGACCCCGCCGACGACAGGTGGAGAAGGTGGAGGCGGCCGCCCGTGAGCCTGGCGACGGCGAGATCGCGAGCCACCACGATCTCCTCGGACTCACGCGGGCGGCCGGCCAGCCCGAGGGAGTACGAGTGGTACCCCTCGTGCATCTGCCCGCCCTCGGTGAGCGCGGGGTCTTCGCAGTGCTCGGCGATCACGACGTCGTCGAACGCGCGAGCGTACGTGAGCGCGTTGCGGAACAACCTCGTGTCGGCCACGGCCGTGCCGTCGTCGCTGAACATGCGCACGCCGGCCTCGACCATCTCCCCGATCTCGGCCATGGCCTCGCCCTGGAGCCCCTTGGTGATCGCCCCGACCGGGAACACGTCGCAGAGCCCGGCCCGGATCCCGAGATCGCGCACCTCGTGGATCACCCCGGCGTGGTCGGCGACCGGGTCCGTGTTCGCCATCGGTGAGACCGCGGTGAAGCCGCCCAGCGCCGCCGCCCGGCACCCGGTTTCGACGGTCTCCTTGTCCTCGCGCCCCGGCTCGCGCAGGTGCGTGTGGGGGTCCACCAGTCCGGGCGCGAGCACGAGCCCGCCGGCCTCGAGGACGGTGGCCCCGGCCGAGGCGCCCTCGGGTGGGGCCACGACCCCGTCCGCCACCAGCACGTCGGCGACCTCGTCCCGCCCGGCCGCCGGATCCACCACTCGCGCGCCGCGGATCAGGATGTGTTCGTTCACGCCGCCCCCTCCCGGGCCGCCGGGACGGCCTCCTGTTCGTTCGTTCCCTCCCCGGGCGCCCACGCGGCCTCCGCCCCGCCCCCGAGCAGCAAGTACAGGAGCGCCATCCGGACGGCGATGCCGTTCGTGACCTGCTCCTCGATCACCGCCTGGGGCAGGTCGGCGACGTCGCTGTCGATCTCGACGCCGCGGTTCATCGGGCCGGGGTGCATGATGAGCGACCCCTGGGGCAACATCCCTACGCGGCCGGCGCTCAGGCCGAACAGGCGCGAATATTCGCGCACGCTCGGGAAATACTGCTGGCGCTGACGCTCCCTCTGGACGCGCAGCATGTAGCAGACGTCCAGCTTCGGCAGCACGGACTCGAGCTCGTAGGAGACCTGGACGCCCCAGGCCGGCGCGTCCGCCGGGATCAACGTCGGAGGCCCGACCAGGGTGACCTCCGCTCCCATCTTCACCAGCGCGAACGAGAGCGACCGGGCCACGCGCGAGTGCAACACGTCGCCCACGATCGCCACGCGCAGCTCCTCGAGCCGGCCCAGACGCTCGCGCATCGTGTACAGGTCCAGGAGCGCCTGCGTGGGGTGCTCGTGGGTGCCGTCGCCGGCGTTCAGCACGCTGCCCCGCACCCATTTGGTGAGGGTCAACGGCGAGCCGCTGGAGGAGTGGCGGATGACGATGGCGTCGGCCCCCATGGCCTGCAGCGTGAGCGCCGTGTCCTTCAGGCTCTCTCCCTTGGCCACGCTCGAGCCGCCGGTCGAGAAGTTGATGACGTCGGCCGACAACCGCTTGGCGGCGAGCTCGAAGCTGATCCGGGTCCGGGTCGAGTTCTCGTAGAAGAGGTTGACCACGGTCCGGCCCCGCAGCGCCGGCACCTTCTTGATCACGCGGGAGCCGACCTCGCGGAAGGACTCGGCCGTGTCGAGGATGCGGACGATGTCGTCGGCGGTCACGTCGTGGATCGACAGCAGGTGTTTGTTCATTCGCGCCCGTCTCCCATCCGGTTCCCGGCTCCCGGCCCGCTCCGCTGGGCGGACGCGGGCTCCTCGACGACGACGGCGTCGTCGCCGTCCACCTCCCTCAGCGACACCCGCACGTCCTGGTCCCTTCGCGTCGGCACGTTCTTGCCGACGAAGTCGGCGCGGATCGGCAGCTCTCGATGGCCCCGGTCCACCAGGACGGCGAGCTGGATCGCCGTGGGGCGGCCGAAGTCGACCAGGGCGTCCATGGCGGAGCGGATCGTCCGGCCGGTGAACAAGACGTCGTCCACCAGCACGACCGTGCGGCCGGTGATGTCGAAGTCGATACGAGTCTCGTGCACCTCCGGCGCCTCGGACCGCATCCCGATGTCGTCCCGATAGAAGGTGATGTCGAGGACGCCGACCGGCGGGCGGGCGCCCTCGATCCGCTCGATCTCGGCCACCAGTCTCCGGGCCAGGTCGTCGCCTCGCGCCGCGATCCCGACCAGCGCCAGGGCCTCGGCGCCGCGGTTGCGCTCGAGGATCTCGTGCGCGATGCGGGTGAGCGCCCGCCGGATCTCGGCCTCGTCCATGAGTCGTGCCGGATTCATCGCGGGGCTCCGGCCGATGGAGCCGAGCGAACCGAGAACGAAGGAACGCCCCACCGCGCGTGCGGCGGGGCGTCGTCGTCGCCGGACATCGTGGTGCTCCCTTCCCGGCCTCACGGGACCGGACTTAAAGGGGAAGGCCGTCGGCAGGATACCCACGCCGTCGGGCCTCCGCAACGAGCGGACCCGAACCGGGGCCCGAGCGCCTACACTAGGGAGTCGAACCCGTCCGGCCGGCCGGACACGAAAGGTGGAGGACATGGTCGCCTACAGCCCGGGCCCCGAGTGGATCGTCGTCGCGGTCGTCTTGGTCCTGCTCTTCGGGGCGAAGAAGCTGCCGGAGCTGGCGCGCTCGGTCGGCAAGTCCACCTCCGAGTTCAAGAAGGGCATGTCCGAGGGCGCCTCCGAGTCCGAGGAGGCCGGCACCTCCGACGACACCGAACCGCGCGCCGAACGCAAGGCCGAGACGACGGAGTAGGTCCCCCGGTCGGTCCGTCTCCGGAGCCCCGTTCGGGGGCCGGGTCGTTCAGAGGTCGTTCGTAGCGATCGTTCGCCGACCGCCGGCGATCCTGCCGAGCACCCCGTTCACGAACCGCCCGGAGTCCTCGGTCGAAAGCTCCTTGGCGGTCTCCACGGCTTCGTTGACCGCGACGCCCGGCGGGACGTCGGGCCGGTGGAGGAGCTCGAAACACGCCACGCGCAGGATGTTCCGGTCCAAGGTGGCCATCCGGTCCACCGTCCAGTGTTCGGCGTGGGATGCCAGCAGCTCGTCGATGTCCTCGCGGTTCGCCGCGACCCCCTCCACGAGCTCGCGGGCGAATCCCGACAGCCGCTCCCCTGCCTCCAGCCACTCGGCCAGGACGGCGCGCGGGTCGCGGTGGGTCACGTCGGCCTGGAAGAGGACGTCGATGGCTTGGCGGCGCGCCTCGCGCCGCGACGTCATGGTCCTACTTCACCCGCTCGATGTAGCCGCCCGAGCGCGTGTCCACCTTGACGCGTTCCCCCTCCTCGACGAACAGCGGCACCTGCGCCACGTACCCGGTCTCGAGCGTGGCCGGCTTGAGCGTGTTCGTCTTCGTGTCCCCGCGGACGGCGGGTTGCGTCTGCACCACGATTAGGGCCACGGACGCGGGGAGCTCGACGCCGATCGGCACCCCCGCGTGCACCGAGACCTGGGCGCTCGCGCCTTCGGCCAGGTAGTTCGCGAGGTCGCCCATCACATCGGCGTCGACCGGGAGCTGCTCGTAGGTCTCCAGGTCCATGAACGTGAAGTGCTCGCCGTCGCGGTAGAGGTACTGCATCTCCTTGCGCTCCACGATGGCCAGGCCGACCTTCACGCCGGCGTTGAACGTGCGCTCCACCACCCCGCCGGTCTTGAGGTTGCGGAGCTTCGTCCGGACGAACGCCCCGCCTTTGCCCGGCTTCACGTGTTGGAACTCGACGACCTGGAACAGCGTTCCGTCCAGATCGAGCGTCATCCCGTTCTTGAGGTCGTTCGTGGAGACACTCACAGCACCACCAGCTCCTTGGTCGACCGGGCGATGGAGCGGCCTCCGTCGGCGGTCACCTCGACCACGTCTTCGATCCGGACGCCTCCGAGCCCGGGAATGTACACGCCGGGTTCGATCGTGACGACCGCACCCTCGGGCACCTCGTCGGTCCCGTCCCGCCGCAGCCGCGGCTCCTCGTGGATCTCCAGACCCACGCCGTGCCCCAGCCCGTGGGGGAAGTGTCGTCCGTGCCCAGCATCCTCGATGACTCCTCGAGCGGCCGCGTCGACCTCGGCCACCGGTACGCCGGGGCGCAGCGCCTCGATCCCCGCTTCCTGGGCGCGGGCCACGAGGTCGCGCACCCGGCGCAGCTCGTCGCCGGGATCGCCGAACGCGACCGTCCTGGTCATGTCCGTGTGGTACCCGTCGACGAGCGCCCCGAAGTCGCACTTCACCACGTCCCCCCGCCGAAGCGGCCGGAGGGAGGGTTCGTGATGCGGCTCGGCGGCGTTCTCTCCGAACGCGACGATCGTGTCGAACGAACGGTCGTCGGCGCCTGCCCGCCGCATCTCGAACTCGAGCGCAAAGGCGGCCTCGCGCTCGGTCACGCCCTCGCGCAGGCCTCCCCCCAACGCGACCCGCTCGAACGCGACATCCGTGGCCTGCTGGGCGCGGGCGATGAGCTCGAGCTCCTCGGGGTCTTTGACCAGCCGGAGCCGCTCGACCTCCTGGCTCACGGGCACCAACTCGACCCCCTCGAGCCGTTCGCGCAGGCGCTCGGCGAACCGGTACGTCACGCCGTCGGCCTCGAAGCCCATCGCGGACGACCCGAGGGCCGCGACCGGCTCCTCCAGCGGCGGGAACCCGTCGAGGTAGATCACGCGATCGAGGTCCGGAGCCTCACGGGCGGCCTGTTCCTCGTACCGCCCGTCGGTGAACACGACGGCGTTCCCGACGGCCACCAGGAGCTGGGCGTTGGAGCCGGTGAAGCCGGTGAGGTACCGGACGTTCGGCAGGCGCGTCACGAGGAACGAGTCCACACCGAGCTCGCTCAGGCGCTCGGTCAGCCGGGCTCGCCTCAGGCCGTGATCCACGGAAGGGCCTCGAGCGCCAGGTGGTAGCCGCCCGCTCCGGCGCCCACGATTGACACCCGGCAAACGTCGGAGATGACGGAGTGGCGCCGGAACTCCTCGCGCGCGTAGATGTTCGTCATGTGGACCTCGATCACCGGCAGCGGCGTGGCCTCGACGGCGTCTCGCAGGGCGTAGGAGTAGTGGGTCAGGGCGCCGGCGTTCAGGACGACGACCTCCCACCCGTCGGGGGCGGCGGCGCCCACCCACCCCAGGAGCTCGCCTTCGTGATCGGACTGCCTCCAGGCGGTCTCGTGCCCGACGCGCGCCGCCCGTTCGCCCACCTCGCCCATGATCTGCTCGAGCGTCTGCGTCCCGTATCGCTCGGGCTCGCGCGTCCCGAGGTCCCCCAGGTTCGGACCGAACAGGAACAACACCCGCATCAGCGGCCGCCGATCTCGTCGACGACGGCCCGGACGCGGTCCTCGGACACGGCCTCGACGACCCGGGGCCGGCCCACGTCCTCCAGCAGGACGAAGCGGATCCCGCCTCGATACTTCTTGTCCAGCTTCATCGCCGCGAGCACCTCGCCGGCGTCGGGAAGTCCCCCGTGCGTCTCGAGGCCCAGGGAGCTGAGCAGCCGGACGTGCCGCGCCGCGAGCCCCGGCTCCGCCAGTCCCTCCGCCTCGGACAGCCTGGCCGCGAACACCATGCCGAGCGCGATGGCCTCGCCGTGGGAGCGGCCGGCGAACGCGTCCAGTCGCTCCAGCGCATGGCCCAGCGTGTGCCCGTAGTTCAGGACCAGACGCCGGCCGGCGTCCCGTTCGTCCCGCGCCACCACTCCGGCCTTGGCCCGGACGCAGCGGACCACCAGGTCCTCCAGGGCTCCGGGCTCGCGCGACAGGATCGGTCCCGGGTCGCGCTCCAAGCGCTCGAGCAGCTCCGGGTCCAGGGCGAGGCCGTATTTCGCCACCTCCGCCAGCCCCGAGCGGAACTCTCGTTCGGGCAGGGAGGCAAGGGTGGTCACGTCGGCCAGGACCGCGATCGGTTGGTGGAACGCCCCCACCAGGTTCTTGCCTTCGGGCAGGTTCACCGCGGTCTTCCCGCCCACCGCGGCGTCCACCTGCGCGGTCAACGTGGTCGGCACCTGGACGAACGGGACGCCTCGCATGTAGGTGGCCGCCACGAAGCCGGCGAGGTCGCCCACGGCCCCGCCCCCCAGCGCCACCACCACGTCGTCGCGGTGGGCCTCCTGCGAGGCGAGCTGCCGGAGCAGCGCCGTGGCCGTCTGGAGGGACTTGGCCTCCTCGCCCGGCGGGACTCCCAGGTGCACCTCGGCCAGGCCGCGGACGGCCAACCCCCGCCCGAGCGGTTCGAGGTACCGCTCGCCGACGTCGGGGTCGGACACGACGAAGGCGCGCTCGGCGCCGGGCATCTCGGGGAGGTGGGCACCCGCCTCCTCCAGGAGCGCGGCGCCCACGGTGACCACGTAGGCCCGCCCCGGGACGTCGACGCTCACGAGCTCCACCGCAACAGCTCCCCCTCGATCGCCGCGGCCACCTCGTCGGGCGGACCGCTCGCGTCCACGACGTGGGCGGCGAACTCCCGGTAGAGGGACTCGCGGTCCCGATACAGGCGCTCCAGGTCGCCTTCGGCCCGGATGAGCGGCCGGTCCTCGGCCGGCGCGACGCGTTCGCGAAGGACCTCGAGCGGCACCCACAAGAAGACCACCTCTCCGGTGGCCCGCAACGTCACCCGATTCGCCGGCTCGAGGACCACCCCGCCGCCGCAGGACACGACCGAAGGGTCCCGCGTGGCCGCCTCCACCAGCGCCGCCGCCTCGAGCTCGCGAAAGCGCGCCTCCCCCTCCTGCTCGAAGATGTCGGTGACGGCGATCCCGGCTTCGCGCTCGATCTCGGCGTCCAGCTCCACGAACGGCACGTCAAGCCGTCGCGCCAGCTCCGGGCCGACCGTCGACTTGCCCGACCCGGGCATGCCGACCAGGTAGACGATCACGGCAACCCCGCGACGAACGCGTCCAGGTTGCGCCGGGTCTCGGTGAGCGAGTCGCCCCCGAACTTCTCCAGGACCGAGTCGGCCAGCACGTGCGCGACCACGGCCTCGCCGACCACGGCCCCCGCCGGCACCGCGCAGGTGTCGGTTCGCTGCGTGATGGCCACGGCCTCCTGTCCGGTGTGAAGATCCACGGTGCGAAGCGGCCGCGGCACCGTCGAGAACGGCTTCATGGCCGCGCGGAGCCGGATCGGCTGGCCGGTGCTGATCCCGCCCTCGATGCCGCCCGAGCGCGCGGTGGGGCGCCGCAGGCCCCGGAAGACCTCGTCGTGCGCCTTCGATCCCGTCTTGGCGGCCGAGGCGAAGCCGTCGCCCACCTCCACCCCTTTCACGGACTGGATGCTCATCAACGCCAGCGCCAGCCTGGCGTCGAGCTTGCGGTCGTAGTGGACGTGGGACCCGAGGCCCGGCGGACAGCCGTACGCGATCACCTCGAACACGCCTCCCAACGTGTCCTTGTCCTTGCGCACCCGGTCGATCTCCTGCACCATCCGGGCGCTCGTCCTCCCGTCCAGGCACCGCACGGAAGACGCGTCCACCACCTCCACGTCGCCGGGGCCGGGCACGCGGCGAGAACGGGTGGAGACCGAGCCGATCCGCACGACGTGGGACACGACCGAGATGCCGAGCTCGCCCAGAAGGGCCTTGCACACCGCCCCGAGCGCCACTCGCGCCGCCGTCTCGCGCGCGCTGGCGCGTTCGAGCACGTTCCGGACGTCGTCGAACCCGTACTTCAGCGCGCCCGCGAGGTCCGCGTGTCCCGGCCGCGGGCGCGTCAGCTTGTCCGCCGGGTCGATCTCGCCCTCGACCCCCATGAGTTCGCGGTACTTCTGCTCCCACTCGGCGTTCTCGATCGTGACCGCCACGGGGCTGCCGAGGGTCCGGCCATGCCGGACGCCGGAGACGATCCGCAACGCGTCCGCCTCGAGCTTCTGCCGCCCGCTGCGGCCGTAGCCGAGCCGCCGGCGGGCGAGCTCGTCCGCGATCGCCTTTGGCGAGACCGGGATACCGGCCGGGAGGCCCTCGAGCACGCCCACCAGTCCCCGCCCGTGCGACTCGCCGGCGGTGATCAGGCGCAACGATCGCGACATCGCGCTCATCATAGGAGACGGCCTCTCGCGCCCTGGTCCCGACGACGGAGGTTGTGGAGGGCGGCCCCGCGTGGCGGAGCCGCCCTCGCGACCGGCGACCGCTCCCCCCGAGTTGGCGACCGCCGGAGTCAGGTCACTTCAGACAGAGCTGGAAGCTCTGGTCGCCGAACAGGATCCTCACGCACGGCCCGTCGATACGGACCAGCTTGAAGCTGTCGGCGAAGATCGCCCCTTCCTCCACCGTCCACACCTTCTTGTCGACCACGATCTGGATCCGCTGGCGCTCGTTGCTGATCTTCTCGAGCTTCAGGTCGTGCCCCCCGATCGTGATCTCGTCGGTGGGCTGCGGCTCCGGCGGCTGCGTCGGCGGCGGGCTCGTCGGCGGGGGCTGGGTCGGCGGGGGCTGCGTGGGTGGCGGCTGCGTCGGCGGGGGCTGCGTCGGCGGGGGCTGGGTGATGGTGCCGGTGGGCGTCTGCGTGGGGCTGACGCCGCCGCCCGGGGGCGTGGTCTGCAGGCCCGGGGGGATCGAGAAGGGATCCCGGGCGCCGGCCAGGTCCACGGGCGGCAGCGTCTCGCGGGGCGTCGGGGACGGCAACTCCTCCGGCGGCACCGTGGGCGACGGGGCGCCCGCGGTCGGGCCGGTGGGCGCGGAGAAGTCTCCGCCGTCGTCCCCTCCCAGCACGGTCGTGAACAGCAGGTAGATCAGCGCCAGGCCGGCGACCACGCCGAGCACCTGGAGCATGCGTTGGTCGCGGGGGGTGAGGGTCATCAGGAGGCTCCTGTTTCTTGGGCGGAACCGGTCGGCCCGGCCGCCTCGCCCGTCGCACCGGTGGTCCCGGTTGCGCCCGTCGCGTCGGTCGGCGGGGTGGTTGGGGCACCGGGCACACCGTCCGCGGGTCCCGGGACGGAGCCCGGACCCGCGCTGGTGTCCATGGTGTAGAACTCGACGGTCAGCTGCATCGACAGCGTCGACCCGGTTGCCGTGGCGGTCCCCTCGCCACCTCCCCCGGGCGAGATCACGACGCTCGTGACCTTCGCGGCTCGGGGCAACGTCTCCAGCAGGAACAGGAACTCGTCCAACGCGAAGTAGCTGCCGTTCACCGTGACCTGGGATGGGAGCAGCGAGAAGCCGCCGCCCTCGGCGTCCGGCGTGGGGGTCCCCGGCGCGAAGGAGAAGAAGTCCACGGCGGACCGGTCGGCCGCCGCCTGGAGGAGCCGGAACAGGGTCGGCAGATCCGCGGTGGGCGGCACCTGTTCGTCGATCTCAGCGATCCGCCGTTCGGTCTCGGGCGCCTGAGCCTGCGCGTCCTGGAGAGCCCGAAGCTGGACCTGGAGCGCGATCTCCTCGTCCTCCGCCGCCTCGAGGTCGTCCTGCCTCTCCCCGACCTGTCCCATCTTGGGCAGGACGAGCAACACGACCACGAGGACGGCGAGGACAGCGAACCCGATCCCCACGAACAGCGGCATGCGCCGGTTCACGGCTGTACCCCCCGGCCGCGTTCGGTTCCAGCGTCCACGGAGAGGTCCAGGCCGCTGGAGAAGGTGTAGATGCGGGAGAATGCGGCGTCTTCCTGGGCGCTGCTCACCCAGGGGTTCACCCAGCCCTGGATCTGTTCGAGCCGGGTGAGCCACGTGGAGATCGTCTCGGTCTCTCGCGCCACCCCCTGGAAGCTCATGTTGCCGATGAGGGTGGTTTCGGTCGTTCCCGGAGCGGCCAAGGTGGGCGGCGTGATCTGGCCGGTCAGGCTGGTCAGATACGAGGAGTCCGGAATCACCCTCGAGATGTCGAGGAGCGCCGCCGACCAGGACACCTCGTTGACGAACAGCGTCGCGAGCAGCTGCTGCCGCTCGGCGAGCTGCGCCTGGAGATCGGCGAACTGCTCGAGGTCCGCGATCTGTGCCTGGAGCTGGGCGTTGCGGTCCTCCTGGGCCGCCAGATCACCCTCGACGGCCGACAGCCGCTGGGTCTGCAGGAAGTAGAACACCCCGACCAGGGCGATCACGACGATCCCACCGAGAACCACCAGGGAGGTGGTTCGGCGGACCCGCTGCCGCTCGCGGAGCTCAGGGGGAAGGAGGTTGACCTGGCTCACGACCGCCTCCGGTCGGGGATGGCGAGCCCCACGGCCACCGGCAGCACGGCCTCGACCTCGGCCTCGGCCTCGGGGGGCAACTGCAGCTCCGACTTGGTCCGCTCGAAGAGGCGCCCCCGGTCGACCTCGACCGGCATCCGTTCTTGGAGGAGCTCGAGGAACCCGTCCAGGCGCGAGCCGCCGCCCGTGACGATCACGCGCGCGATCCGCGCGCCGGGAACCTGCGCCGCGTAGAACTCCAGGGACGATCGGATCTCGTCGACGAAGCTCGTGGCCCGCGAGAGGGCCAGGCGGCGGACCTCCTCCTGGCCGGGCAGTTCCGCCGGCTCCGGCGGCGTCTCCTGCTCCGGGGGCGGCGGAAGACCGGCCGGCTCCCCGCGCTTGAGGGTCTCCGCGACCTCCTCGTCGATGCCGAGCCCGCGGGCGATCGCCACAGTGACGTCCCGGCCGCCCGAGGGCAACATCCGGACGAAGCGGGTCACGCCTCGGTCGTGCACGCAGATGCTGGTGACGTGCGCGCCCACGTCGACGACCGCCTCGTCGCCACCGTACTCGAGGTCCAGGCCTTCGCCGCCGCCGCCGACGGCGCGCACCGAGGCGAACGGGGTGAGGTCGATGCCCTGCGGGTCGAGCTTGGCAGCGAGCGCCGCCTCGACGAGCGCGTTCACCATCCCCCGGTTCGCGGCCACGAGGAGGATCCGTTGCATCCGGCGTCCACCCTGGTCCATCTCGCCGAGCGGATCGAAGTCCAGCACGGCCTCGTCGGCGGCCATGGGGATGAACTCCTGCACCTGGAAGGCCAGCGAGTCGCGGAGCTCCTTCTCCGGGAGCCACGGCAGGGCCACCTCGCGGACGACCACGCGCTGGTTGCCGACCCCCAGATACACCTGTTTGCCTTTCACGCCGGCCTGTCTCCAGAGGGTCCGCAGGGCCTCACCCACGGCGGCCGGATCGCGGACCTCGCCGGCCTCGACGGCCCCGACCGGAAGCGGCACCTGGGCGGCGCGAACGATCACCGGGACGTCGCCGACGGCGACCTCCGCCACGCGGGCGGCGGTTGATCCCACGTCGACCCCGATCCTGGTCCTGGCCACTACGCGCCCTCCACCTGGCGCTGCTCGAGATACCGGTCCATGTCGGACTCCCGGATCCGGTAGTTCTTGCCCACCCGGATCGCCGGCAGGTCCCCGCTCTTGATCAGCCGGTACACGGTCATGTTCGAGACCCGCATGGTCGCGGCGACCTCGGCCACCGTGAGCAGGTGGTCTCCCGCCTGTCGCCCGCTCCAACCCCCTCGACGCGCCACCCTCGTCCCCCCGCTCACACCGACCGCTCGGACAGATACCGGTCCATGTCGGACTCCCGGATCCGGTAGTTCTTGCCCACCCGGATCGCCGGGAGTTGGCCGGTCTTGATCAGCCGGTACACGGTCATGTTCGAGACCCGCATCGTGGCCGCCACCTCACCCACGGTCAGGAGCCGGTCACCCACGAACGGCCGACGTTTGCCCATCTCTCACATCTTCCACATATAGCACATCTGCCACATTAACCTCATGCGCCTCTGTTGCCTCATCTGCTTCAATCCTCCCTCGAGCACCAGGGTCCCGGAAAGTAACAAGAGCCACATCCATGGTCAAGAGTCTCTCTCCAACACATTCGGCACGCCAGGCTAAACTACATGGATGTAATTAGCTCTTTTTGTCAGAAGTCACAGGAGTCACAGACGTGGGGGGGTTCGGCGACCTCCAGGCGCGAAAACCGGGATCAAGCGGGAAGGAGCTTCGGCCTAGCCTCGCAGCAGCTCGACCAACCGCTCGCCCACCGGCGTGAGGCTGCTGTAGACGCCTCGGCCGCTCCTGGTCGCGTCCACCACGCCGGCCCGCCGGAGCTGGGCGAGCTGCTGGGAGACCGCGCCGGACGTGATGCCCGGGCGGGCCGCGATCTCGCCCGTCGTCATCGGGACCTCGAGCTCGCGGAGGATGGCCGCCCTGGTCTCCCCCACCAGCTCGGCGAGGGCCTCGCCGTCGGGGGCGGGATCCCGCTCCCACAGGTTCGCCACGCCGCGGGCGGGTACGCGATCGTCGGCTGCCAGGAAGGGTCGGTCACCATCATCAGCTTGGGGTGGGCCATGGCGACCGGGATCAGGACGAGGCCGCGCCCGGCCGGCTCGACGTCCTGGTCGTGATGTTTGCCGATCTTCAGCCTGGTCAGGACGCCTTGCTCCTCGTCCCAGGTCACCTCCGGATGCAGCTCGGTGAACATCGCGCTCGAGCCCTCGAGGGCCGCTCGCCGAGCCCGGTACAGGACGTCACCTTCGAGCAACGCGCGGATCCTCGCCCAGTGGGGCTCGATGCCGACCGCCCAGTAGCGGCGGAGCAGGTTCACGAGGCCTTCGAGCGCCTCGGCCGGCTCGTCCAGGAAAGCTCGGGCCTCCGGGGGCATCGCCCCCCCCCGTCCGAATAGAGGATCTCGATCTCCTTGGCCACCTCGTCGTGCGGGGTGGCCAGCACGCGCTCGAGCTCCTCGTCGAAGTCCGGGTACGGCCCCCTCGGGCGGAGGGGAGATGAAGTCCGTGGTGTACGTGGCCTTCTTGCGGACGAGCGCCCCCAGGGGCTCGAGCCCGAGCTCGAGCAGCCCTTCGCGGCGTTCGTGGAGCCACGGCAGGTGCAGGACGTGTTTGTCCGGGTTCAGGAGCACGCGGAAGTTGTGGACCAGCCCGGGCCCGGTCGCCGCGGCGGTGCGGGTCCTGCTCGCACGACGCGAGACCCTGGCCGAGATCCATCACCTGGTGGTGGGCCGATCCGGCCTCGAACGACGGCGGGACTGCACCTGATCGCGGACCGACCGAGTCAGGCCCCGAGCAGCCGGAGATACGCGTCGGCGATCTCCGACCCGGCGAACAGCGAGACCAGGGCGCCGAACGCCATCGACGGCCCGTACGGAATCCCAGTCTTGCGAGTGGCACCGAAGAGCAGAGCCACCATCGCCGCCACGCCCCCGATCAGGATCCCCATCGCAGCAGCGACCCCGACGAATCGGATGCCCAGAGCGCCGAGTACGAGCCCGATCAACCCGGCGAGCTTGACATCGCCCATCCCCATGCCCCTCGGCGCGATCACGGCCACGATCAACATCCCGCCTCCGTAGGCGAAGAATCCGATCGCCGCGTCCCCGAGGTCGATCGGCGCGCCGGCCACCCGGGCCAGGAGAAGGTAGGCCACCGACATCAGCACGCTCGGATACACGATCCGGTTGGGCAGCTTCTTCGTCCGCAGGTCGATGATCGCCAGGGCGAGCAGGACCGCAGCGAACGGCGCCAGAAGCACCGCGAGCCAGAGGTCGTCGAACCGCAAGGCGGTCCCGACGAACAGCCCAGCCGTGGCGAGCTCGGTCAGCGGGTACACCACCGAGATCCGCGCACCACACGAACGACAACGCCCTCGAAGCATCAGCCAGGAGACGACCGGCACGTTGTCCGCCCCGCGCAGCTGGGTCCCGCAGCTCGGGCAGCGGGATCGGGGGCGAACGATGGACTCCCCCGCCGGGACGCGGTGGGTCACCACCGTGAGGAAGCTGCCGAACACGAGCCCGAGCGGCACCGCGATGAGAAGGCGGACAGCGATCATACCGGGGCAACGCTACCGTGGGCTCGGGAGAAACCTCGTCAGGACGTGTTCACGACTTCCCGGATATAGGCGATGTCCTCACGGAACCCAGTGACCTCGCCAGCACCAGGGACCCGGACGGGCACGTAGTTCAGCACGAACTGGTTGTTGATATTCACCGTCCCGCCGAGGATCTGGCCGCTGAAGTTCTTGTTCTGGTTGTTCATGTTCACCGAGCACGGCGAGTAGAAGAAGACGTCGAGATTCACGAAGTCCGTGTTGTTGGCCGTCGTCACGTCGTAGGCCGGCGAACAGATCAGTCCGTCTCGGTACGCGTCGATGAGGAACAGCTTCTTCTTCGACCCTGCACCGGTCCACACGTCCTTGTTCTCGAACGTGATGGCGCCGTCCGTGACGATGGCGAGGTTGCCGTTGAGGGTGACTTCCGTGTTGTTGCTGAAGACGAGGGGCGACGTCGAGTTGATCCGAACCACCACGTTCCCACTCGGCAGCGTGCCGTTCAGGATCGCGGCCCTGGCCGTATCGGGAGTAGAGAACTCCACGATGGTATAGGGCGCATCCGGCTTGGTCTCGTTGGAATCCGTCCAGTCCGAGGGAACCCAGCGGATCTGGGGAAGGGGCTGTGGAGGAGGTGGCCCTTGCACGGTATTGGGCGTGCTCGTGCCACCGATGTTCGTACACGTCGGCCCGAGGCAGCTTCCGTTGATCGTCGTCCCAGCCGTGGCGTTGCCCCCGACGGTCCCGGTCACGGAGATCGACGACGTGGAGGAGATGACGTTCCCCATGACCGTCGAGGGATTCGCGATGATAACGGATCCGTTTGCCCACAGGTTCTGGCGGAACGTGGAATTGCCCTCGAGCGTGGCATTGCCGGCGGTGACCGGCGAACATCCCGTTCCTCCAACCACGTAGATGCTTCCGAAGATGTTGGGCTGATTCTTGATCGTCAGATCCCCACAGTTGACGTAGATGTCCGCGTCGTTCGTCGAGTAGCCGTTGAGGGTCAGGTTGTTGATCAGATTCAGGCCGTTCATCGTCACGATCGCGGCCCCGAAGCCCCCGTAGACGGGCTGGAGGTTGACCCACGATTCCATCGTTCTGGGCTCGTCCCCCGCGACCGTCCCGACGGACCGGATGAACACAGACGCCGGGTAGTTGGTGCTCGTGAACTCCGCGGGGGGCATCTCGGTGCCATCGGCCCGGTAGTAGACGGCGTGCGTGGTGAAGGTGGCCGTCTTCGGCTGCGTCTGGAGATCGACGACCATCGGCGAATCGCTCGTGTGCGCGACGGCACTGTCACGGAGGTCTTGCAGTGTCGTCGTCTCGAGGTGGTTGTAGAACCAGTCGAGCCCGGCCTCGGCGGCGTCGACGGACAGAAGCCGGTCGCGATCACGCCCGCTCTGATCGACGTTGTGGATCGCCTGCTGTACCACGATGGAGGACAGGATCAGGACCACGAAGACCACGAGGAGGGCGATCACCATGGTCATCCCCTGCTCGTCGCCGATCCTGACCATCAGAGAGCGATGTCTAGGATGGAGTGCCATTGCAGACGTCCTCCGGGAATCCGTATGAGGTGTTTCGGCCGGTGCTGGCCGTTTCCACCAGAACCGTCCTCGACCACGAGCTGTCGGGGTTCGGGTTGACCAGCAGCTTGATGTTGACGGTCCGGCGTCCCTTGCTCAGATCGCTATCGAGCACGAACGCGTAGCCGTTCGACAGCGGGTCCTGATCTCGGTTCACGATGCCCTCGGCGACGACCCGCCAGCCCGTCGATTCACCAAGCCTGTTCGGTGGCCACATGTTCTTGATCAGGCGCCCATCGTCATCGATCGTCCAGAGCGCGCACACGTACCCCGGAGTGCCGAACGACTCGGCTCGGGTCGTCGCGTTCGCCTGCGTGTAGATCCGCATCGTGAAGTGAGATGGAGACTCGTTGGCGGGGTCGTACAGGACGTTGCCCGAACGGATCTCTCGGTCCAGCTCCTCGACGGCCAGCCGCGCCTGGTCGTTGGCGCGACTGAGGTAGTCGTTGCGGGCCGCGCTCTGTTGAACGGACGAGAGCACGCCGTAGAAGATGGGCAGGGCGATCCCCATGATCATCATGGTGACCAGGACCTCTGCGAGGCTGAAGCCGTCCTCAGAGGACGCCCGGCGTCGGAGGCGCGCCACGTCACCGAACCATGGGTTCATCGTCATCCCGCCTGTGGCGCCGGCTGGTAGAGGCTCCGTGCGATCATCGTGCCCAGCTCGACCTGCACGGAGAGGTCGACGGCTATGACCGGGGTCGTGAACGGATCGAGCGTGACCTTGTACGAGATCGTCCCGCTGAGCGGGCCGGTCATCTGTGCGTCGGCATCACACAGCGAGCCGGCGAGGTCGGCGCATTCAGTTGAGGTTGGAGCGAGCGTGGCCGGGGCAAACTCGGTCGAGGTGATCTCGATCAGCACCTGACGACCGTCGACGTTGTCGATGATCGTCAACGGCCCCGGCTGGACCGCCAGGCTCGCGCTCTGCGTCACGAACGTCGTCCCGTTCCAGAACGTGACGGTTGCTCCCGGATCCACGGCCCCTGAAGGAACGGGTGCCCCGGTCCCCGACGACGCCGTCGCCGTATCCCGATATCCGTTCATCGTGACGAGGTAGGAACCGGGGACCCACCCGGCCGGATAGAGCGGCGACGCGAGCGTTGTCGGCGATCCACCAAGGCTCACAGTTCCGAAGCTTCGCCACACGGTCGAAGCGAGCTGGCCGTCGACGCCGGTTGCGAGGACGCGATCCACCAGCGCCTTGCTCGGATCGCTCGGTGCGGCGATCGTGGCGAGGCTCGCGGTACCAAGGTTGACTCCGTACACGTTCGAAAGGTCGGCCGTCGCCGAAAGAGTCCCTCCGGGTTCCGCCGACCCCTGTTGGATGTGGGTTCCCGAGCAGATCGCGGCATCATTCTCCAACCCCCACGGGGGACACAGCTGGCCGGCGCCGGCGGCGGTGGCGGCTTGTGCGGCTCCGCTATCGCCACTCGGCGCCGTGACGGTGACGGGCGACTGGCCCGGGTCAGAAGACAGGGTTCCACCCGGCACCGGGATGAGCAGCGCGTCGCCGTACGGCGGGATCGTGCCGCTCGGGTCGGTGTCGGATGCCGCGGTCGTCTGAGCGGAGCCGCCCACCGTCTCCGTGATCTCCAAGCTGTCATCCAGGGCTGCCCCGGATTGCGAAAGCGAAGACTGTGCCGCGCTGAACTGCTCCTGCTGCGCATTCGCCTCGGCGCCGGCAGTGTAGAGGTGGGCTTCGACGGGCGAGAAGCCACCGATCGTGCCGGTGATCGTCACCGCCCCCCGGGGGATCTGCGCTTGCCCGTAGAAGAACGGTTGGCATGGCGCCGCATAGGGGTGGGTCTGGTTGCTCACGCACCCCGTCGGGGAATAGAAGAGCGACTCGGTGGTGATCGAACGAGCAACTCCGTTCACAGCTCCGACACCCCAGCCGGCGACCACCACGACGCGGTAGGGCTCATTCGCCGGGTTGTTGTTGGTGACATAGACCCTTGTCTGATAGGTCGTTGGGTAGCCCTCCGGGGCCCCGAAGCTCCGCTCATGCGGGACAAGCGGCGGCGTGTCCGAATCCGAGCTGCTTGCGACGATCCTGTCCCCCGAGCAAGGGTCACCGGATTCCGGCTTGAGTCGATATGTGGTCGGGATCGCCGGGTCTCCCGGGCAATCCTTCACCACGAACCCCTGGGTGACGTCTGAGGCCAGATCGGAGGCCTTCAGCCCCGCCTGGATCTTCGCGTAGGCTAGGCCTCGGGCCTGCTCCATTAGCTTGTCGGCGATCGCTGTGGCGCCCTGCCGCTCGCGAGAGAGCGCCTGGTACCCGAACCCACTAGAAGCACTGTAGGCAAGAACGGTCAGCGCCCCGAAGATCACCGTGATGGCGATGATCGCCTCGACCAGGCTGAAGCCACGCTCGTCCCGCAGCCGAGCGTGGAATCGAACGAAGAGCCCCCGGTTCCCGGTCATGCCAAAGCTCCAGCCATCACTTCTAGGCATCGGTCGAACGGGGGTCTGCTTGAGGGCTACCAGCCGCCCGTGCATTCGGGGCCAGTGTCCACGTCGGCGAAGACGAGACCCCTCCCCTTGTCGAACGCCGGACTGTTCGCGAGCTGCCGGAGGCAGAAGTACGTCCCGCCACGGGAGCGGCTAACCAGCAGCAGGTCCTGGCCTGCCGCGACCTGGATGGCGATCTGGCCGGCCGCCGGGTCGCCAGCCGGCTGCCAGTCCATGGCCGGCTCGGCAGCCTGTGCTGCGGCCTGGTCGAACCCGTCGTAATTGCCGAACTCGGCCCAGTTTGTCAGGGCCGCGGCGAGGCCCGTTCGGAGGTTCGCCTGGGTAGCGCGGTCCTGGCTCCTCGTCCTGGCGCCGAGGAACGTGGGGAGGGCGATCGCGATGAGGATGCCAATGATCAGGATCACGACCATCAGCTCGATCAGGGTGAAACCCACTTCGTCACAAGGGCGATGTCGTCGAGCATGATCCACACGGAGGGTGTCGGTGTAGTCGACTCGGGCCTTGATCAGCTCAGCGCGGAATACCCGATTCCAGGCATGGCAAAGGGGGCGGCCCGAGAGCCGCCCCCTTTCCTCGAGGCGTGGACTACCAGCTTCCGTCGCTTGCGGTCACAGCGAGGTGCGTGGCACCGTCACAGGCAGCCGGCGACGTGCGGTACGTGCCGGCCGTGATCGGTGCAGCAGTGACCGTCTGGTCGACGATCGCGTAGCACGTCCCCGACGCGGAGAGCCGCGCGGCGGCGAACGAATCATCGTCGCTGGCAACGCTCACGGCGTAGTCCGTCGCAGCTGTCGAGGCCGCAGCCTGGAACGTC